>JBBQYL010000012.1:0-44903 GCA_038208735.1 Burkholderiales bacterium
CGTACTCGAAGATCCGGTCGATCAGCTCGGGCGGGATCGCATCGCCCTCGTTGTGCAGTTCGACGACCGCGCGCGCCTCGTCCACGCGCAGGCGCAGCGTGACGGGCGTGCCCACGCGGCGATGGCGTTGCGCGTTCTGCAGCACGTGCGTGATGACGTCCTCCAGCGGGTACTCGTCGGCCCGCACCACCACCGGCTCGCCCGGGCCGTCGTAGCGCACGTCGACGATGCCGGCGTGCGGCGCGTTGGCGGCCACCTCGGCCAGGAACGCGTCGAGATCCAGCGTGGCCAGCTGCAGCGTCGTCGACTCGAACGCCTCGCTGGGCGACGCGCTGCCATACAGCACGCGGATGGCCTGCTGCATGCGCAGGATGTAGCGCCGGCTGGCGTCGTCGGGCGCGCCGTGCAGCGCGATCAGCGACTGCAGCGGCGACATGATCTCGTGGCCCACGGCCATCCACTGGTCCTTCTCGCGCTCGGCGCGCAGGCGGTCGCGCTGCAGGCTCTCGTCCACGCGCTGCATCAGCTCGGCGAGGTTGCTCGCCAGCACGCCCAGCTCGTCGGGGCCGCGCAGGTCGGCCACGTCCAGCGTCGACCAGCGGCGGCTGTCCCCGCCGTCGGCCATCACCGCGGCGGTGGCCGCGCGCGAGCGCTTGGTGAGCATCGTGATGCGGCGGATGATCGTCCACTCGATGGCGCCCCAGGCCAGCGCCAGCGCCACCAGCATCGCCACCACGAACCACGACACGCGCGTGGCCACCAGCGCCAGCGCGCGATTGGCGCTGCGCTCATCGCCGAAGCCGTGCAGCTCGTAGCTGCCGACGGCGGTGCGGATGGTCTCGGTGGCCTCGATGGGCACGTCCTGGTCCTCCACCGGCAGGCGGCGCAGCAGGCCGCGCACGGCGTAGCCCAGGAAGTCGTTGACGGCCTGTGGCATCCAGTTAGACGTCGGCGGCAGGGCCGGGGCCGCGCCCTTGATCGTGGCGAGCACGGACACGGGGCCGGCGCCCTGCTTGCTCAGTTGCAGCGTCTCTCCAGGCAGCAGCTGCGCGCCGAGGTCGGACAGCGAGAACGGCGCCGTCGCGCCAGGCCGCGCGCTGTCGAACAGCGGCGCGGCGTCGCCCGGAGCGAGCCACTGCACGCGCACGTCGATGCGGTTCATGTCGGCCGGCGGCCACACAGGATGCGGCGACGTGACGACGTCCTCGTGCAGCACCTCCACCGGCAGGCGCACCGAGAAGAACGCGCGGCGGGTACAGGCGTCGAGATCCTTGCCGTCGTCCAGGCACGGGCCGCCTTGCCACAGCCAGCCGCGGAAGTCGCGCGCGGGGCGCGACAGGATGCCGCCGTCGGCGTCCTCGGCGAAGCCGGTGAGGCGGCCGCGCACCACGTTGGCGGCGGTGGCCGGCTCGGGCTCGAACGGCGCGATCCAAGCGTAGCGCCGACCGCGCAACGTGACGTCCACGCGCAGCCGGCTGGCCAGCGCCAGGTCGTGCTCGCCGGTGGGATGCGCCACCGGCGGCGGGCTGGGCGCATGCCCCACCACGTACACGAAGCCGCCGGCCCACGGGTTGCTGCCGAGGGCCACGCACAGCGCGGCGTCGCCAGGGTATTGCCGCGTGCAGCCGGCCATCTCAACGGCCTGCTCCACCTTGTTGTGGTCGTCGAAGTCGAGTGCCGAGAACGGCAGCACCAGCGGATGCACGGCGCCGGCCGACGCGGCCGACGACGCGGCCGGCCCCGGCGGATTCAGCAGCGCCAGCTGGCCCGCAGGATGGCGCAGCTGTGCCGCCACCTGCCCCATGGTCTTGGCGAAGCCATCGCGATAGCTGCGGTGGCTGAGCTCCTTCTCGTCCTGCAGCACCGACAGCGCGATGGCGACGGTGGCCACGGCCAGCAGCAGGAACACGCCGCGGAAGAACAGCCGCAGGCGGAAGAACGCGAGGCCGGGCCAGCGCCATGCGGCGAGGCGTCGGCGCCAGGTCATGCTTTCGTGGCGAGCCACTTGAAGCCGCGCATCGGCACGCTCTCGATGCCTTCGAACGTGGGCTCGATATCGCGGAACGCCTCGCGGATCGTGCTGATGTGCTTGCGCACGTTGTCGCGGTTGCGGCCCGTCTTCACCACCTGGAACAGGTCGTCGTAGGACACCACCTCGCCGCGATGCTGGTGCAGCGCGGCCAGGATGCGTTGCGCCGTCAGCGGCAGGTTGACGCGGTGGCCCCGCCACAGCACGGCGCCCTGGCCCAGCGGGTCGATGCTCAGCTCCTGGTCGACGGCCGTCGTGGGTCCGCCGGCCTTGGGGATGGGCCGGTCCTTGGAGGCCCGCAGCATCTCCAGCACCGTGTCGATGAAATCGGCCTCCTCGAAGGTGGTCTTCTGCAGGTAGTCCCAGGCATCGAGCGCCTTCATGATGCTGCGGTAGATGGTGGCCGGCATGGCAGACACCACCAGCACCGGCGTACCGTGCTGCTTGTTGATGGCGTTGATCAGCGCCACGCCGGCGTGGCGCTCGCGGCCCAGCTCGATGTCCATCACCACCAGGTCGTAGCGCTCGCGGGCGATGGCGCTCTCGGCGTCGTCGCGCGTGAACCACTGGTCGACCTGCAGGCCCGGCCGCGCCGACAGGATCCACCCTTTCAGCTGGTCGCTGGTGGGCGGATCGTCTTCGATGATCGCGACGCGGGGGGTGTTCGACACGATGGCAGACCTTTCGGTGGGGAGGCGTCGATTATCCGGCGGCCTCGGCGCCGCGGGCGTGAAGGTTTGCTCCGGGCGCCGGAATGCAGTCGCCCCGGCGCGTCGTTGAACGCTCGGTGCGCGCTCGAAAGAATGCATCCACACACCGAGGAGAAGACCGACATGACCGACACCGACACCGACCACGTTCCGATCGACGCCGCCGCCCCGTTTCCGCCCACCCGCATCGATCGCCTCGCGGCGCGCCTGTCGCGGGTGCGTCCGCGGCCGCTGGTCGTCGGCGCCGTGCTGGTGGCCGCGACCTGGGGCCTGTGGACGCATCCGCCGCTGCGCAACGTGCCCAACGGCGACTTGGGCGTGCGCATGAATCGCCTCAATGGCGAGGCGACCGTCGTGCGAGCCGGCACCGAGTTCGTGGTCCCCGGCCTGCACGACCTGCGCGTCTACGACCTGCACGAACAGACCTTCCATCCCGCCGACAGCGAGTCGGCCGGCGGCAGCGCGCCGTTCCAGTCGGTGGAGGGCCTGTCGATCGGCGTGGACATCGCCGCGCACTACGTGCTCGACCCGGCCCGCATCGGCACGATCGCCCGCGACCTGCCGGCCGATGTCGGCGGCGAGGTGGTGGCGCCCGCGGTGCGCGGCGTGATCTACCGGGTGTTCACGCGCTACACCGTGCGCGAGATCTACTCGAGCAAGCGCGCCGAGATCCAGCAGGTGATCGAAGGCGAGTTGCGCCCCAAGCTGGCCGCCAGCGGCATCCTGCTGCGCGACGTGCAGATCGGCAAGGTCGACCTGCCGCCCGACTACAGGCGCGGCATGGAGTCGCTGCTGGCCGAGGAACTGGCCAGCGAGAAGATGCGCTTCACGCTCGAGCTGAAGGACAAGGAGGTGAAGCAGGCCGCGCTGGAGGCCGAGGCCGACAAGGTGCGCCGCGAGAAGGGCGCCGAGGCCGCCGGCCAGGAGCAGATCATCGCGGCGAAGGCGCAGGAAGAGGCGATGGCCCACGTGCTGCCGTTCAAGCAGAAGCAGATCCAGCAACGCCAGCTGGAGGCCGAGGCCGACAAGGTGTCGCGCATCAAGACCGCCGAGGGCACCGCGGAGGCGCGCCGCATCGAGGCGTCGGGCGAGGCCGATTCGCGCAACAAGCTGGCCGATGCCGAGGTGTACCGCATGGACAAGGTGGGCAAGTCCACCAGCGAGCAGATGGCGCGCGAGGGCGAGCTCATCACGCGCCATCCGCTGCTGATCCAGAAGACCATGGCCGACAAGCTGTCCGACAAAGTGCAGGTGATCATCGCGCCGCCGCCGGCCGATGGCGGCTTCATCGGCTCGGCGTTGCTGGGCAGCCGCAACACGCCGGCGGCGGGACCCGCACCCGCACCCGCGCCCGCGCCCGCGCCGGCCAAGCCCGCCAACGGCGACGACGACAACGCCCCGCAGGAGAACCCGCAATGAGAGTCCGCACCTCGCGCGGCAGCGGCCAGATCGGCTACCGCCTCACGCACCGCCGCCACGACTTCGGTCACCCGCTTCCGGAATGCAACCCGGTGCGCACGTTCGCGATCTGGGTGCTGGCCACGCTGGCGGCCACGGCCTGCATCGTGTTCCCGCCGGCGGCGCACGCCGCCCCGCCCGCGCCACGCTACGGCCTCGTGATGCAGGACGCGCTGCCGCTGCGCAGCGGCGCCCGCAGCGGCGGCACGCCGCTGGCCACGCTCACGCAGGGCGAGCTGGTGGAGGTGCGCGGCGAGCGCATGGACTACCTGCAGGTGTGGGATCTCGCGCGCGAACGCGGCGGCTACGTGCGCGCCGGCGCGGTGCGCACGCTCGCGCTCACGCCCGACGAGGCGCCCGAACTGCTCGCGCTGGTGCGCTTCCTGCGCGATCGCAGCGGCTCCGAGTCGCTGGGCCTGGGCGTGGCGGCCGCGTACCTGAAGGCCGCGCCCGCCGGCACGATCACGGCCGAGGCGTTCGACGCCATGGGCACGATGGCCGAGCGCCTGGCGTGGCGCGCCAACGTGGCCGCCACGAATGCGGCCAACGCGCCGGTGCGCCCGGGCGAGCCGAACATCGCGGCGCAGATCGAGGTGGCCGCGGGGCTGGGCATCCACTTCGCCAGCCTGGAGCGCGACGCCCACGTCTGGCTCTGCTACGACGGCGACGCGTTCCGCCACGTGGCCGCGCTCGCGCCCACGCCGGAGCAATCGGCGCGCGCCGCGCTGGCGCTGACGCGCCCCGACTGCATCGCCGACAGCACGCCGCCGCTGCAACGCTGGCAGGCCGACCGCGCCCGCGCCGTGCTGCTGGCGCGCGTGCCCGCGGCCGACCTGCCGCCGTACGTGCGCAACCGCATCCGCCTGCGCCAGGCCGGGGTGTGGTCGACGCTGGCGTTCGAGGACAGCCGTCGCCTGGTGGTGGAGGGGGGCGCAGCGCCGGCCGGCCTGGCGGGCCTCACGGCCGACGACGTGCGCATGGCCGGCAACGAGGCGCTGGAAGCGCTGGCGGGTGTCGACAAGACCGAGCTGGCCGACGACGACCAGTCCGCGTGGACCGACGCCGCCATGCGCGTGGGCGCGTCGCGCTGGGCCGCGGAGCAGGTGCTCGCGCCCGCGACCACCGGCCTGCGCGTGGTCACGCAGCCGGGCCAGCCGGGCGAGACGTGCGTGCTGCTGATCGACGCGAAGCATGCCGCCGACCATCCGCTGGCGCGTCGTTGCACCTTCGGCACCGTGTGGACGGCGTCCGCGCGCGTGAACGCGGGCTCGAGCGCCCTGACGCTGGCCGTGCAGCCGCTGGCCACCTGGCGCGAGCTGTGGATGTTCCGCGCCACGCCGGCCGGCTGGACGCTGCAGGTGCTGCCGCCGTCCACCGAGGCCTCGGACGTGGGCTACGTGGAGTTCGCGGGCTGGGTGCCGGCCACGGGACAGGTGTTGGCCGCGCGCGAGGTGCGCGATCCGCAGCGCGGCAACAAGCCCGCGCGCACCTACGAGCTGCTTGATGGCCAGACGCTGGCCACGGAGAAGGCGGCCGATGCACCGGGATCGCTCAAGGCGTTCTACAGGTTCCAGGATCCGGCCTGGAAGCGCATGACGGTCAGCCTTCGGTAGGCTCGAGCGGCGTGTACTCGACCTCGTCGCCGATCGCGAAGAAGTGGCCGCCGGCGATGTGGTGCAGCGAGCGCAGCGAGGCGTCGGCGCCGTCGAAATGCCAGCGGCCGTCGCGGAACACGCGGTCGTCGGCCCACGCGGCCACCACCTCGCCGATGAACAGGTCATACGTTTGCTCGTTGTGCGGCTCGGGGATGTGGCGGCATTCCAGCCAGGCGATGCAGCCGTCGACCAGCGGCGCGCCCGTGGCGGGGCCCGGCTCGGCGTGGGCCAGCACGTCGCTGAACTTCTCGACGTCGCGGCCGCTGACGCTGCCCACGCGGTCGGTGAGGGCGGCCATCGCCGCCGTCGGCACCGCCAGCACGAAGTGCCCGCTGGCCAGGAGGAGGGTGCGTGTGAAGGTCTGCTTGTCGAGGACGACCGTTACCTTGGGCGGGGTGAAGTCGAGCGGCATCGACCAGGCGGCCGCCATCACGTTGCGGCGGCCGGCGTGCTCGGCGCTCACCAGCACCGTGGGGCCGTGGTTGAGGAGACGGGTGCAGCGATCGAGGGGGACAGGTTGGCGCATGGAGACGATTGTGTCCGCGGCCGTGCCCACCGGGGGGAACGGCGGCGTTGACCGATTTTGAATGGGGCCTTCGACTTGGCTGCACGGAGGGGCACGCCGCCTGGGGGAAAATGCGTCTCGATCCCTCACAACCGATCCAGGAACCGACCATGTCCGAAGCCCTCAACGACGCCGCGCTGAAGCAACTGTTCTTCGACGCCCGCACGTTCAACAAATTCCAGTCGCGTCCGATCGACGACGCCACGCTGCATTCGCTGGTCGACCTGATGAAGTGGGGCCCCACCTCGATGAACGCCCAGCCGGGCCGCATCGTGTTCGTGCGCAGCGCCGAGGCCAAGGAAAAGCTCAAGGGCACGCTGATGGGCGGCAACGTGGACAAGACGATGGCCGCGCCGGTCACCGCCATCGTGGCCTACGACACCGAGTTCCACGAGCAGCTGCCCACGCAGTTCCCGGCGATGCCCGGCGCGCGCGACATGTTCCACGGCAACGCGGGCTTCATCGAATCCACCGCGATGCGCAACAGCAGCATGCAGGGCGCCTACCTGATCGTGGCCGCCCGCGCGCTGGGCATCGACTCCGGCGCGATGAGCGGCTTCAACAACGCCGCCGTCGACGCGGCGTTCTTCCCCGAGGGCAAGTGGAAGTCCAACTTCCTCATCAACCTCGGCTACGGCGACTCCACCGGCAACTGGCCGCGCGGCCCGCGCCTGCCGTTCCATACGATGGCGCGCATCGACTGAATTGTTTCAGTGCCGATTGTGGAGGGGCGCTGGTTTGGCGGTATGCGGGGCGCGTTGGATCAGTCACGACTCACCGGGCAAGTCTCTTTTGTTCGTGTCCCCCGCCGGCCTGCGGCGCGGCTCCTCCTTGACCTCACCAAAGAGACTCGCCCGGTTCGTCGTTCCAACCATGGGCGGCCGGCGGACAACATTCGCTGCGGGAAGAAGTCCGCGAATTTGTGAGGTGGTCTTGGCTTCGTCGGGCCATCGAGGCCGCGACGAAGCCCGCGGCCGGCCGGCTCACGTGCAAACGGGTCTGACGCGAACTTCGCGTCGCGACGCCAACGCTCCTTGTCGTGACCAACGAAGGCGGAGATCACCTCGGCAACAGCGTCATCGCCGCGCCAGCCGGGTCGTCGCCCCGCCAGCCGGGTCGTCGCCCCGCCAACCGGGTCGTCGCCCCGCCAACCGGTCATCACCGTGCCAGCTGGGACATCGCTGCGCCAACCGGGTCATCAGCGTGCCAACCGGGTCATCCTGCGCGCAGTCGCAGGATCCATGCTGGCGAACGACGGTGTTCCTGGGGTGGATCCTGCGACTGCGCGCAGGATGACAGGACGTGCCTCGACGGCCCGACGAAGCCAGACCACCTGGCAAAATTCGCAGAGTTCTTCCACCAGCGAATGTGGTCCGCTGGCAGGCCGGGCGTGGAACGGCGAACCGGGGGTCACCCATCCACGCCCGGCAGTTGCGCAACGCTGCACTTTTCCACGTGAGTGTGCGTCCACCACCACGCTTCTCCCGTTACATTCATGCCGTCCCCTCGACGGGACGTAAAATGATGACGGCTGGGAGGCCGCTTGAACGAGACAGCACGCTTATTCCTCGAAACCTATGCCCGCGGCGGCGAGGTGGAGGGTGGCTGGAAATTCGGCAAGGCCCTGCAGCAGGCGCGTCTCGATGGCTCGGAGGAAAGCCTCGATCGCCTCGACCTGCTGCTCAAGGCCATCCGCGAGCGGGCCAGGCCCGTGCACGACGAGTTCCTCGCCGATCCGGCGGGTCGCAACTTCCTGTCGCTGCTGGCGTTCTACCTGATGTCGGTGCTCACGCGCCGCACCGGGGTGCACATCGACTGGCACGACACCGCTTCCGGGCGCAAGGCGGTGGCCGACTGGGCCAACATCTCCGACACGCCGTTCACGCGCCTGGTGGCGCTGGCGCCTGACCAGGGGTTGCTGTTCCTGCCGCTGGTGTGGCTGCACGACCGTGTGTTCGAGCTGGGCCTGGGCCAGTACGCCACCGCGTCCGACTACCTGCTGAGCGTGGCCAGAGAGCTCGAGTACGACCTGCCGATGGCCTGGTGGAACGCGGCCCGGGTGCTGGGCGTCACCGCCAGCACGATGATGGGCGCCGTGGCCGAAGGACGTCCCGCGATGCCGCAGATCACCTGGCAGCACCCACGCGGCCAGCGCGTGGCCACCACCACGCTGGCCTTCGACGGCGAGGATGCCGTGGCGCGCGGCGAGGCGGCGCTGAAGGACAACGCCGAGGGCGCCACGTGGAAGGCCTTCGCGCACGCGACGTCGATCAACTCGTCGGGCAAGCGCGTGGAGGCGATCTCGGTGACGGTGCAGGCCTACGGCAACTCGCCGCTGCGCCTGCGCATGGCGTTCCGGTTCCAGCCCGCCACCAACGGCCAGCCGTTCGCCATCCTCGACCCGTCGGTCTGGGAGTTCAGCGTTCCAGAGGATCAGTTCCTGCGCCTGTACGTGGCGGTCAAGCGCGGCCTGCATGGCGTGCGCTGGCCGTCCGGCAAGGGCTGGGTCGACTTCTACCAGGGCCGGCGCGAGGTGCCCTCGTTGCTGCCGGCGGCCGTCGGCGTGCAGCCGTCGTACGCAAGCGGCGAGCAGGTGCGCGTGGGCGACGCGGTGCTCACCGACGGCGGGCTGTACCCGGGCCGCGTGGTGCAGGTGGTGCCGGGCCCGGACGGCCACATGGCCTGCGTGTTCAAGGACGCGCGCGGTCTCCGCCGCAGCGCCACGTCCACGCAGATGCAGGAGGGCGTGGTGTTCGTCTCGCGCAGCCCCGCCGACCATGGCACCGAGTGCATCGCCTGGCTGGAACAGCGCATCCGCCAGTCGGCGCGCCCGCGCGCCGAGAAGTCGCCGCTGCTGACGCCGGCCCACGCCGGCCACGCGCTGGCCAACCTGATGTGGCAGGGCCTGGTGGCCCCGCGCAACCAGGCCAGCGCCAAGCAGCTGTGGCAATCGGCCGCCGACGCCGGCAGCGCCGCGGCCCAGCTCGCGCTGGCGGTCCTCCACCTGGAGGGCGACACGGTCAAGGCCGACGTGCCCAAGGGAATGGCGCTGCTGCGCAGCGCGGTCGACAAGGGCTACCCGTCCGCGTTGGCGCGGCTGGGCCAGGAGCTCGAGACGGGCCTGCGCGTGCCCGGGGACACCGCGCAGGCCGTGCAGCTGCTCACGCGCGCGTCCGAGGCCGGCAACGCGCACGGCACCTACCGCCTGGCGTGGATGCATCGCATCGGCAAGGGCGTGCGCCACGACATGACCCGCTGCGTGGCCCTGCTGGCCCAGGCCGCGGCTGGCGACTTCGCGCAGGCGCAGTACGAGATGGCGATGCACTGCAGCACCGGCGACGGCGTGCCCCAGGACGACGAGCGCGCCATCTACTGGCTGGAGCGCGCGGTGCAGCACGACCACGGCGAGGCGCTGATCATGCTCGCCGGCAAGTACGAGCGCGGCCGCGGCGTGCCGCAGGACCTGGAACGTGCGGTGACGCTGTACAAGCAGGCGGCCGAAAAAAAGATCCCCGCCGCCTGGTACCACCTGGGGGTATTGACGGCCGACGGCCGCGGCCTTGATCGCGACCTGCGCGAAGCGATGCGGCTGATGTCGCTCGCCGCCAAGGATGGCGTGCAGCACGCGAAGGGGCAGCTCGAGGACATCGAGCTGGCGATGACGCGCGAATCGCGCGGGTAGGGCCGGGCGACCGGCGCCAGCGGTGCGCCGGAACCCGTCCCGGACCAACGTGGGATTGACGACGCTTCCAGGGCTGCTTATGTTTCAAGGCAACTGATCCCAGCGCGAATTTCGGGCGGCCCCCGGAGGCAACCATATACCAAGCCCACTTCGGGTTGGCCGACATGCCGTTTCGAATCGGTCCCGACCCCAATTTCCACGTCGAGCTGGCATCCCAACGGGCGGTCATTCATGCCTTGCTGGACGCATCCCGCCGAGGAAAGGACTTCACGCCGCTCTTCGGCGACTTCGGCATCGGCAAGAGCACGGTCGCCCGGCGAATATTGCAAGAGGTCAATCCGGCGCGCCACACGGTCGGCGAGCTGCGGCTCACGCGCCTGGAGGGCGACGGGCTGCTCGATGGCGTCGGCCGCGCGCTGGGCATGCGCAGCACCCACGCCCTTCCGCCGCTGGGCAGCCTCCTCCAGCGACTCGAGGCCCTCGTTCGCGAAGGGCGCGACGCGCTCCTGCTGGTGGATGAGGCGCATCGACTGGGCCTCGATGCCTTGACGCGCCTGCGCAAGCTGGCAGCGGTACGCGTCGAGGGTCGCGCCGCGTTGCACGTCGTTCTTGTCGGGCGCTTCGCACCCCCGGCCGTCGAGGAGCTCCACCGACTCGGACGGCCCCTGAACATCAATCCGCCCGTGCATGTCGAGCCGCTCGAATACACGGACACGCGCGACTACATCCTCGGTCGCCTGCGTCTTGCGGGCGGGACGGGGCGACCCGTCTTCGACGCGAACACGATTGCCGAGATCCACGCGCGCTGCGGAGGCAACCCCGGCCGGATCAATCGCCTCTGCGGCCACATCCTGCTGCAGCTGTTCATGGAAGGGCGCAGCGACGCCAATGCCGCCGTGGTGCGCTCGGTCGACGACCTGCTGCAGAAGGAACTGAACGGCGAGTCTGCGACGATCACGCTGCCGTAGGCCGCAAACCGCAAGAATCCTGGCGATTGCCTGGTTTGTGCCGCGCCACGATTGACGTCGGCTGAAGTGACGTCGGCCAGCCTGACGCGGTCGCCGCGCGCGCACCAGTTGTCAAGCCGCCATCGCCTGCTGCGCCTCGACCTCGCCATGCCGCACCACATAGAGCCCCGGCATCGGTTCGCGCGTGAGACGCTCCACCAGCGTCTCGGCCAGCGTCGCGTCGGCCAGCGCTGTGAAGCGCAACCAGCGTCGCATCACCACCGCGTCGCCCCAGGCCGCGGCCAGCGCGTCGCGCATCTCGGTCTTGGCGGCGCCCTGGTTCTGGCGCAGCGCCTGGGCCAGCAGCGAGTTGAAGAACAGGTTGAACTCGTTGCGCAGGGCCACGGGCATCGAGTCGGCCAGGCCGCGGGCGCGCTGGCCCCAGCCCGGAACGGCCAGTTGCAGCGTGAGCACGGCCTGGAGCTCCTGGATCGGGTTGACCAGGCGGATGCGGTTGGGCGGCAGCACGTGCAGCGGGATGCTGGCGGCCTCGTCGTGCGGCAGCGGCGTGGCGAGCGATTTCAGCGCCACGACGCGGCGCCAGTGGCGCAGCGGCAGGCCCTCGACCAGCGTCTCGGGCTCGGCCTCGGCGCGCGCCAGCGCGTCCTTGGCCATCTCCCAGTCGATGGTCTTCCAGCGTTCGGCGATGCCGGGGCTCAGCAGCACCAGGTTGCCGGCGGCCCAACCGCGGCGCAGGTCGATGGGGGCCACGCAGGCGTCGTCCTGCAGCGCGCGGCCGGTGATGGGGCAATGGGTGGCGACCTCCAGCGAGCGCAGCACCTGGGGCGTGATCTGGTGGTCGTCGAAGGCCTCGCCGCGTTGCCAGGCGGCCAGGCGCAACGCCAGCCAGCGCGTGACGGCCAGGGTGGCCGGGCGCGTGCGGCGCGTCATCAGGCGGCGGCCGCGCTCCCAGCCTTCGCGGATCGGGTGGCCGGGCCACAGGCAGGGCGCCGGCGGCACCAGCGCGTAGCGGGCGTATTCGAAGCCGATCACATCGCCGGGATCGACGTCGTTGGCCGGGGCCTGTTCACGAACCGGGGGCTTCGCGCCGATCATGTGCTGCGCGCCGACGTCGGTACGCTTGCTCTTGGGGGCGAAGTTGAAGGTGGCCTGGTTCATGGTGTCGTCCTCGGTTTGATCTGACAGTGAAGGCAGTTTGGCGTCCCACAAGCTCATGCGATGAGCTGGTACGGCAAAATGCAGGCCCATGGACCGAACCGAACGTTTCTACCGGATCGAACTGCTCATCAAGCGGCAGTCGGGCGTCAGCTTCGAGCAGCTGCTTTCCGAGCTCGAGGTGTCGCCCGCGACGCTCAAGCGCGACCTGCAATACCTGCGCGACCGCATGGACGCGCCCATCGTCTACGCCCGGGACGAGAACGTGTATCGCTTCGCCGATGGCGGCGCCGTGGCCGTCAATGGCGGGCCGGCGGCGCGCCCCGGCGCGAAGACGCACGAGCTGCCCGGCGTGTGGTTCTCGGAAAAGGAACTTCACGCGCTCTTGACGATGCACCAACTCATCGCCGGCCTGGACGACGGGGGCGTGCTGGGTCGCCACCTGCAGCCGCTGCTGGACAAGCTGCACGGCATGCTGGGCGCCAGCGGCGACGAGGCCCAGACCCTGATGCGCCGCGTGCGGATCGTCAACCCGGCCAAGAGGGCCGTGGCGAGCCGCTGGTTCGAGGAGGCCGTCAGCGCCGTGCTGAGCCGGCGCCGCCTCACCATCAGCTACTACACGCGCAGCAAGCGCAGCGAGTCGGAGCGCGTGCTGTCGCCGCAACGCCTGCTGCACTACCGCAACACCTGGGATCTCGACGCCTGGTGCCACGCCAGCGGGGGCCTGCGCCGCTTCGCGCTCGACGCCGTGCGCACGGCCAAGGTGCTGGACGAGCCGGCACGCGAACTGCCGATGTCCGAGGTGGAATCGGCACTCGACCAGGGCTACGGCATCTTCGGCGGGGCGCGGCTGCGGCAGGCCACGCTGCATTTCTCGGCCGAGGCCGCGCCATGGGTGGCGCAGGAGGAGTGGCATCCACAGCAGCAGCTGACGCCGGAGGCCGACGGCTCGCTGCGCATGCGCCTCCCGTACTCCGACCACACCGAGCTGGTGATGGACGTGCTGCGCCACGGGCCCAACGTGCGCGTGTTGTCGCCTCCGGAGCTGGTCGAGCAGGTGCGCGAGCAGCTGCAGCAGACGCTGGCCGCGTACGGGGACAAGGCGGCCGAATCGTGAACAAGGCCTTCACCAAGGAGCCCGAGGGCGATGACGACGACGACGGCCCGTCGCTGCCGGCGCTGCCCGCGGGCGGCAAGAACTACGTCACGCCGGCGGGGCACGACCGCCTGCGCGCCGAGCTGCTGGGCCTGATCGACGACGAGCGTCCGAAGATCGTCGAGATCGTGCACTGGGCCGCGTCCAACGGCGACCGCAGCGAGAACGGCGACTACATCTATGGCAAGAAGCGCCTGCGCGAGATCGACCGCCGGATCCGCTTCCTGATCAAGCGGCTGGACATCGCCGTCGTGGCCGATCCGTCGGCCCACTTCGGCAGCGACCAGGTGTTCTTCGGCGCCACCGTCACCTACGCCAACGACGCGGGCGACGAGCGCACCGTCACCATCAAGGGCATCGACGAGGTGGACTCGCTACAGGGCGAGGTCAGCTGGGTGTCGCCGATCGCGCGTACGCTGCTCAAATCGCGCGAGGGCGACACGCTGCAGCTGGTGACGCCGGTGGGCGTCGAGACGATCGAGGTGCTCGCCGTGCGCTACCCGGCGCCGGCCGCGTCCTGACAACCATTGAAACCGGATCCATTGGAATGAAGGCTCTTTCCCTGATCGCCGCGGCGCTGCTCGCCGCGGCCTCGTCGCTTGCCACGCCCGCTCACGCCGCGTCCGCGAAGCAGATTCCCGTCTACGGCGTGCAGGTGGTGCACGCGTACCCGCACGACATCAACGCCTTCACCGAAGGCCTTTTCTACCTCAACGGGTACCTGTACGAGAGCACCGGCCTCGAAAGCCATTCGTCGGTGCGCAAGGTCAAGCTGGAGACCGGCCAGGTGGTGCAGCGCGCCACGCTGCCGGCCGACATGTTCGGCGAGGGCATCGCGCCGTGGAACGGCCGCCTGGTGGGCCTCACGTGGAAGGCGGAGGTCGGCTACGTGCTCGACCTCGAGAGCTTCGACACCAAGGGCCAGTTCGGCTATCCCGGTGAGGGCTGGGGCTTGACGCACGACGACACCGAGATGGTGATGAGCGACGGCACCGCCGACCTCCGCTTCCTGAACCCGACCACGCTGGTGGAGTCGCACCGCATCCATGTCACCGCGCAGGGCAAGCCCGTCGAGCAGCTCAACGAGCTCGAATGGGTGGACGGCGAGATCTACGCCAACATCTGGCAGACCGACCGCATCGCGCGCATCGATCCGAAGACGGGCGACGTGGTGGGCTGGATCGACTGCAAGGGCCTGCTGCCGAAGAAGGACTTCATCCCCGAGCACACCGACGTGCTCAACGGAATCGCCTACGACGTGGCCACGAAGCGGCTGTTCTTGACGGGCAAGTTCTGGCCCAAGGTGTTCGAGGTCAAGCTGCTCAAGCGCTGACCCTTTCCATTGACCGGAGCCGTCTTGTCGATTGCCGCCCCCTTCTTCGATCCCGCGCACCCGCGCCGGGACACCGCGTTCCTGGGCCACCCCGTGGGCCTCGCCTGGCTGTCGGCCTGCGAGCTGTGGGAACGCTTCTCGTACTACGGCATGCAGATCCTGCTGGCCCTGTACCTCACCAAGTACCTGTTCCTGCCGGAGCACATCGGCAGCGTGATGGGCATCGGCGCCGTGCGCGCGGCCGTGGAGTATTCCTTCGGGCCGCGCACGCCGCTGCAGCTGGGGCTGTTCATCGCGGGCCTGTACTCGGGCCTCGTCTACCTCATGCCGATCTTCGGCGGCATCGTGGCCGACCGGCTGCTGGGGCGCACGCGCACGGTGGTGCTCGGCGCGTGCCTGATGGCGCTGGGCCACTTCATGATGGCGTTCGAGGCCAGCTTCTTCATCGCCATCGCCTGCCTGCTGGCGGGCGTGGGCTGCTTCAAGGGCAACATCGCGGCGCAGGTGGGCGCGCTCTACGGACCCGACGACAAGCGCAACGCCACCGCGTTCCAGATCTTCCTGATGGCGGTGCAGATCGCCGTCATCGCCGCGCCCATCGTGTGCGGCACGCTGGGCGAGAAGGTCGGCTTCCACTGGGGCTTCGGCGCGGCCGGCGTGGGCATGCTCATCGGCCTGGCCACCTACCTGGCGGGTCGCCGCTGGCTGCCGCCAGAGCCGGCGTCGCGCTCGGGCGACACCACGGTGGCGCAGCCGCCCCTCACCCGCGCCGAGCTCAAGCGCCTCGTGCTGCTCGTCTGCCTGCTGCCCGTCATGGTGCTGTCCGTCATCGGCAACACCCAGCTCAACCTGGGCTTCAGCGTGTGGTCGGACAAGCACATGGACCTGCTGATGTTCGGCTGGCAGGTGCCCGTCACGTGGCTGGCGATGGTCGACGCCGTCGTGAGCACCATCACCGGCGCCGCCACCATCGCGTTCTGGTTGTGGTGGAGCCGGCGCCGCGAGGAGCCCGACGAGCTGACCAAGATGGCCATCGGCTCTCTGATCTCGGCCGGCGGCCCGGCGTTGATGGCCGTGGCCGGTGCGATCGTCGATACCACGCATGCCAAGGTGGGCCCGATCTGGACGCTGGCGTTCACCATCCTCAACGACATCGGCTTCTCCAACGTGCTGGGCATCAGCCTGGCGCTGTTCTCGCGCGTGGCGCCGCGCCAGCTCGTCGGCCTGGCCATCGGCATCTACTACCTGCACCTGTTCGCGTCGTTCAGCGTGGCGGGCTGGCTGGCCGGCTTCATGGACGTGTGGTCCAACCGCGACTTCTGGGCGCTCCACGCCGTGCTGGTGGCGGTCGGCGGGGTGCTGCTGTTCGGCGCCCGCGCGTTGTTCGGGCACCTGCTGTCCACCGAGACGCTGGCCGCCGAGCGCGCGGCCGTGGCCGCGGGCGCGCCCGCGCTCGCACCCGCGCGCTGACAGGCGTCTCGCGCAGGCAGGCGCGGGCGCATGGCTTGCCGCCTCGAGACGACCTGAAATCGTCCCGAGGAACCCGCCATGCCTACGCCGCCCCGCACCATGCACGCCCTCCTGATCCGCCGCTTCGGCGGCCCCGAAGTGGTCGAGTTCGCCGAGACCGCCGTGCCCGAGCCCCGGGCCGGCGAGGTGCTTTTGAAGGTGGAGGCCGCCAGCCTCAACCCGGTCGACTACAAGATCCGCGACGGCAAGTACCCGCTCGTGAAGGACGACAAGCTGCCCTACGTGCTGGGCCGCGACTTCTGCGCCACCGTGGCGCACTCCGACGACCCGGCCTGGCCGGCCGGCACGCTGGTGCACGGCCTGCTGGAGATCGAGCACGGCAGCTTCGCGCAGTACACGGTGGCGCGCGCCGACGAGCTCGTGCGCGTGCCCGGCACCATCGACCGCCTGGTCGCGGCGGCCGTGCCGCTGGCGGGCCTCACCGCGTGGCAGGGGCTGTTCGACCACGGCGGCCTGCAGGCCGGCCAGCGCGTGCTGATCCACGCCGGCGCCGGCGGCGTGGGCCACCTCGCGGTGCAGTTCGCCAAGGCGCGCGGCGCCCATGTCATCACCACGGTGTCCCCGGACGACGTGGCCTTCGCGCGCAGCCTGGGCGCCGACGAGGTGATCGACTACAAGGCCGAGCGATTCGAGAACAAGCTGCGCGACATCGACCTCGTCTACGACCTGATCGGGGACGACACGCAGGAGCGGTCGTGGTCGGTGCTGAAGAAAGGCGGCACGCTGGTCTCCACCGTGCAGGAGCCGTCCAGGGAGAAGGCTGCCGCGATCGGCGTGCGAGCGATGCGCTACACGGCCGAGTCCAAGGCCGACCAGCTGCGCGAGATCGACGCGTTGATCGAGTCGGGCAAGGTGAGACCGCAGATCGCCCGGCAGTTCGCGTACGGCGAGGCCAAGGCGGCGTTCGAGGCGCTCGAACACGGCCATGGCTCGGGCAAGCTCGTGCTGGACATGGCGGGCGTGATCGCCTCGCTGCCGGATCCGATCTACAAGCCCGGGGACTGAGATGGGCCGAAGGGGTCAGGCATGTGCAGGTCAACGGGTGATCAGGCCCTTCAACGTGTTGACGACGCCTTTCACGCCGTCGCCCGCCGCTTCGCCCAACCCGGTGGCCAGGCGTAGCGCGAGGGGGTCGTCCAGCGAGAACTTCGGATCATCGGTTCGGCCGTCGAGCGTGAACTTCAACGAGATCCGGCCGTCGCGCTTCAATGCCGCCAGCACGGCTCGCCGCTCGACGCCCGCGAAGGGGTGGGCCTCGGCTTCGCCGAACTCGAGCCCGGTGATCGTGAGCTGACCCGGCGCGTGCAAGGCACGGTTCGCCACGGTCGCATCCATCGAGAGATCCAGCGTGCCGTGGCGCACGCTGCGCCCGCCCAGGCGCAGCTGGTACGCCTGTAGCGTCACCATGTCGACGCCGGCCAGCCGGATCGCCAGCGCCGCGTCGTGCGCGGCCGGCGTCAGGCTGCCCTCGAGCGACACCTGGCCGTCGCGCTCCACGCCCTTGAGCGTGCCCGCGAGGTCGAGCGCGATCGGCTGCGCGATCGCCGGCAGGGCGAGGCCTGACACGGTGCCGTGCACGCCGTCGAAGTGCAGGTGCTGCGTGCGGGCACCCTCCAGCGTGGTGTCGTAGAGGTCCACGGCCATGCGGTCGAACCGCATGTGCTGCAGGATCAGCGAAGTGACCGGCGCGCCTGCCGGGGCCTGCATCCGAACGGCGTTGGCGCGCGAGGTGTCGCGCAGCGCCGGCAGGATCGTGAGGTGGCCGGGCGTGCGCAGCAGCGCCAGCGTGCCGTCGGACACGCGCACGTCGGCGATCGCCAGCGGCTCGCCGCGGCGGTAGGCCCACAGGCTGGCGGCGCCGATGTCCACGGCCACCTGCCTGGCGCTGAACTCTTCGCCGGACGGCCACGCACCCGGCGTGTCGCTGGCCGCCACGCGCACGTCGTGCAGCGTCACGGTGGGGTAGTTCAGCGAGATCGAGCCCACCGTGGTGCGCGGCCCCAGTGCCTGCAGGATGCGATGCTTCGCGTCGTGCGCGGCAAAGATCACGCCGCCCAGCAGCGCGGCGGCGACCACCGCGCCGGCGAGCAACAGGCGGCGCCGCTCGACGAGCCAGCTCAAGGCTTCACGCGCGCGGCGCGCAACACCGACGACGTGCGCTTCAGCGTGCGCAGCACGTCGGCCAGGTGCAGGCGGTCGCGCACGCTCACCAGCAGGCGCAGGTCGGTGGTCTCCGCGGCGCGCTCGTCGCTCATGTCGATGTGCGTGATGTCGGCCTCGGCCGCGCTGATGGCCTGGGCCACCTGCGCCAGCGCGCCCTTGGTGTTCTGCACCAGCACGCTCACCGAGGTCTCGAACGGGCGCGTGAGCACCTCGGCCCAGTCGACGTCCATCCAGCGCTCGCCGTCGCGCTCGCGCAGGCGCTTGCCGATGGTGCACTCCTGGGTGTGCACGGTGAGGCCTTCGCCGCCGAAGTAGCCTGCCACCTCGTCGCCCGGGATCGGGCGGCAGCAGGTGGCCAGTTGCACCGACGCGCCCTCGCTGCCGTCGATCTCGACCACGTTCTGGCCCACCTGCACCTCGTTGTCGGCGAAGCGGCCCAGAGTGAGGGCGATGGCGCCGGGCCGCGTGCCGCGCTCGCCCAGCAGCTGCGCCAGCCGCTTGGCCACGATGGAGGCGATCTTGCGGCCCAGGCCGATGTCCACCATCAGGTCGGCGCGGCTGCGGCTGCCGCTCCAGCGCGTGAGCGACTGCCACAGGCCGGCGTGCTCGTCGTCGTCGGCGGGCACCGTCATGCCCTCGTTGCGCAACGCCTGCGTGAGCAGCTTCTCGCCCAGCAGGATCGACTCCTCGTGTTCCAGGTTCTTCAGGAAGTGGCGGATCTTGGATCGCGCGCGGCCGGTGCGCACGGAGTTGAGCCACGCCGGATTGGGGCGTGCGTTGGGCGAGGTGCTCACCTCGACGACGTCGCCGCTCTTCAACTCGGTGCGCAGCGCCACCGGCTCGCCGTTGACCTTGGCGGCCACGCAATGGTCGCCCACGTCGGAGTGGATGGCGTAGGCGAAGTCGATGGGCGTGGCGCCGCGCGGCAGCGCCAGGATCTTGCTCTTGGGCGTGAACACGTACACGGCCTCGGGGAACAGGTCGATCTTGATGTGCTCCAGGAACTCGCTGGAGTCGTGCGAGTCGCTCTGGATGTCGATGAGCGACTGCAGCCACATCGCGCCCAGGCGTTGCGCCTCGTCGGGCCGCTGGCCTTCCTTGCCGTCCTTGGACAGGGCCTTGTACATCCAGTGCGCCGCGATGCCGGCCTCGGCCACCGCGTGCATCTCCTCGGTGCGCAGCTGGAACTCCACCGCCGTGCCCAGCGGGTTGACCAGCGTGGTGTGCAGCGACTGGTAGCCGTTGGCCTTGGGGATCGCGATGTAGTCCTTGAAGCGGCCCGGCACCGGCTTGTACATGCCGTGCAGCGTGCCCAGCGACAGGTAGCACTCGGGCAGCGAGTTGACGACGATGCGAAAGCCGAAGATGTCGTTGACCTGCGCGAAGCCGGCGTGCTTCTCGCGCATCTTGCGGTAGATGGAGAAGACGGTCTTCTCGCGGCTGTACACGGTGACCTTGGTGCGCGCCTCGGTGAACGACTTCTCCACGTCGCGCCGCATGCGGTCGACGATGTCGCGCCGCGTGCCACGCGCGCGCTCCAGGGCCTTGGCCACGGCGGCATACCGCCAGGGGTACATGAAGCGGAAGGACAGGTCCTGCAGCTCGCGGTACATCTGGTTCAGGCCCAGGCGGTGCGCGATGGGGGCGAAGATCTCGATGGTCTCGCGCGCGATGCGGGCGCGCTTGGCCGCGGCCATCGCGTCCATCGTGCGCATGTTGTGCAGCCGGTCGCACAGCTTGATGAGGATGACGCGCACGTCGCGCGACATCGCCAGCAGCATCTTGCGGAACGACTCGGCCTGGCCGTCCTCGCGCGTGGAGAACTGCAGCTTGTCGAGCTTGGTGAGGCCGTCCACCAGGTCGGCCGTTGGCGCGCCGAACAGGTCGATGAGCTCGGGCTTGGTGACGCCGCAGTCCTCGATGGTGTCGTGCATCAGCGCGGCCATCAGCGCCTGCGCGTCGAGCTTCCAGTCGGCCACCAGGCCGGTGACGGCCAGCGGGTGCGTGATGTAGGGGATGCCACTGGCGCGCAGCTGGCCCAGGTGGGCCTGGTCGGCGAACTTGTAGGCCTCGCGCACCTTCTTCAGGTCGGCCTTGCTCAGGTAGGTGAGCTTCTCGGACAGCTCGGCGAACGTGGTGACCTCGGCATGCTGCGGTGCAGCAGTCGGAATGCGCGCCAGGCCGTGCAGCTTGGCGGGCAGCAGGTCGGCGGCGAACGAACGAATACTCATGGCCTGAATTTAGCCTGATATGGCCCCCGGGCCGCCGCGGTCGGGAAATTGAGCTTGAACGGCGATGCCGCGCGCGGGACATACCCGGTTCAGGGGATTCTTTGAAACCGCTTTCATGAAGTGACCCGAAATGCGGTTCCAGGGAGTCAAATGCGCTCGCCCCGAACCCGACGCATGCGGACGCGTCGTCCCCAAAACGACCGGAGACAACGATGATCAGACAACTCGCAGGACTCGGCGTCCTGCTGGCATTTTCCCTCGGCAGCCCCGCGATCGTGCAGGCCCAGACGGCCGCCGACTACGCGCAGGGCGTGACCGTCAGCGGCACCACCGCCACCCTGTTCTTCAACCCGACTTCCACCACGACGACCTGGACCGACGTGCACTACGCCGTCAACGGTGGGGCCCTGCAGAACCTGCGGATGGCCCGCGACGCCTCCACCGGCAAGGAGACCCAGCCGGTCCTGCAAGCGGTTTCAGCCGGCAACACGATCAGCTACAGCTTCACCTACAACAAGGGCGCCCCGGCGTACGACTCGAGCCAGTTCACCTACACCGTGGGCGCGGCCACCACGCCGACGTCGCCGACCCCCACGGCGGGGCAGGCGTGCTTCTTCACCGACGCCAACTACGGCGGCACCTCGATGTGCACCAGCGCCAGCAGCGCCTGGGTGGGCACGGCGTGGAACGACGTCATCTCGTCGGTGAAGGTGTCGCCCGGCACGCAGGTGGTGCTCTACGGTGACATCAACTACGGCGGCGGCACCACCACGCTGACGGCCGACACGCCCAACCTGGGCAGCGTCAACTTCAACGACACCACCTCGTCGTACAAGATCTCGGCCGCGGCCACCGGCACGTGGAACAAGCAGACCACGTTCAACATCGTCAACGGCACGCACAACGCCTACGACAACGCGCATGTGTACTGGGCCATCATCGGCAAGGACTGGACGACCGGCAAGTTCGTCTACGTCAACGCCGCGGGGCAGCTCGTGCCGATGAGCGTCAACGACAACGGCGCGCTCACCAAGAACGGCGTCACGTACACCAACTACTTCCACACGATCGCGCAGGCCGGCTCGGTCACCATCCCGCCGATCAACTCGGCGCGCCTGATGCTGAGCGTGGGCGGGCCGATGTACATCCGCGTCAACTCGGACGTGAACGGCAACATCGGCTACGCCGGCGCCAACATCGAGAACCCGGCCGATCCCAACATCGACGTGACGTTCGACTTCATGGAGATGGCCATCGTTCCCGACACGGGCTTCTTCGGCAACACCACGCGCGTCGACCAGTTCGGCTTCCCCGTGACGCTGCGCCTGCAGGGCCTGGGCGGCTTCGACCAGACCGTGGGCGAGACCGCCACGCGCGCCTCGCTGTTCTCGGCCTGGGCCTCGTCCGTGCCCGCGCAGTTCCAGGGCCTGGCGCAGACGCCATACTCGCCGTACCGCATCATCGCGCCGGCGCATGCCTCGTTCAACGCGGGGGGCGCCAACGCCACCTACCTGGACAGCTACATCCAGGGCCTGTGGACGAAGTACGCATCGCAGTCGCTGGTGTTCACCGACCAGCAGGGCACCTTCACCGGCAAGGTGGTGGGCGGCAAGTTCCAGTTCACCGACGCACAGGGCACCTACACGATCCAGCGCGCGCCCACCACGGCCGAGGCGCTGCTGGGCTCGGGCGTGCTCAACGACGCCACCGGCCAGACGCCGGGCACCGCGGGCTACGACAAGCAGCTGCAGATCGAGGCCCAGTTGTGCGCGGCCATCAACCGCCATATCGTCGAGGATCCGGCGCACTGGTCCACGCCCAGCTACTTCTACGTGTCGCCGGCGAACTCGTACTCGAAGTTCTGGCACGACCACAGCCTGAACGGGCTGTCGTACGGCTTCGCGTACGACGACGTGGGCGGGTTCAGCTCGTCGCTGCACACCGCGGCGCCAACGGTCGCCACGGTCACCGTCGGCTGGTAACCAAGGGGTCGGCCAAAGGGGTCTGGCATCCCCTGCGTACCCGCAGGCAATGCCTGACCCCGATCGCAAGCAAGGACGCCCCCAAAGCAAAAGGCCCGCATCTTTCGACGCGGGCCTTTTCATGTGCGAGAGATTCGCAGCGCGATCAGGTCGGAACCTTGCGCAGCCTTTCCTTGCCGATTTCGCCGGCGGCGATCTCGCGCAGGGCGGTCACACCGTGCTTGTTCTTGGATTCGATCTTGGGCGTGTGGCCCTGGCTCAGCATGCGCGCACGGTACGTGGCGGCGAGCACGAGCTGGAAGCGGTTGGGGATCTTTTCCAGGCAGTCTTCAACGGTGATGCGGGCCATGAGGTTTCCTAGGCTGGGGAAGAGAACAACGCGTTGACAAGCGCTGGCGATGAAAGCGGGTCTCTCGAGAAGCGGCCCGGTCAGGCCAGGTTCAGCGCTGCGAAGGTCTGGGGGTGGTTGGCGTGCTGGGCCGCGAAACGCAGGGTTTCGGGCTGTTCGCGAACCACGGCGCGGAGTTCCGCCAGGGCCTTGTCGAGACAACCATTGATTATAACAAAGTCGAAGCTGCCGGCCTGCGCCACCTCGTGGCGGGCGTTGGCCAGGCGCTGGGCGATGACCTCGGCCGCGTCCTCGCCGCGGCCGCGCAGGCGCTGCGCCAGCTCGTCCCAGCTGGGCGGCAGGATGAACACCAGCAGCGCGGCGGGAAACAGCGTGCGGATCTGCAGCGCGCCCTGCCAGTCGATCTCGAGCACCACGTCCTCGCTGGCGGCCAGCAGCGTCTCGACGCTCTTGCGCGAGGTGCCGTACCAGTTGCCGTGCACGTGCGCGTGCTCGAAGAACTGCCCCCCGCCCACCATCTGCTGGAACTGCTCGACGGTGGTGAAGTGGTACTCCACGCCGTCGCGCTCCTGCCCGCGCGGCGCGCGCGTGGTGTGCGACACCGACACGGCCAGGTGCGGCTCGTGCTGCAGCAGCGCCTTGACGAGGGTGGATTTGCCGGCGCCGCTAGGGGCGGCGACGACGAAGAGCTTGCCGGGGAGTTCCATGGGGACGAGGCGCGCGATGGGCGCGGATGCGAATGCGGACTCGTCGAAGGCCGCGTGTGGCGGCCCCGACAGGGCTTCCAAGTATCGCCGCAATCGTCCGCGCCGGATCGATCACCTCGCGGGTGGAGTCCGCACTTCTCAGCTCGCCACGCCGTCGAACACCGTCGTCAGCCTCGGCGTGTGCAACAGGCTGGCCGGCGTCACCGTCTCGCGCTTCCACGGGATGTTGCCGAAATACCAGGCGCGCCAGAACCCGACGTCGGCCTGCGGGGCGGTGGCCAGCAGCTGCTGGAACGATTCCACCTTGCCCACCTCCACGCCTGCGCCTTCCAGCAGCACCTCGCGCACGTAGCGCGAGCAGAACTGGCGGTGCGAGTGGGCGTCGAAGCCGGTGTCGTAGAACACGTTCCTGCGCTCCTCGGCCGCGGCGACGATGGCGGCCTGCTGCGCCGCGGTCAACGGTTCGGGCAGGCGCATCACCACCACGCGGCTGCCCGCCGAGCGCGCGACGAAGCGCGTGAGCGTGGTCGAGCCGGAGAACGGAAAACGGCTCTCGCCGATCACCGGCTCGTGGCCGGACACGTCCAGCACGATGCCCACGTGGTTCGTCCAGGTGCCGGTGGCCTCGGCCACCTTGCGGAACGGGTAGGCGCCGATGCGCGTGAACACGATGTCGCCCACCTGCAGCGACCGGGCCAGCTCGGCCACCGGCTCGGTGGCGAGCGCCGGCGCAGGCTGGTCGTCGGCGGCGTGTTTGCGGGCCTGGGCGAACGCGTTGGTGCAAAGGGTGGCGCCGCACAGCGCGGCAATGGCGCCGAGGCGGCGTGTCGGGAAACAGAGTCGATTCATGGGCGAGGCCTGGAAGTGGGCAAGAGGGCAAGAGGGCAAGAGGGCAAGAGGGCAGCATGGCGCAGCTCGGCCTCAGGGGGAACCGACTCGCGCCACGTGCCGCGAGTCGGCCTCCCTGGTATCTTCTGACGATACCGCGTACCGTAAACCGGGGATGCCCACCTCGGCCGTAACGATGCCTTGCAATTTCGTGACCGCGACGGGTTCACCCAGACGCGAGAATGACGATGAACCGAGGGAGGCAATCTTCACGCCCCACCGCCGCCCTCGATGTCGTCTCGTTGCAACTGGTCTTCATGACACAGCTCACCCCCACTCTCAGCATGCTCCCCTCCCGCATGGCTTCGAGCAATACCTCCCGCCCCGCATCGGCCGGCGTCCTGCTGCGCCTTCGCACGCTGCTCACGCAGCCCATCCGCCTCGAGCGCCGCGGATACGACTGGCATTTCGTGTTCGGCCCGCCCAAGCGCGCGGCCGGCACCCGCCGTGCGGGCGACGCTGCACCGCGCCGCCGCCGCTCCGACGAACTGCCGTCGATGACCGCCGGCGAGGTCACCGAGGTGTGCGCCAACCTGCGCGCCATGCTGGGCGGCCAGGTGGGCCACCATCCGCGCCTGCCGTCGTTGGCGCTGCTTGAGCGCGCGCTGATGAAGAACGGCGAACACGGCATCGACGACGTGCCCGCCGCGGTGCTGCGCCACGCGGCCCAGGCGCTCGACGCGTTCGACCTCGACGGCTACGGCCCGGGCCTGGTGCTGCTGCGCCGTCGCGTGGAGCAGGTGCTGCGCCGCCGCCACGGCGACCGCCACTCGCAAGCCGGTCACTCGCAGCCCGACGCGCGCACCGAGCAACTCGCCGCCACCATGGCGCCGGGCGCGCTGAAGGACTTCTCCGACAGCATGACCGAGTTCATCAGCATCGACGGCATGTTCGGCGACCGCAAGCCTTGACGATTTCGCGCTTCAAAAGAAAAGGGCCGCATTTGCGGCCCTTCGCCATTTGGAAGGCGTTGCGGCGCCTTCGGGTAGCGGCGCTTTACAGCGCGGCGTCCTTCAGCTTCTTCAGCGCGCGCGTCTTGATCTTCACCGAAGCGGGCTTCGCGGCGAACATGCGCTCGACGCCAGTGAACGGGTCCTTGCCCATGCGCTTCTTCTTGGCCGGCACGTTCTGCACGACGACCTTGAGCAGGCCCGGCAGCGTGAAGGAGCCGAGGCCCTTCTTGTTGACGGACATCAGCATCGCGCCTTCGAGGGCGGCCAGCACGGACTTGACCGACTTCGCGTCGACGCCCGATTGATCGGCCACGTGGGCCGCGAGGCTGGACTTGTTGAACGCGGTCTTCAGCGGCTTCAGGGCGGCCGGAGCAGCCTTGGCGGCTTTCGCCGGTGCGGCCTTGACGGCCTTCGCGGCCTTGGCCGGAGCAGCCTTCACGGCGGGCTTGGCGCTCTTTGCGGGAGCAGCGGCCTTGGCCTTGATGGTCTTGGCCGGCGCAGCAGCCTTGACGGCCTTCTTGACGACGGGGGCGGGGGTCTTCTTTGCAGTTGCCATGAGTTTTCGAGTGCTTTATGTCTGAATGTCGATGCCGCAGCGATTGCCGTGGCCGGCGCAATTGTAGGCGTTCTCACCGCGGCGCGAGTTCGTAGCTCGTGCCAAGGAGACCAGCGCGCCGAGCGCCAGGGTGATGATCGAGAGGGTGGTCCTGGCAAGACCTGAGGGCGTGTTCAGCAGGGGCATGGGCACAGGTGGAATGATTGAGACGCAGCGGCAACGAACGGTCATGTCGATGTTCGTGGCCGAATGCCCCCGTGTCTTGTCGATTCGTCGGGTGTGGCGGAGCCCTGACATCGCGTTCTTTGCGACGGCCTTGTCCGGATTGGCTCCCGGATTGCGTTCTTGTCGTCAGGAGTCATTCCTGAGGGCTGACACCGGCTCATCACATCCCTGAAAAGGAACCTTGCAATGCCTGTCTACTTCCTTTTTTTCCTGGCCATGCTCGGGGCTTCGGTACTTCTCTACGCCGGCGCGCTGCTCACCGCGGGCATCACGCGCCGACCGCCCCCGTCTCTGGTCACCGGCCGCGCGGCTGGGGCGATCCAGGCGGTTCACCTTGCGTTGGTCTGGTCCTCCGTTGGCGTCGGCTGGTTGCTGTACTTCAACGTCTACCGGATCCATGTCGACATGGCGGCCGTCGGCAACACGGCGTTCCAGGCGTTCACCCGGGGCTACACGACGCGCCTGCCGATCGTGGTGCTCCCCTTTGGCGCCGGCGCCCTGTTTGCCGCGCTCGGACCGTGGGTCGCCCCGGGCCGTTTCTCGCGTCGCGCGACCTGGGGCATCGCCACCCTGTGGATGCTGTCCCTGGCGTCGACCCCATGGGCCGCCGGAGCGCAGGGCGACATGCAGGAACAAGGCTTCAGCGATGCGGCCTTCCAGCAACTGCAGATCTCGCACCTGGTTCGGACCTTGTGTGTCAGCGGGGCTGCCGTGTGGGCATTGCTTCAGGATCGGTTGTCGGCCCCTGCACAACGCATGGAGTCGAAGGCTTCCATGACCTCCAGGCAAATGCCATGATTCGATCCGAGCGGATGACCGCCGACCTGGAAGGCGACTTCGTCGTCTTCATGATCGGCATGCGCATCAATGCACCCCTGAAGGTTCACAAGTGGCTTCCGGTGATCCGCGCGATGCCTCGCATGCTCGTCGAGCTCCATCGACAGCCGGCGCTCGGTCTGATCCATGCCGAGATGTGGTTCGCGCGCACGACCATCATGGTGCAGTACTGGCGGTCGATGGAGCAGCTCATGGCCTACGCGACGTCGCGCGCCGCGGCGCACCTGCCCGCATGGCAGGCCTTCAACAAGTCGATCGGAACGGATGGATCGGTCGGAATCTGGCACGAGACGTATTCTGCGAGCGCGGGAAGCTACGAGAACGTGTACGTCAACATGCCGCCGTTCGGCCTGGGTCGGGCCGGCCGGCTGCACGCGGCCTCGGGCCACAGGAAGACCGCCGCCGGCAGACTGGATGCGGCGGGAAAGGATGTCTGACCGGGTCAGGCAGCCTGTTGCAGTCGCTCCGCGATGAACGTGCCGATGTCCGCCAGGGCCTGATCCTCCGCCGTCAGCTTGCCGACGCCCGACAGAAAACCGTGCGGCAGGCCCTGCCAGACGTGGACTGACACGCTTCACATGTCAGGTATGACGCCAGGCGAGCTCGCTATGAACCTGGTCGGGTTTCGCCGCGCGACCGATCCCACGGCACTGGCTCGAGGCCGTGGGCACGCAGGTGCGATTCGGCTAGAGGCGTGAGGCGTATGACTCGCGGGCTCACGTCCTCCAGCAGGCCCAGTTCCTGGAGCCGGGCCACGTCGTGGGCGTCGAGGAACCGAAGTGCGTGGTTCGGCAGGTCGGACCCGACCAGCCGGGCGACGTTGAGGAGGTCGATCTGCCGCTGTGTCAGCACGCCAGGTTGCTGCTTCAGCATGGCGCAAGTTTACCAGGGCGGCCGCTGCCGCAACCGCTGCAAGTCTGGCCGCGCCTGGGGCTGTCAGCCCGACGTCAGCGGACAGCCGGTCGCGTCCACCGGCGCACCCCGGGGAGTGTCGGCACAGGCATCCTGCGAGTCGGGAATGCCGTCGCCGTCGCTGTCGACCAGCGCCGGATTCTGGACGTAGAGGATCACGGACGAACGCGGCGGCACCGTCAGCGGAAAGGTCACCAGACGAGACGTGGCGAGGTCGAACAACTGCGAGCACAGCGCCGGATGGGACGCCGCCATCGGGCAACCGGCGTTCAGTGGCGTCGCGGCCGCGTTGACCACCACGCTGGACATCTGCGCGGTCGCATCCGGGTTGATCTCGACGATTTCCAGGTGGCTCACCTGCACGCTCTGGCCGCTCCAGATCCGGTCGAAGTCGACACGCGCTCCCGCGCCGGCCACCGTCTGGGTCGCCTGGAAGACGGCGCTGTGCCGGCTCCATGCGTGATCGGCCTTGAACGACAGGTCGCGATCGCTGAGCGTCGCATAGTCGTCCGAGCCCCGGCGCACGACCAGCGGCACCGTTGTCCCGTCGGCGGGCATCGCAACGTCCACGGTGATGCGGTACCAGGCGCCTTGTCGAAGCGCGAAGCCGGGCGAAGACAGGATGCCCGACGAGCTGCCGGCGGCGAACTGCAGGCAGGTACCGGCCGGACAGTAGATGCGCGTCATCTGTCCGGCCGGCGCCGACTCGTTCCAGATGTTCCAGCCGGTGTTGTCGCCCTGCAGGGATCCATTGGGAACGATGTTGCCGCCCGTGGGTACGTAGGCCGCGTAGCCGCCGCTGCTGACGGCCATGCCCTGGGCATCGACGGGCTGGGCCGAGCCGTCGCCGGTCGAGCCGCTCCAGGCGCCGAAGCCGAGCGCCTGGCTGCCCTGCGTCGCGCTGTTTGCTGCCACCGTCGCCGAGATGCGGTCGTAGAACCGGTTGGACGTGAACGTGCCGAAGGCGGCGGTGTTCGCGAAGCTCGAGGTGAGCAGCAGGCCCACCGATGTCGGCGCGACGGGCGCGACCTGGTTGCCGTTGACGACGTTGCCGGTCATGTCGCCGTTGGTGGTGACACTGTTGGAGTCCTCCTGCATCCAGATCTGGGCACGCCGGTTGGCGAACAGCCGATTCGACTGCAGGGAGTTGCGCGCCGTGTTGTGCAGCTGGATACCGTAGTCGGTATCGACGACCGTGTTGGAACGGATCAGCACGTCCGAGCCGAGGTCGTCGATGTAGATCCCCTGCGCCGAGGTGTTGCGAGCGCCCGTGGGCTGCCCGAACAGCGATCCGCGCGAGTGGATCACGGTGTTTCCGACGATCTGCGCGCCGTTGTTCACGCGACCCGTGTAGATCCCGCCGCAGTCGTCCTGCACGCTGCACGCGCCATAGACGAAGTTGTTGGTCACCGTCGCGCCGGGCTGGGTGACGATGCCGTGGTAGCCCGCGTTGACGATGATGTTGCCGGTCGCGCTCGAGTTGATGCCGATGAACAGCGCCGCCAGTGAACGGCGGGGAAGACTCGTCACGTGGTCGCCGTCCAGCCGCACTCCGCTGTCGCGGATCACGTTGTCGCGCGCGGTGAGCCCCGCCGAGTCGGCGAGCAGCGGATCCATCGCGCCACCCCAGCCCGTGATCGCGTCGGTGCCCGTGCGGGCGATGCCGTTGTTCTCCACGATATCGTGATTGCTGCCGGCGACGTCGATGCCGATGTCCGCGATGTCTTCCACCAGCATGTTGCGTAGCGTGACGTCGGTGGTGGCGCGGGCATCCACGCCCAGGCCCGTGCCGTGGACGGCGATGCCGTCGATCACCACGTGGCTGCGGCCCTGCAGGTCGATGCCGACGGGCAGGGTGCTCAGGCCCACGGGCGCGGTCGGCGCGGCGGAATCGGGCATCCACGCGTAGAGCTGCTGCGCGGCGGGGTCGTACCACCACTGGCCCGCGGCGCGCAGCATCCAGAGCTGGCCCGTGAGGAAATAGCCCCAGCCGCTGCGCACGGTGTACGTCGGCGCCTTCGCGAGCGTGATGTGCGTACCGTCGAACGCGGCGACGTTCGACTCCTCCAGCAACCACGCATTGGTGCGCAGGTGCACGCGCGTCGTGGCGTCCAGCGTGGCGCCGGCGGGCAGCTCGAGGTCGCCGCCGGTGGTGAGCACGGCACCGCTGCTGTCTGCGGCCAGGGCCAGGTAGGGCGAACCGGGGTCAGCCACGACGTCGGCGTTGTTCGGGAAGTGCGCCACCGTGAAGTTGCCGGTCGTGGCGAACAGTTGCAAGGGACTGGCGGCGAGCGGCGCGCGCCAGATGTGGCCCTGGTACGCCGACCAGGCGGACGGCGCCAGAGTGATGCTGCCGTCGATGCTGGGCAACGCAGTGCAGCCAGTCGCGGGCTGCGTGACGACGATGGGCGTGCCGGCGGCGCCGTCCGATGCGAGTCGCAATGTCTCGTGCCATACGCCGCCGCAGGCGAGTTCGATGCGGTCGCCCGCTGCCAGGCCGGCCGTCGCCAGACGGCCGAGCGAACGCCACGGCCCGCTGCCGTTGGCGGCGGTCGCGGACAGGCCGTCGTTGGTGTCGGTACCCAGCGTGCTGTCGACGTGGAACACGCGCGTCGCCGCAACCGCGAGCGGCGGCGCCACCTGAGGTGTCACGGGCAGGCCCAGCGCCAGCATGGCGCTGACGCTCAGTGCGCGCACGGTGCCCACCGCATCCGAGATGCCCACGGACGAACCATTGCCCGGCGCGCCGCTGGCGGAACCGGCCGCGCCGCTCGCGCCCTGGCCGACGTTGCCAGGACTGCTCGCACCGCCGCTCTGCGCGGGCGCGGATGCGAGAGGGGCCGTGTCGCCGCCGCCGCCGCCGCACGCGGCGAGACAGGCGCACAGCAGCAGGGCGGAGACAGCACGCAGCGACGTGCATGGCTTCGGAGAGGAGGGCATCGACGCGGTCGAACGAATCGCCGCACGAGATGCCTGGCGGAAACGGCAGGCGCGCGCAACGCACGGGCCTGCCTTGTTCTCGTGCGAATTCGCGAGAACTTGAGCCTGTCTGCCTTGGAAATTGTCTGGATTCCGCAGCCAGTTCCGCGCACGCGGTCAAGCGCGTGCGCTGTACCGCACCTGGGCCGTCGGGCGATCAGTACCGCTCGGCCCGGCGCGCGGCTCAATGCACTTCGACCTGGGTGCTCGGACGCAGCCATTGCGGAGGCTGCGCGCCGTCCAGCCGGCCCAGCACCAGCGCGCGCAGCGAGCTCGTGACGCCGCCGTCGGTCAGGCCGTGTCCCAGGATGACGGTGAGGGCATCGTCGAGCTTGCGGTCGGCCCCCATGCGCACCATCGTTGCACGCAGCGAGGCGACGTTGGCGTCCTCGAGCACGCAGCGGCGCACATGGCTCATCACGCCTTGCGACAACGTGATCCATGCCGCGGCGCGGCCCTCGACCACGCAGATGCTGCCGATCGGTGCCTTGTGCAGTTGCGGCACGCAACGCCTGGCCTCGAGCGCGGCGTGGTGCCACCAGGGTTCCACCGAACGGATGCGCACGTCGCTCTGTGCGGCGTGGCGGCGCAGCGCGTCCAGGTCGATGCCGGCCAGGGCCACCACGCCGCGCGCCACGGGGTTCTCCCACACGGCCAGCGGCCAGGCGGCGGCGGCGTCGCCATGGCGATCGACAAAGGCCTGCCGCGCCTGCGAGCGCAGCGCTGCATCGCCATGCGGCGTCAAGGCTGCGAGATCCTCGATGCTCTGGGTCAGGTCGGCCGAGACCCACAGGCGCACGTCCGCGCCTGCGTGCGTCCGCATCCACTCGCGCACGCAGGCATGGCGCGTGGCCACCGCGTATCGATCGCCGGGCATCCAGGCCCACACGCCGTGCGAATCCGCAAGCAGCGCATGTGCCGGTCCGCGCAGCCCGATGCCGTGGCGCAGCTGGCGCGACCAGATGCGCAACGGCTTGATCCGGCGGCGCACGGCGTCGCCGACGACGACATCGAAGCGGACGTCGCCGGCCACCGACAGCAGCGGGGCGTCATTGATCGAAAGCATTGGATCGGTCTCCTCTTGATCGGTGGGGCCGGCGCCGGTCGCTGCGGCAGCGTGGCGTCCGGGCTCCCCCGATTTGGTGAGGAAACGATATCGGCGGCGTGTGACCTGCGGATCGCAGGCCGACCCCTTGTTGAGTAGTCCGTTGAGACCAACGCTCCCTCGCGACGACCTGTGTAGTCCGAACGGCCTATCTCGCACGCCGTTCCCGACGGACGCGTGCTCGCCGAGACGTGCGAGTGCAGGGAGCTCGAAATGCTCCCGCGATCCGGTCTTCGCACAGGCTTCTCAGCAGCGCCAACCGTCGCGCGAGCCCATTGAATTGTCATACCTCCTACCTAGACTGCGAAACCTTGACGGGTGCTGCGCCACCCGAACCATGGCAGGCCGCATTGACGCAGCGGCGCCGCGATGGTGCATCGCTCAACAAGATGGACGGCGTCCACGCCGAGAGGGGTTCCCACATGACGATCGGCTTCCACGCAGCGATGCCGCGCAAGCTCGTTGGCGCGCTGACGGCGTGTTGCACGGCCACTCTGGTGGCCTGCGGCGGCGCAGGCACCGGCGACTCGCAGGTGGTGGCCACGGTCGGCGGCGACGAGATCACCGAGACGCAGGTCAACCATGCGCTCGAACGCCAGGCCAACCTCAAGCCGGAGCAGGTCGAAGGCGCGAGTCGCCAGGCCGTGTCGGGGCTGGTCGAACAGGCGATCGTGCTGCAGAAGGCGCACGACCTGAAGCTCGATCGCGACGAGCGCGTGATGCAGAACATCGAGGCGATGAAGCGCGAACTGATCGTCAACGCCTATGTCAGCCGTATCGCCGACGGCGCGGGCAAGCCGGCGGACAAGGACATCCAGGCCTACTTCGACGCCAATCCGGCGCTGTTCAGCCAGCGGCGCATCTACACGTTCCAGGAGCTGACGGTGGACGCGCCCGCGGCACAGATCAAGAAGATGGAGGCCGACCTCACGCAGCTGAAGTCCGCGCCGGAGATCGCCGACTACCTGAAGACTCGCCAGATCCCGGTGCACTCGACGCAGACCACGCTGCCGGCCGAGAACGTGCCGCAGGCGCTGCTCGCGCGCGTTGCGCAGCTGAAGGTGGGCCAGGGCGTGATCGTTTCGAACGGCGACGGCCTGCGCATCCTCATGCTGCTCGCGGCCCAGGAAAGCCCGGTCGCCGAGGACAAGGCGCGGCCGGCGATCCTGGCGTACCTGGGCACCCAGAGCAAGCGCCAAGCCATCCAGAAGGAGCTCGCATCGCTGCACGCAACGGCCAAGGTCGCGTACTTCGGAAAGTACACGGACCTGGCCGCCAGCGCGCCGGCCGGGGCGGCGTCGACGGTTGTCGGCGCGGCTTCGGCGGCCGCCTCCGGCAGCCTCAACTAGCGGTTCCTCCCACTGAACGGCGTTGCATCCGCGGCGCCTCGCGCGACAACCTCGGCTCGACATTCCATGACACTCGTCCAGTTCTTCTCGATCCTTCGCGCCCGCTGGAAAGCCATGTTGCTGGTGCTCGGCCTGGTGGTGGTCGGCACGGGCATCGTCAACGCCGTTTGGCCGCGCAGCTACCTGTCCACCGTGGCGGTGCTGGTGGACGTCAAGTCGCCGGATCCGATCGCGGGCATCATCTATCCGGGGCTGAGCTCGCCCGCGTACATGGCCACCCAGGTCGACATGATCCAGAGCGATCGCGTGTCCCAACAGGTGGTGCGCATGCTCAAGCTCAACGAGTCGGTGCAGATGCGCGAGCAGTGGCGTCAGGCCACCGAGGGGCAGGGCAACTTCGAGACGTGGCTGGCCGACGTGCTGCGCAAGAGCCTCGACGTGAAGCCGTCGCGCGACTCCAGCGTCATCGCGATCAACTACAAGTCGCCCGACCCGAAGTTCGCGACCGCGCTCGCCAACGCCTACGCGCAGGCCTACATCGACGTCAGCCTGGAGCTACGCGTGGACCCGGCGCGGCAGTACGGAAAGTTCTTCGATGAGCGCGAGGCGCAGCTGCGCGCGAAGGTCGAGCAGGCCCACGCGAAGCTCACGGCCTACCAGCGCGACACGGGCATCGTGGGCACGGACGACCGGCTCGACCTCGAGAACTCACGGCTGAACCAGCTCGCGAGCGAGCTGGTGGTGCTGCAGGGCCTGGGCGCCGAAACCTCCGGCCGCGAGGCGCAGGCCCGCAACTCGCCCGGCCAGATCCAGGACGTGATCACCAGCCCGCTGATCATCGGCCTGAAGGTGGACCTGTCGCGCCAGGAGTCGTCGTTGAAGGAGGCGAGCCAGCGGCTGGGCGAGAACAATCCCGCCATTGCCGGGTTGAAGGCCAACATCGCCGAGTCCCGCTCGCGGATCGACCAGGAGACCGCTCGCATCAGCGGCGGTGTCGCGGTGAGCAACACCATCAACGACGGTCGCATCGCGCAGATGAAGGCCACGATCGAGGCCCAGCGCAAGAAGGTGTTGCGACTGAAGGAGGCGCACGACCAGATCGCGGTGCTGGTGGCCGACGTCGAGTCGGCCCAGCGCGCCTACGACAGCATCAGCGTGCGCGCGAACCAGACCGAGCTCGAAAGCCACACGACGCAGACCAACCTGTACGTGCTCAACCCCGCGTCCGAGCCGATCAAGCCGTCGTCGCCGCGCACGACCCTGAACATGCTGCTGGCCCTCTTCGCCGGCACGTTGCTGGCGGTGGGCGTGGCGATGCTCCTGGAGCTGTTCGATCGTCGCGTGCGCTCCGCCGCCGACGTGATATTGGCTCTCGACACGCCATTGCTGGGCATCCTGGCGCGCAAGCCCGGCGGTCGCCTGTTCGGCCGTCGCGAGATGGCGTCGAAGAATACCGCGTACGCCCCGCCGGCGCTCCCCGCCAGCAATGTGCCGCCCGAGCCCGCCGTTCCTGCGGCGTTGCCTGCAGCGGCCGCCATGGACGGGGCCGAGTCCGTCGTGCGCGAGGTTCCCATCGGCGAGATCTTCCGCGAGACCCATCGACTCGAGGCCGACCAGATCGAGGCCATCCTGGCGCACCAGCGCGAGCACGGCATGCTGTTCGGCGAGTCGGCGATCGCGCTGAAGATGGTGGACAGCCACGACGTGATGTGGGCCCTCAGCCGCCAGTTCCACTATCCCTACGCGCTCGACAGCCGCGAGCGCTTCGACGCGGAGCTGGTGACCGCCACCACGCCGTTCTCGAGCGTGTCGGAGACGTTCCGCAGCATCCGCAGCCAGCTGATCCGGCGCTCCGAGCACGACACGCAACGCCGCGCGCTCGCCGTGGTGAGCGCCGACAGCGGTGACGGCAAGACGTTCTTCGCCGCCAACCTGGCCATCGCGTTCAGCCAGCTCGGCAGGCGCACGTTGCTGATCGATGGCGACATGCGTTCGCCGCGCCTGCACAAGCTGTTCGGCCTCGACAACTCGCGCGGCCTCAGCAGCATCCTGGCAGGTCGCCTGTCCGCCCGCGTGCTCGCGCCGGTGGCCGACCTGCCGAGCCTGTTCGTGCTGCCGGTAGGCGTGGCGCCCCCGAATCCTCTGGAACTGCTGGAATCGCCCGCCTTCGGTCTCCTGATCAAGGAGCTGCTGGGCAAGTTCGACCACGTCATCATCGACTCCCCGTCGGCCATCGTGGGCGCGGACGCGGGCGTGATCGCGGCGCGCAGTGGCGCCTTCGTCTCGGTGGCACGTGCGGGCCAGACGTGCATGGCCTCGATGATCGAGCTGGTGGCCTCGCTGCGCGACACCACCACGCTGTCGCTCGGCTTCGTCCTCAACGAGCACTGACATGGCCAGCGCCGGGACCTCCGTCACTCCTTCGCGCACGCGAGGCGCGGCCTTTCTGCCCGCTGGGGTGGATCGCGTGGTGCTTGGCCTGGTGGCGGCCGCGCTGGCTCTCCTGTACCTGCCCACGTACTGGAGCCTGGCGAATACGATCTGGCAGAGCAGCGATCAGAGCCAGGGGCCGCTCATGCTCGCGGCCAGTGCGTGGTTGCTTTACGAGCGACGCGACGCGCTCGCGGCGGCGCCGGCCCGGCCGCTCAGCGTCCAGGGCGGGGCAGTGGCCGTGCTCGGACTGCTGGCCTACGCCATCGGACGATCGCAATCGATCTGGCTTCTCGAGGTCGGCTCGCAACTGATCGTGTTCTCCGGCGTCTTGCTGGTGTTCAAGGGTTGGCCCGGGCTGCGCATCGCGCTGTTCCCGATCGCCTTCCTGGTGTTCATGGTGCCCTTGCCAGGGCCGCTGGTGTCAGCGCTCACCGCGCCGTTGAAGGCCGGGGTCTCCTTGGTCGCCTCGGAACTGCTGTACGCGGCGGGGTATCCAATCAGCCGCACCGGCGTGATCCTGAACGTCGGGCCCTACCTGATCCTTGTGGCGGATGCCTGCGCCGGCCTGACGTCGATGTTCTCGCTCGAGGCCGTGGGCATCCTGTACCTCGGCCTGGTGCGCCACGCGTCACGCGTGCACAGCGTGGCGCTGTCGGTCTTGCTGGTGCCGATCGCGTTCTGCGCGAACGTGGTGCGCGTGATCGTGCTGGTGCTTGTCACCTACCATCTGGGCGACGCTGCGGGCCGCGGTTTCCTGCACGGCTTCGCAGGGGTGCTGCTGTTCTGCGTGGCGCTGTCACTCATCGTGCCGGCCGACCGGCTCATCGGGCTCTTGCTGCGGCGACGGGCGGTCGTATGAAGGCACAACGCCGCAAGGCGCTCGTGTTGCTCGGCGGCGCCCTGGCCGCCAGCGCTGCGGCCATCGCGATGGTGCCGCGTGCCGGCGTCGACGAGATGACCGACACGCGCTCGCTGGACAGCCTGTTCCCGCTCGCGTTCGGCGATTGGTCGCTCGATCCGACGGTGATCCCGATCGAACCGCCGGCGGACGTGCGCAAGACGATCGCCGAGACCTACGACCAGACACTGTCGAGGACCTACGCCGACCGGAACGCCTACCGCGTGATGCTGTCGGTGGCCTATGGCGGCCGGCGCAACCAGGGCATGGACCTGCATCGTCCGGAGATCTGCTACCCGGCGCAGGGCCTCGCACTTCGTCGCGAGACGCGCGAGGCCGCGCTGGGCCTGGGCAGCACCAGCCTGCCGGTCAAGCGCCTGGTGGCGGGTGCCGGCAACCGCAACGAGCCCATCACCTACTGGCTCGTCATCGGCCGCAGCGTGGCGTCCTTCGGCTACGGACATCGGCTCGCCTTGATGAAATACGGGCTGACCGGCCACGTTCCGGACGGGCTTCTGGTGCGGGTCTCGTCGATCGACGACGACGAGGCGCAGGCCTTCGGCAAGCAGGACGCCTTCCTGCGCCAGATGCTGGCGGCGTTGTCTCCCGAATTCCGCCGCCGCGTGCTGGGCGAGGCCTGAGCGATGGCCATGAACGGGCAGCAGATCCTCTCGGGCCTGGGCTGGTCCACGTTGGCGACGGCCGTGTCGGCGGCGTGCCAGATCCTGTTCATGGCGGTGCTGGCACGGCTGCTTGATCCAGCGGCGTTCGGCCTGATCGCGATGGCCGGCATCGCGCTGCGCTTCGCCGGCTATTTCGCGCAGCTCGGCTTCGCGCAGGCGTTGATCCAGCGCGCGGCGCTCGACGCGCGCGACACCACGGCGGCCCTGCTGATGGCGCTCGCGCTGGGTATGCTGATGTACGCGACGATGGCGCTGGCCGCACCGCTGTTCGCCGCGAGCTTCCGCGCGCCCGAGCTGTCGCTGCTGATCGACATCCTGGGTCTGTCGCTGATACTCGGCCCGGTGGGCAGCCTGCCCGTCGCATTGCTGCGGCGCCAGGGACGCTTCAAGCGGGTCAACGTGATCGAGGTCGCAGCGTATGTGGCAGGCTTCGGTGGCGTTGGCATTGCGTGTGCCGCCGCCGGCCTCGGCGTGTGGAGCCTGGTGGCGGCCACGTTGAGTCAGCAGGCGCTGGGCGTCGTGCTGGGATTCCTGGCGCTCCGCTATCCGCTGGCCTGGCCCGTTCCGCGCGAGAGCTTCGTGCAACTCTGGCGCTTCGGATCGCGCTACTCGTTGATCGGCTTCGTCGAATTCCTGGGCTGCAACATCGACACCATGTGGGTGGGCCGTGCGTTAGGGAAGTCGCCGCTGGGTCTGTACAACCGCGCGTCCACGCTCACCAGCCTGCCCGTCGAATTCGGCGTGAGCGCTGTCAACAAGGTGCTGTTTCCCGCGCTAGCCGGCATGCAGCACGACCGCTCGCGCGTCGCCGACGGCTTCCAGATGCTGTTGCTGGGCATCGGCGTGTTCAGCAGCGCGCTGGCCTGCGGCATCGCCGCCGGCGCGCCTGACGTCGTCGCGGCGCTGCTGGGCCCCAAGTGGTCGGCCATCGTGCCGCTGGTCGCCGTCATCGCGTTCGGCGTGCCGTCGACGTTCGCGTTCGTGGCGTGCGGCGTCACGCTGGACAGCCTCGCCGCGCTCGGTCCGAAGCTGCGCCTGCAGACGTTCATGCTGGTGCTGAAGCTGGCGCTCGTGGTGGCACTGGCACCGTGGGGATTGGTGGGCGTCGCCTCGGCCGTGGTGCTCGCCGAACTGCTGCGGATCGTGCTCGGCGTTGCGCTGGTCGGGCGTCTGCTCGACATCCCTTTGAAGCGCCTGCTGCAGTTGCTGGGCGTGTTCGTGGGCACCGGCGCGGCCGTCTGGAGCGGCGTCTCCGCGACGCTCTCCGCGACCACCGCGGCAGGCCTGCCGCTGGCGGCACGGCTGCCGCTGGAGACGCTGGGCGGTGGCGTCATGCTGGCCGGGACCGTGCTGCTGCTGGCGCTGCGCTGGCCGCACTATGCGCCCCTCCAGCGCTTCGAGACCGTCCGGCGCTGGCATGCCCGCGCGATGGCTCGGCTTCATCCGCGCGAGTCCTTCCCATGAAGCCGCTGCGATTCTTCTACCTGCCCAACGAGACGATGGAGGGCGACCAGGTGGGGCCCCGGAAGGCCTTCGGCCTGTTGCACGCCGAGGGTGTGTTCTCGGCGTACCGCGCGTACTCGTATCTCGTGGAAGACAGGAAGGCGCCGAGCCACGCGCGCGCGCTGGAAGACCTGCTCGCGGCGGTGGAGGCCTTCCAGCCCGACGTCATCTTCGTCCAGCACCTGAACGGCAGCTACCCGGTCGACACGGCCTTCGTCCTGCGCCTGAAGGGCGTCGCGTCGCGGCCCAGATTCGTCTGGCACGAGGCCGACGCGTACGGGCGCTTCATCAAGCGCTTCGATCGCACGATGAAGGCGGCGCTCGCGGCCACCGACCTGGCCATCGTGGTGGGCCTGGGCTACCTGGCGGACCTGGTGCGCGAGGCCGGTGCCCAACGCGTGATGCTGGCGCCGCATTCCTACGACGACGTACGATTCGGGCAGGCCTGGGAGCCGCCGGCCACCCGCGAATACGACGCGATCATGATCGCGAACCTCACGTGCCTGAAGCGAGTGCCGTTCCTGTTCATGCCGGGCGGACGCAAGCGAAAGGTGCTGTCGCGAGCCTTCCATGACGCATACGGCGGCCGGTATGCGGTGTTTGGCGCGGGGCAGGGCTGGAAGGGCGAGCCATACTGCCGCGGGCCGATCCCGTTCGATGCGCAGGAACGCACCATCCGATCATCTTGGCTTACGGTCAACTGGGGCCAGTTCGACGAGGTCTCGATGTATTCGTCCGACCGCCTGCCCATCAGCCTGGCCAGCGGCGTGCCGCACATCACCAACTACCAGCCGGGCTACGAGCACCTGTTTCCGGGTGTGAAAGGCGTCTACTTCGTGCACAGCCCGGCGGAGGCGCTGGACGTCTCCGACTTCCTCTTGAGCAAGCCGCGCGAGGAACTGCTGGCCATCGGCGCGGCGGGCGCCGCGTACGCGCGCGAGCGCCTCAACGCGACGCACGTCTACCGCGACGTGGTGATCGCGCTGCAGGAGCGGCTGTTCGGGGCCGATGGCGGCGCGGACGCGCGCTTGCGGCGGGCGGCCTGACATGCACATCGGAATCGCCGGCCCCATCGCCACCTGCGACGTGCTGCCGTTGCTCGACGCGAAGTCGTCGCAGCTGCCCGCCGGCAGCGAAGGCGCGCCGCTGCTGGCGACCTTGATTGCCGAGTTGCTGCGGCGTGGCCACCGCGTGTCGGCATTCACCTTGTCCACCGACCTGCCGCTGCGCACGCGCGAGGGGGTGGTCGCGCGGGGGCGGGCGTTCGAGCTGCACTACCGGCCGTGTCGCCCGCGCGCCTGGCCGCCCAACGGCCGCCGTCCTGGCCGTGCGATGGACTTCTACGCGTTCGAGCGCGCCGGCCTGCGCGAGGCTATCGCGGCAGCGCGCCCGGACGTCGTCCACGCCCACTGGGCCTACGAGTTCGCCTGGGCCGCGCTTGCCAGCGGCCTGCCGCACGTGATCACCTGTCACGACTCGCCGCTGGGCGTGGCGCGCTTCGCACGCGACCTGCGCCATGGCGCCTACCGCTGGATGCGCGCCGGCATCGCCTGGCACGTACTTCGCCTCGCGCGCCGCGTGACCTCGGTGTCGCCCTACATGGCCGAACAGATCCAACCGTTGTGCCGCGTGCCGGTGCGCGTGATCGCCAATCCCGTGGCCGCGCGGCCTCCGCGTGACGACGCGGGCGCGCGCGCGGGCGCACCACGCGTGCTGATGGCGTCCAACGGCTGGAGCGCGTGGAAGAACGGGCTGGCTGGCCTGCGTGCGCATGCGCTCCTGCAGCGGCAGGTTGCGGACGTGCAACTGCACCTGTTCGGACGCGGGTCGGAGGAGGGCGGCCCGGCCTGGAACGCGTGGCGCGACCTTGGCTCGGCGCCCGGCGTCGTGTTCAACGGGCCCGTCGGCCACGCGCGCCTCCTCGAGGCGATGACGGCCAGCGACCTGCTGTTGCATCCCGCACTCGAGGAGTCATTCGGCACGGTTCTGGCCGAGGCGATGTCCACGGGCCTGCCAGTCGTCGCGGGGAGCTCGAGCGGGGCGGTGCCGTGGGTGGTGGGCGGCGCTGGTGTGCTGGTCGACGTGACTCGCCCGGAAGACATGGCCGAGGCCATGCGCCGGCTGCTTCAGGACCCCGCGGCGCTGCGGACGCTCGGAGCACTGGGCCGTGAGCGGGTGCGCGACTGCTTCAGCCCGGCGGCCGTGGCGGGGCAGTACGAAGCCGAGTATGCGGCCGTGCTCTCGCAGTCGCGCGCTCCGATCGAGGTGACCGCATGAACTGGCGCAGGCTTCCGGCACGCGCGGAGGACCGCCTCGCGCAGCTCGCGTGCGGCTTGCTGGGGCGCTGGCGCCTGCTCGCCCAGGGCGTCGAAGTGTCGCCGGGAGCCCGCATGATGGGCGTGCCCATCGTCACGCGATGCGCGGATTCGCGCATCGTGATCGACGAGGGCGTGGTGCTGTGCTCGAAGTCGCGCTGGACCGCTCTCGGCGTGGCCCATCCCGTGGTGCTGCGCACCCTGCAGCCGGGCGCCGTCATCCGGATCGGGCGTGGCACGGGCATCAGCGGCGGCTCCATCTGCGCCGCCGTCTCGGTGACGATCGGCGAGCGCTGCCTGATCGGCGCGGACGTTGCGATCGTGGACACCGATTTCCATGCGCTCGACCCAGCGCGACGCGAGACCGGATGGGACCACATCGCGAGCGCCGCCGTGCACATCGGCGACGATGTCTTCATCGGGACGCGCGCGCTGATCCTCAAGGGCGTGCGCATCGGCGATGGCGCGGTGGTGGGCGCCGGGGCGGTGGTCACGCGGTCGGTGCCTGCGCGCGGCATCGTCGCCGGCAATCCTGCGACCCTCTTGCGTGCCGGGGCACCGGCGCTCGCGGCCGCTGCCGGCTGAACGCAAGGCACCTCATGCAATCCGCCCTGTTCAGCGTCATCAACGCCGTGCCCTATGCCATGGCGCTCGTGCTGGGCCTGCTGCTGCCTGCGCTGGGCGTGCTGTGCTACTCGCACCTGGGCGCGGGCATGGCCGTGATCGCCGGGATGTACGCGATCGAGGCGTTGTGGATGCAGGTGGGCGGCGTGGAGCTGGGCATCACGGTCTACTACACCGACTTCGCGTTGTTGTTCATCGCCGTGATCGCGCTCTTGCGCCTGCTCACGGCGCGCGACACCCCGCGCTGGCACTGGGCCTGGGGGCTCTACCTGCTGGCGTTCCTCATCAGCCTGGGTACCGGCGTCGTGAGCTTCGGCTCCGGCGCGGGCGTTCAGGCGCGCGCCTATTTCTATTCGATCGCGGCGGGCAGCTACGCCGTGAGCTTCCCCGTGGATGCCGCGCGGGTGCGCCAGCTGGTCAATCTCATGTTCTGGCTGGTCGTGCTGCTGCTCGGGATCTGCATCTATCGCTGGATCGTCTATTACACGCCCATCCCGGATCTCCTGCCGCCGGAGGGCAACTACAACGCCGACGGCGCGATCCGCGTCGTGCGTTCGCACGAGGCATTGGTCATGGGACAGATGTTCATCGTGGGGCTGCTGTTCGCGCCACTCGGACGCATCGCGTCCGCCGCGCGCTTCATCGCGCCCCTGACTCTCGGTGGCGTGCTGGCGCTGCAGCATCGATCGGTCTGGCTTGCCGTGCTCGTCGGCGTGCTGGCGGGTCTGTTCGTCGCGCGTTCGCGGAGCGGCTCGAAGACCGGCCAGATCCTGCTGCTGGCCGGCATCGTGGCGATCACTGTGTTGCCGCTGACCCTCAGCAGCCAGTTGTCCGGCGTCAGCGACCAGGTGGCCAGCTCGGCGGACCGGGCGGTGGAGGGCGATGGAACGGTGGGCGAACGACTGGACAACTGGCAGGGCCTCATCAAGCTGTGGGCTGCCGGCGGCCCACGCTCGCTCGCGCTGGGCCAGAGCTTCGGCTCCGACTCGACGCGATACGTCCGCGACACGATCCACGGCGGCGAACACAAGATCGGCTACTTCGCGCACAACCACTACGTGCAGACGCTGTACAACCTCGGTCTGGTCGGGCTGTTCGCCTTCCTGGCGCTCGTTTGGTACGCCGCCCGCGGCCTGTATCGACGCTGTGCCAGCGAGGAGGGCGACCTCGTCGCCAGCATGCTGCTGACGCTGCTGCTGATGCAGCTCGCTTACTACGTGCCCTACGGCACCGATTATCTGCAAAGCGTGCTGCTGGCGCTGTGCGTCGCCTACGTGGCGGGACACGAACGCGTCGCACGTGCCGCTGCCTCCACCGCGCGTCCGGCGGGCCGTACCGGTCTGCGCTGGACGGCCTCCTGATGCGCCACCGCGCGACGTGACCCGATGATCTCCAACCGCCCTTTTTCGTCAGCCGAGCCTCTGCAGAAGGCCACGCCGCACCGGGTGTGCGCCTTGCTGACGTGCTTCAACCGCCGCGAGAAGACGCTCGAATGCCTGCAGGCGCTGGAGGCGAGCACGGGGCTGGACGACGTGGAGGTGCAAGCGCTGCTGGTCGACGACGGCAGCTGGGACGGCACGGCCCGGGCGGTGTCCCAACGCTTCCCCTGGGTGACGGTCATCCGGCCCGATCCCTCGGAAGGCGCGTTGTTCTGGTGCCGCGGCATGCACCGCGCGTTCGAGGCCGCGCTGCGCATCGGCTTCGACGACTACCTCTGGCTCAACGACGACACGATGCTCAGCCGGGACGCGCTCGCGCGCCTGCTGGCAAGCCGCGACCGGCTGCGCGCCAGCGCCGCGGAGCCCGTGCTGCTGGTGGGCAGCACTGTCGATGCTGCAACGGGGCAGGTCACCTATGGCGGCGAGCTTCGCCCGTCCGCCTGGCGGCCGATGCGCGTGGTGCGCATCCTGCCGGGCCAGGTGCCGCAGCTCTGCGATTCGATGACGGGCAACATCGTCCTGATCAGTGCGGAAGCGGCGCGGCGGGTCGGCAACGTCGACCCGCTCTTCGAGCACTCCATGGGCGACACCGACTACGCGCTGCGCGCTCGCGCGCTGGGCGTGCGTGTGTGGGTGGACGCCGGCGTGCACGGCACCTGCAGCGACAACCCGCCGCGCGGTACCTGGGTGGATCCGATGCAACCGCTCGCTCGCCGGTGGCGCGACATCCACACCCGCAAGGGCCTGCCATGGCGCTCGTGGCTTGCGTTGACGCGGCGCCACGCCGGCGTGCTGTGGCCGATCCACTTCGCGCTCCCTTACGCCAAGGTGCTGGTGCAGGGTCTGCTCTGGCAGCCCCTTCGTGCGCGGATCGGCGGGCGCCCGTGAGCGTGCCGCGACGCCCTCGCGTGGCCATCGTGGACATGGCCGTGGCCGCGAACAGTCCGGCGGGCAGCTGCGTTCTCGCCGAGATCGAGGGCCTCATAGATTCCTTCGACGTGACGGTGTTCAGCGACCGCTGCGAGGCGTCCGGGCTGCCGGGCGTGGAGTTCGTGCGGGTGCGCGCTCCCGCGGGGCCGGTGCTGTTGCGCTACGTGATCTTCCACCTGCACGTGGCGCTGCGCTATCTCGCCTGGCGCATCGGCGGCGGCCACGCGGACGCGGTGCAGGCCACGCAGGGCCAACTGCCCGGCGCGGCGATCTGCTACGCCCATTTCTGCCACCGCAGCTATCTGCGGCACCAGTGGCGCAACGGCGCCGGGTCGGGTCTGCGGCGGCTGTCGCGCTCGGCGGTACATCGCTTCAACGCTGCCTGCGAGGCGCTCGCGATGCGCCGTGCGCGCTGGATCGTCGTTCCTTCGCGCGGGCTCGCGCGCGAGATCGCCGCGGACTATCCGACGCAGCGCGCCAAGCTGCGAGTCATTGCCAATCCCGTGGACGTCGAACACTTCGCGCGCGCATCGCAACACGAGCGCGACGCGATGAGACGGGTGCAAGGTTTTGACGCGCGCCACGTCGTCGTCGGATTCAT
>JBBQYL010000013.1:0-43227 GCA_038208735.1 Burkholderiales bacterium
CCGGGGGGGCGTAGGAATTCGCGGTGGTTGAACATTATCCGGACAGGGCACCTCAAACCCAACACCCCCGGGTTGTTTTCGTTTTGCGGTGCCATGACGAAATGAAACGTCGTTGTCACGAATGTCTACCCTCCGGGAGGACACCGAGGCACGCCACAGAAGCGCTCGATGCGGCCCTCCAGCACGCCGTGAACATGTGACTCGAGCGCCTCCGCGCTCGCCCCGTGGTCCTGAATCCACCAAACGAATCCAGAGTCTCTGCGCGGGGCGGTGGGCAGGCCTCTCCCGGCGAATAGGGACGCTGAGTCGGGAGAGGCCTGCCCGCCGCCCCGTGCCGCGAGGTGGAGCCCAGAAACCACCAAGCGCCGCCGTGAACCGCCAGGACCTGCCAGGACCCGCCAGGAGCCGACCCAAGATCTACGCCCCCCCAGACCCACCCGGTTCGAGAAACCCGGGCCCCTGTCCCATCGATGGCGGCGCCTCCTGCAACTCCTCCGCACTCGCCGCCGGCTCCCTGGAAGCCGCGGCACCGGACGCCGCCCGCGACCCGGGGATCACGCCCTCGGCCTCCAGGCCGCCCTTGACCGGCAGCGTGCGGACGACGCGTTGCGGGAACGGGATCTCGATGGCGTTCGCGTTGAACAGCCGCAGCAGCGCCATGTTCACGTCCGACTTCACGCTGCCCGTGCCGTTCTCGGGATCGGCGATCCAGAACGACACCGTCAGCTCGAGACCGTCGGACGCGAAGGCGCTGAGTTGCACGGACGGATGCGGGTCGTCGATCACGCGCTGGATGGCCGGCAGCACTTCGAGGATCCGGGGCACCAGGGCGTCGATGTCGGTGTCGTAGCCCACCTGCACCACCGTGTTGAGCGCCATGCGCGAGTCGGCCAGCGTCGAGCTCTCCACGCGCTGCGTGATCATCATCTCGTTGGGCACGATGGACTCGCGGCCGTTGAGCGCGCGCATCACGGTGTAGCGCGTGGTGATGTCGGTGATGCGGCCCTCGAAGCCGTCCACCTTCACGGTGTCGCCGATGCGCAGCGCGCGTTCGGCCAGGATCACGAAGCCGCTCACGTAGTTGGCCGCCAGCTTCTGCAGGCCCAGGCCGAGGCCGACGCCCAGCGCGCCGCCCAGCACCGACAGCGCGGTCAGGTCGATGCCCACGGCCGACAATGCCAGCAGCAGCCCGATGAACACGAGCAGCGCGCGCAACGCGTTCGACGCGGCCTTGCGCCACGACAGTTGCTGGCCCGTGGCGCCCTTCAGCAGCTTGGTCTCGATCGCGGCCGACACCCACAGCGTCACCATCAGCACCACGCCGGCCACGATCGTGCCCTTGAGGATCGTGGCCAGGCTCATGGTGCCCGAACCCATCTTCCAGTGCACGTCGTCCAGCGCTTCCACGAACGACGGCAGCACGCCCGTGATCCACAGCACCACGCCGGCCCAGGCCAGCCAGGACACCGTCTTCTCGACCGCGCGCACCAGCTGGGAATTGGGGAACGCCACGCGCATCACGCGCACCGTCAGCCGGATCACCAGCAGCGACAGCAGGATCGGCACCGCCACCTTGAACACGGCCAGCGGCAGGTGCAGCCGCGTGCACACGACGCGCGCCGCCCACACCAGGCCCAGCCACAGCGCCGGGAACAGCACGCCGTCGAAGATCTTGCGGCCGAAGACGATCGAGCCATGGCGCGGCACCGGGCCGCGCAGCAGTCGCGGGATGCCCCAGGCGATGGGGAACGCCGCGGCGATCAGCAGCAGCGCGATGTAGGCGTAAGGCTGCCGCGCCTCCCGGATGAGGGCGACGAGCTCGGGCGAAAACCAGTTTTCCATGCGGCGATTGTGCGTGCAGTCACCACGCGCCGACGTTGGGCATGCTCGTCCATGGTTCGGCCGGCGCCAGCGCGGGCCCGTCCTGCAGCAGCTCGATGGAGATGTGGTCGGGCGAGCGCACGAAGGCCATGCGGCCGTCGCGAGGCGGACGGCTGATCAGCACGCCGTGATCCGCCAGGCGCCGGCAGGCGGCGTAGATGTCGGGCACCGCGTAGGCCAGGTGGCCGAAGTTGCGGCCGCCGGTGTAGGTCTCGGCCTCGCCGTTGGGGCCGGGCCAGTTGTACGTGAGCTCCACCTGCGCCTCGCTGTCGCCGGGTGCGGCCAGGAAGACGAGCGTGAACTTGCCAGCTTCGTTGTCCCGGCGCGAGAGCACGTCGAGTCCCAGGGCATCGCGCCAGAACCGCAGCGAAGCCTCGATGTCCGTCACGCGGACCATGGTGTGAAGATATTTCATGCGCCCATTCTCGCGCGCTGGCGCATGCTGGCAAGTCGACTGCGGCGGGCGTGTTCGGGTTGGATCCGAAAATGCGGTCGCTTTGACTCAGCCGTGGCCCGTATAGAACTCGCTGGCGATCTTCCAATGTCCCGACGCCTTCACCAATTGCAGCGTCTTCCATCCCCAGCTCGTGCTCTCGGGAGAAGTGTTCACGAAGACCAGCGACACCTGGGCCAGCGGGCCATCCTGGGTGATGTGGACGTCCTGGAACCTCTGCGTGAAAGGCGGGCCGCCGAACACGCCACGTCGGAAGGCATCGTAGTGGTGGGTCGCGGCGGCGCCATCCGGGGCATCGATCACCGAGTAGACGTCCGAGAAGGGGATCTGCCTGTCGAGCAGGAGCGTCTCGAACAATGCCTGGTCCTTCGTGGAGACGGCCCGGGTATAGGTGTTCAACAAGGCTTCGATCGCCAGGCGATCCGCGCCCGTGCTCTCGAAGCTTGATGGAACGGGGGCCGGCAGCGCCTGCGCTTCGCACCACGGGGAGAGCGCGAGCAGGAGCGCCATCGCGAGCAGATGCCTGCAAGTCATCACCGCCCCCCCGCTGACAGTGCTGTGCGCCCACGCCGGGTTCGCGAGAGGTAGGCGACGTCCAGAACACGTCCCGTGGTGGCGACAGGACGATCCGTCCAGAGCGATACGCGCATCAGTTGCCACGTGCCGGGATCGAGTCCGACGTACGCGGTCTGCAGGCCCGGCTCGCCAGACAGGCCGTCCAGCGCCGCAAGCTCGTCGTCGCGCAGCCTCTCCAGATCGACATCGGGCGCCAGGCTGACAACCTCCTGCACCGCGATCCCTGGGCTTCCCTCCACTGCAGGACCTTCGATGAAGGCGACCTCGTTCCAACGCTGCACGGCCGGTCGGCCGTAGTGGGCGGACATGGCCCGAAACGACTCGGATTGCAGGAAAGTCATCAGGCCATCCACCTCTCGCCAGAGATAGAACGGCGTGTATCGATTGGCCGTGCCGGGCGAGTTCTTACCGACCAGGAAGGCCTTGTGGTACAGACCCGCAAGCTCATCGAATCGCGGGCCGATGTCGGCCGCCCGCGCCAGGATCGCGCCCATGTCGAAGTTGGCCGGAAAGTCGAATCCATACTGCATTGCAAACATCTCTTGCTCCTGGATATCCCTGCGCGCGTCCACAGCCGCGAGGGCCTCGTTCGAGGTGATCGAGTGTGCCGGGCTTGCCGGCAGTCGGTGAGCGACGGCCACGCAAGGCACCTGTGCGCGCCACGCAACGGCGCCGGCATCAGACGGTACCGATCAGGAAATCGATGAAGGCGCGAATCTTGTGAGGCAGGTGCGGCCCGGGCAGGTACAGCATCGAGACGTCGCGTCGGTAGGGGACGCCCAGGCACCAGTCCGACAGGACCTCCACCAGCCGCCCGCTCTCGAGCCCGTCGCGTGCCGAAAAATCCGGGATCAGGCCGATGCCCCCACCGGCTTGCGCGGTGGCCGCGATCGCGATGCTGTTGTTGAGCGTGACGCGCGACGCGATCGTGACCGTCGCCGCCTGGTCGCCACGATGAAAGTTCCAGGTGGCGCCGAACGCGCCATGCCCCAGGTACAGGCAGCGATGCTGCATCAGGTCGATGGGCGCTCGAGGGGTGCCGTGCGTGTCCAGATAGCCCGGTGACGCGATCAACACGTAGCGCACGGAGAGAAGCTTGCGCGCGGCCAGCCCGGGTGGCAGTTCATCGGCAATCCGCACCGCCAGGTCGACGCCGTCTTCGATCAAGTCGACTGGCCGGTCGATCAGCGTGACGTGCAGATCGACCTCCGGGTACGCGTCCATGAACCCTGCCAGGCGGGGCGCCAGCCACAGCTGTCCGAACGCCACCGGCGCGGACACCCGCAACGTGCCGCGCGGCGCCGCACGAAACCGGTTGGCCAACGATTGAACGCTTTGCGCGGTGGCCGCGATGGTCGTGCAGGCGGCAAACACCTGCTCGCCGATCTCGGTGAGCGCGATCGCGCGCGTCGTTCGGTGAAGCAGCCGCGCGCCGAGATGCTTCTCCAGTCGCGCCACGCTCCGGCTCACGGACGACGCCTCCAGGCCCAGATGGCGAGCGGCCGCGGAGAAGCCACCGCTCTCGACCACTTGCGCGAAGACCATCATTTCGTTGAGCATCTTCATGGACGTGTCTCGATCGCCTTCCCCCAGTCCGACATCGGGCGATGACTTGGCTGCGGTCATATTATCTTCACGATGACAAGCGAAGTCCTTGTTGCCGCGAATGTCGATCCAGCGTGCCATCGCACGTCGTGCAGGTGAAGCCACGGCTTCGAACAGCCGCCACGAACCACCCGGAGCCCCCATGACCGAGACAGTCAACCCCATCCCACACGGCCTGCACACGATCACGCCGCACCTCGTGTGCGCGGGCGCGGTCGACGCCATTGCTTTCTACACGACGGCGTTCGGCGCCACCGAGGTGGATCGCCTCGCCGGCCCGGACGGTCGGCTCATGCACGCGATGCTGCGCATCGGCGACTCCGCGCTGATGCTGGTGGACGAGTTCCCCGAGATGTTCGCCGTCGGCCCGAACGCACGCGGCGGCTCGTCGGTGACGATCCATCTGTCGGTGCCTGATGTGGACGCCTCGTTCAAGCGCGCCACCGACGCCGGCGCCGTGGCGCGCATGCCGGTGACCGACATGTTCTGGGGCGCTCGCTACGGCCTCGTGCAGGATCCGTTCGGCCATCTTTGGTCGATTGCCACGCAGGTGCGCAACCTGGGCATGGCCGAGATCGTCGAGGCGATGAAGTCGCAGCCGGCGATGGACCATTCCCCGCCGCAGGCCTGAGGTCGAGCGCGCCAAGTCAGCGCACGGCGGACACCACTCCGGCCAGGCGCCGCGCATCACGCAGCCGCGGGCTGTCGGGATGCTGTGTCGCCAGGTCGGCGAGCGCCGGACGGGCGGCCGTGGCGGCGGCGTCGACGCGACCGAGCGCCGCCAGCACCTCGGCGCGCCGCAGGCGGGAGTCCGCGCGCTCGACGGGCGAGGCGAACGGCGGCGCCGGACTGGCGCTGTCGCCCAGCGCCAGGGCCGCGGCCGCGCCGGCCCGATCGCCCTGGCGCGCCACGGCCAGGGCCTCGAGCTCGGCCGCCGTCCTGAAGGCACTGCCGGTGGCCGCGTGCTGTTGTTGGAGCAACTCGCGCAATGCCTTCGCCGTAGCGGCGGCCGCCTTGGCGTCGCCCGACCCCAGTTGCGCCGTTGCGATCGCCAGCTCCAGGCGAACCCAAAGCGCCGTGGGCTGCCCGGGATTGGGCCATTTCCGGCGCATCGCGACCAGCAGGGCCAGCGCCTCGTCATGCCGGCCGGCAAGATCGAGCAACTGCACGCTGGCGAGAAACGGCGAATCGTTGTCGGAACGGACCGAACCGGCGAAGACGGCATCGGCCGCAGGCGGCGTGAACCGCGAGGCCTGCGCGACGTCGCCGGCCAACCAGCTGCGTTCCGCATCGCGCGCCTGCAGGTAGGTTTCGGCGCTTCGCGCGATGCCGCCCGGCAGCGCGGCGAGGGTGGCGCGCTCGGCCGCCAGCAACGTCGCCGCGCGTGCGTAGTCGCCCTGCCGGCTGACCGCCCCGACCATCCGGTTGAAGACGCGCATCACGCCGGCGTTGGCCGGGTCGTACAGATCGAGCAGGAGCTTGAGCGAGCCGCGCAATTCGGCCTCGGCCTGTGCCTGCTCGCCGTTCACGCCGAGCGCGGTGCCCAGCGTCAGCAGATCGAATGCACGTTGGTCCGCGTCGGACTCCGGCCGGGCGAGCGCCGCCTTGTGGCCCTTGCGGGCGAACTGCAGGGCCTTCGCCTCGTCGAAGCCGATGTACAGCGAGGAAAGCTGGAGCGGCACGAATGTGAATTCTCCGTCGGGAAACGTCCGGTCGATCAGCGCGTCGCCTTCGTCGAGCACCTGCCGGGCCTCCGCCCGCCGGCCCTGCGCGATGAGCAGGGAGCCGAGATCCTTGTAGGAAAACGAACGCGCCGCCACGGTCACCGGGGAGACGTCCTGGCGATCCCACGCGATGGCTTCGCGGCGCGCCTGCTCGGACTCGTCGAAGCGCTTGAGGACGAACAGCGCCCGGGAGATGTAGCTATACGCGCGAATGACCCGATCGGCGCCCGCGCCGTGCTTCTTCAGCGAGGCCAGCAGTTGGCGCGCGACGGCGAGCGAGCCTTCGACGTCGCCGTCGTAGTTGAGCTGCAGGGCCACGGCGTCGAGCTGCGCGTCGCGGGCCGTGGGCTTGGCCGTGTAGCGGGACTCGACTTCCCCGAGCTTGTCGCGCAGGGCGTCGACGATGGCGTGCGGCTTGCCCAACGCCGTGGCGTCGCGCGAGCCCTGGGCACTGAGCGTCATCAGCGTCTCGCGGTAGAGATCGCGAACCGCCAGCTGCGCGTCGACCTCCGCCTCCGCCCGTGCGGCCTGGAGGCGCGCCTCGCGCGCCTGCCACAGCGAGAACCCCGCGCCCACGATCACCGAGGCCCCCAGGGCGGTGCTCATGGCGAGCGCGAAGCGATGTCGCCGGACGAACTTGCCGGCGCGGTAGCGCCGGCTGTCGGGCTGCGCGAGCACCGGCTGGCCATCGAGGTAGCGCCCCAGGTCCTGCGCGAAGGCATCGACGCTCTGGTAACGCTGCGCGACGACCTTCTTCAGCGCCTTGTTGAGGATCGCATCCAGGTCGCCGCGCAACTGCCTGGAGAGCGCCCGATCGCCCGCCGCTTCGCTGGCCAGCAACGGGTCGGCGCTGGCGATGGCCTCCTCGATCTCGGCCGCGCTGCCGCGCCGCAGGCGATAGGGCCGCGCGTGGGTCAACAGCTCGTAGGCCACCACCCCCAGGCTGTAGATGTCGCTCGCGGTGCCGAGCGGTTCGCCGCGGATCTGTTCGGGGCTGGCGTAGTCCAGCGTCAGGGCGCGACCCGAGAGTTCGGTCAGCGCGGTGCGTTGCGTGTGGTCGCCCTCCAGCAGCTTGGCGATGCCGAAGTCGAGCAGCTTCACCTGCGCGCCCGAGGCCACCAGGATGTTGCCGGGCTTCAGGTCGCGATGCACCACCAGCCTGGCATGCGCATGCGACACGGCGGCCATCACCTGGATCAGCAAGGCGACGCGTTCGCGCACTGGCAGCGCACGGGCCTGGCAGTACGCGTCCAGCGTCTCGCCTTCGACGTATTCCATCGCCAGGAAAGGCCGTCCCTGCGCGTCGATGCCCGCGTCGTACAAGCGCGCGATGTGCTCGTGTTCGAGCGCGGCCAGGATCTCGCGTTCGCGTGCCAGGCGCTCGGCGAAGGCGTCGTCCCAGGCGCTGCGGGGCAGCTTCAGCGCGACCCGGCGCTGCATCAGTCCGTCGTGCCGCTCGGCAAGCCAGACGGTGCCCATGCCGCCCTGCCCGATCGCCTCGATCAGCCGGTAGGCGCCCACGTGGGCGCCCGGCACGAGGGCGTTGGCCGCCGGCATGGCCGCATCGAGGTCGAGCGACGGGAGCTCTGCCAGGAAGTCACTGGCCTCGCCGGCGATGCGGTGCGCGAGCAGCACGCGCAAGGCCTCGCGATGGGTGGCGCGCTCGCCGACCAGCCCGGCGAGCCAGGATGGGTACTCGGACGCCGGCAGCTCCAGCGCCTCGTCCAGCAGCGCGCTGATGGCAGGCCATTCGGCGGCGAACGGGGACAACGGATTCATCGATGAATGGTATCGCGCGCCCGCTCCAGCAGCAGCACCTTCTCGCGCTCGTTGGCCGTCATCGCGGCCGCCTGCTCGAACTCCGCGCGCGCCTCGTCGCGGCGATCGAGCCTGGCGAGCAGGTCGCCGCGCGCCGCATGCAGCAGGTGGTAACGCGCCAGGTGCCCATCGGCGACGAGGCCGTCCACCAGCCGCAGCGCGGCCGCCGGGCCGGAGGCCATGCCCACGGCCACCGCGCGATTGAGCGCCACCACCGGCGACCCGGTGCACCGCGCCAGGTCGTCATACAGCGCCACGATGCGGTTCCAGTCGGTGGCCTCGGGGGCGCCGGCCCGCGCATGGCACGCGGCGATGGCGGCCTGCAGTTGGTACGGGCCGATGTCGTCGTCGAGCCGATCGGCCCGGGCCAGCGCGGCCAGGCCGCGGCCGATCAGAAGTGGGTCCCACCGGCCGCGGTCCTGCGCCATCAGCAGGATGGGCTTGCCGTCGGGCGCGACGCGGGCGCGCAGGCGCGAGGCCTGGATCTCCATCAGCGCCACCAGGCCGTGCACCTCCGACACGTCGGGCGACAGCTGCGCCAGGATGCGGCCCAGCCGCAGTGCCTCGTCGCACAGCGCGGGACGTGTCCAGTCGTCGCCGGCGGTGGCCGAGTAGCCCTCGTTGAAGATGAGGTAGACCACCTCCAGCACCGCGGCCAGCCGGTGGTGCTGCGCCTCGCCGCGCGGCACCTCGAAGGGTACGCGCGCGTCGCCCAGCGTGCGCTTGGCACGCACGATGCGTTGCGCGATGGTGGTCTCGGGCTGCAGGAAGGCGCGCGCGATCTCGGGCGTGCTCATGCCGGCCAGCAGCTTCAGCGTGAGCGCCACCTGGGCGTCGAGCGACAGCACCGGGTGGCAGGCGGCGAACGCGAGGCGCAGCAGGTCGTCGCCGATGGCGTCGGCGTCGTCCAGCGAATCGCTGAAGTCGGGCACCACGTGGTCGCCGCGCGCGTCGGCGTCGGCGCCCAGCTCCTGCTGCCTCTGGCGATGCAGCGTGGCCTGGCGCAGGCGGTCGAGCGCGCGGTTCTTGGCGGTGGTCATCAGCCAGGCTCCCGGGTTGTCGGGGATGCCGTCCTCGGGCCAGTGTTCCAGCGCGGCCACGAGCGCGTCCTGCGCCAGCTCCTCGGCCAGGCCCACGTCGCGCACGCGGCGGGCCAGCGCGCCGATGATGCGCGCCGACTCGATGCGCCACACGGCATCGATGGTGCGATGCAGGTCACGCGCCATGCGCGGGGCCTCCGGACGGACGACACGTGGACATCAGGCCTGGGGCGCCGTCTGCAGCAGGGCCTCGAACTCCTCGGCCGAGAAGATGGGGCGGATCTCGATGTCGCTGTCGCCCACGTGCGGGTTGGGGCAGCGGCGCACCCATTCGATGGCCTCCTCCATCGACCGCACCTCCCACAGCCAGAAGCCCGCGATCAGCTCCCTGGTCTCGGCGAAGGGGCCATCGGTGACGCTGCGCGTGGCGCCCGAGAAATGCACCCGGGCGCCGCGCGACGACGGATGCAGCCCGTCGGCCGCAAGCAGGATGCCGGCCCGGGCCAGCGCCTGGTTGTACTTGTCCATGGCGACGAACAGTTCGGCGGGCGGCATCACCCCCGCTTCGGAATTCTCGTTCGCCTTGACGATGACCATGACGCGCATTCCGGTTCTCCTGTGCAGGGCTGTCGACGACGGCGATTCCGTTGCCTCCTGTCTCCACGACGGGCGACGGCCGCGCGTTTCGACATCCCCCTCGACGAAAGTTGAAGCGCGTGCCCGCCGCAGGCAGAATCGGGTTCGCCGCTCCCGGCCGCCCTCGCCTCACGCCGCCATGCAATACCTGCTGCTTGTATACACCGACGCCGACCTGATGGACAAGTTGCCGGAGGCCGAGTTCGCCGCCGAGATGCGCGAGTGCCTGCAGGCGGCCGACGCGCGCATGGCGCAGGGCAAGGTGCTGGGCTTCCAGCAGTTGCAGCCGGCCGCGACGGCCCGCACGGTGCGGTCGCGCAACGGCAAGGCCGTCGTGCTCGATGGTCCCTTCGCCGAGACGAAGGAGATGCTGGCCGGCTTCACGCTGATCGAGGCGGAGTCCATGGAAGAGGCCGTGCGCATGGCTCACGATCAGCCGTGGATCAAGTACGGATCCATCGAGGTGCGGCCGGTGGGCGACATCGCCGCCATGCGCGCGCGCGTCGGCGCCTGACGACTGCTAGGCCCCCAGAGCGTAAGAGCCGTCGTTGGCATGCAGTTGTGCCAAGTCGATCGGCTTGATCTTCCTGAGCACGGTGCGTGCATTGCGTTCCGCATTCCAAAGGTCATGAGCCGCCTGCATTCCTAGCCAGACAGTCGCACGACCCCCGTGCTCCACGCCGAGCCACCGCTCGAGGCGTAGCGCCATCTCGGGCGTAACCGGTCAGTCGCCGACGACCGATTTGGGGATGCCCGGCTGAGGTCCGGTGCAGCACACGCTACCGCCCAGAAGACGCCCTCGGGGCGCAGTCATGCCCGCAACTACGCATGGGCTTGCAGCTGTATTTCTGTTGCTATACACTCGAACTTCCCATGCGTACTTCCACCTTCCCCCCTATCCGCGTTGAGCCTGAAATGCGAGCCCGGACCGAAGCCGTACTGCGCGAAGGCGAGAGCCTGACGCAGTTCATCGAGGACGCCGTGCGCAAGGAAGTCGAGTGGCGAGCCGCGCAGGCGGCGTTCGTCGCCCGAGCTCAGGCTGCCCTCAAGGAGCATGAGGAACGCGGGGGGCCCACGCTTGCAGACGTGCAGGATCGGATGCAGCAGCGCGCGACCAAGGGCGCCGAGCGCATTCGCGCCGCCGTGGCTTCTCGCGCGCGAGCCGCTTGAGTACCTTCAACCTCACCCCGACAGCGGGGTACGAGCGAGACATCGAGCGCTTGGAAGACTTCTTCGTTGAACGCGAGTTGAGGTCGGAGTTTCCCGATGAGTCGGTTCCTGCGCGCTTCATCGCCGCAGTGGATCGCGGCCTCGATATTCTTACCTTCGCTCCACACACTTGCAGGCGTTGCGAAGCGGCGCCCCGATGGCGCGAGCTCATCGTTCCGTTCGGGCAAACCGGCTTTGTCGTCTTGTTCGAAATCCGCGATGGCCAGGTGCTCCTTCTGGCAGCGCGAGCACAGCGGGAAGAGGACTACCGCTAGACTCGACGACCTGGGCGGCGCCCTGTCCGACCTGCCGATCGAACTGCTTCCGGTCCGCCGTCGGCCACGACTGGATCTCAGGTGTCGGCCATAACCGGTCGGTCGCAACCGACGGCTTTCGGGTAGGCTGATCTTGCTTGACCCGGGATAGCCGTGGACGAACTAAATGAGCACAACCTATTTTTCCTGGACCTATCCAGTTGATACGTCTGGAGCAGAGTCAGGCTTGCAAGCTGCACTCGACGCGCTGAAGGGGCCGATAGCCCAAGATGATTCTTTCTCGATCGCGCGCATGGCAAGCGCGTGATCGACACGTCGGGACAGCCATGGGCTGTGGCTACATTGCCCGTGTCCGCCTTGCCAGCAGCCATTGGGGCAATCGAGGAACTGCTGCGCCGCGCCAGCAAGGATCCGGTAACGATGCTGCCCTACTTCAAATCCTACGGCAGCACAGAGGACGACATTCGCCAGGCAGTCGCCAACCCTGGCGAAGTCGACGGCGATGAAGGCCAGGGGCCGGCCTACCTCTTCGATCATCTGACAGGTCTGCGCAACCTTCTCGCGCGCGCGTCCGATGCGAGGTTGGGGATTGCTCACATCCAGTACCTTTATGAATGACGACCGGTGGCTTCGAGCTGGCACTGTCGTACCGAAGGACCTGACCGTCACGCGGGATACGACCGATTCTCGAACGGGCATCACGCACTACACGATCCGTCCAAGCTCGGACATGCTTTTGTCGGAATACGTTGCCAGGATGGCAGAATTCACAGGCGTGACTAGACTTGAATTGGAAGAGGCTGTGGAGGCCTCAGGCCGCTGGAGCAACGCATGACTCAGACAACCCTCGACTGGCCGGAAGTCAACTGCATTCTCGAAGCCCTCCAGGCGCTCATTGAAAAGTATCAGGCGAAGCTCGCCGACGAAAACCTGGATGAGGACGACCGAGCAGATCTGTCAAACGATCTGTCATATACGCAAATTCTGCGCGGGAAATACGAAGCCCTTCGCGACGCAGTACGTGGTGCTTGAGCAGACACTGCATTGTGCCTACTGCCGAGCTGGAAGCGCCGGGATAGACTGACAAGCCGCGATCCCTAGCTGCCTGTTGGCATCGTTCGAACACGAAGGCACTGTTTCCGATGCAACAGTCAGACTCGTCTCTTCTCAGCCAGCTGAAGGCGCTCGAGGTCGAGTTGCACCAACCGGTAGCGCGCGGCGACGCGGCCCGTCTTGATTCGCTTCTCCACGATGATTTCCACGAGTTTGGTCGCTCCGGCTCGTCCTACGCAAAGGCCGACATCGTAGCAAGTCTGCTCGCCGCTGCTCAGCATGTGCGCATGGTGGCGGACAACTTCCTCGTGCGACGTCTGGCGGCCGACGTCGCGTTGCTGACCTATCGCTCCGCGCACGCGCTGCCCGACGGAACGCTGCATCGACCTACCCTGCGATCGTCGATCTGGCAGCGCTCTGGCGACGGTTGGCAGATGAGTTTCCATCAGGGCACGCCGACCGAAGCGTATGACCCGAGATGAGCGCTCCCTCAGACCGGTGCGGTTCGCCGCGTCGTCTCGACGCGCGGGCAGGTGTCGAACAAACCTAAACGGAAGCAGCCGACCGCGCCTCAACTTCGTAACCGTCAGGTCGCGCCAAGCACGGTCGACGACCCGAATTTCTCAAACATCGACGCGTCGTGCCGTTCCCGTAAAAAACGTCCGCCAAGGCCCGGCCCTCTCGGACACTATTGCCGAGGAACCCCAAGGCCAGACGGCCAGCCTCAGACGCCCGCGAGCACCCGCACGTGCGCGGCCGCGCTGCGCGCCAGCGCGTCCAGGTTGTAGCCGCCCTCCAGGCAGCTCACGATGCGGCCTTGCGAGTGCTTGCGCGCCACGTCGAGCAGGCGCGCCGTGATCCATTCGTAGTCGGCCTCGACCAGGCCCATGCGGCCCAGGTCGTCGTCGCGGTGAGCGTCGAAGCCGGCCGACACGAAGATCATCTCGGGCTTGAACTTGTCCAGCAGCGGCAGCCATTGGTACTCGACGATCTCGCGCACCTCGGGGCCCTTGGTGTACGCCGGCACCGGCACGTTGAGCATGTTGTCGCCCGCGGGCACGTTGCCCGAGAACGGGTAGAGCTGGTCCTGGAAGAAGCTCACCATGAGCACGCGCTCGTCGCCCGCGATGATGTCCTCGGTGCCGTTGCCGTGGTGCACGTCGAAGTCGACGATGGCCACGCGCTTGAGGCCGCGCACGTCGAGCGCGTGGCGCGCCGCGATGGCCACGTTGTTGTAGAAGCAGAAGCCCATGGCGGCCTCGCGCGTGGCGTGGTGGCCGGGCGGGCGGATGGCGCAGAAGGCGTTCTCGGCGCGGCCGTCGATGACCAGGTCGGTGGCGGCCACCGCGGCGCCCGCGGCGCGCAGCGCGGCCTGGCGGGTGTGCGCGCAGGCGGTGGTGTCGGGGTCGACCGCGGCCGGCTGGCCGTCGGCGGCCACGCGGCGGAAGGTCTCGTCGAGCTCGCTGAGGTAGTTGCTGGCGTGGGCGTGGGCCAGGTCCTCTGGCCGCGCGGGCTCGGCGTCGTCGTGGCGCACCAGGACGTCGGCCAGGCCGGTGGCCAGGAAGTGATCCTCGATGGCGGCCAGCCGCGCGGGGCACTCCGGGTGGCCGGGGCCCATGTCGTGGCGCCGGCAATCGGCATGGCTGAAGAACGCGGTGCTCATGATTCGGCTATCGTTGGTGTCATGACCTCATCGCTGCAAGCGCACCTGACAAGGCTGAAGCGCCAGATTAGCACGATCATCGTCGGCAAGCCGGCGCAGATCGACGACTCCATCGCCTGCCTGCTGGCCGGCGGCCACCTGCTGATCGAGGACGTGCCGGGCGTCGGCAAGACCACGCTGGCGCACGTGCTGGCGGTGTCGCTGGGCCTCAGCTTCTCGCGCGTGCAGTTCACGGCCGACCTGATGCCCAGCGACCTGGTGGGGGTCAGCGTGTACGAACGCACCAAGGAGGCCTTCGCGTTCCACCCCGGCCCGGTGTTCGCCCAGGTGCTGCTGGCCGACGAGATCAACCGCGCTGGTCCGAAGACGCAGAGCGCGCTGCTGGAGGCGATGGAAGAGCAGCAGGTGAGCGTGGACGGCCAGACGCGTCCGCTGCCGCTGCCGTTCTTCGTGATCGCCACGCAGAACCCGGGCGACCAGCTGGGCACCTACGCCCTGCCCGAGTCGCAGCTCGACCGCTTCCTGATGTGCATCACGCTCGGCTATCCCGACGCAAAGTCCGAGCGCGAGCTGCTGGCCGGCCAGGATCGGCGCGAGGCCGTGGCGCGGCTCAAGCCGGTGATGACGCCGGCCCAGCTGGTGGAGATCATGGCCGCCGTGCGCCAGGTGCACGTGTCCGACTCGCTGCTCGACTACCTCCAGGCGCTGATCGCGGCCACGCGCTCGGGCCACTGGTTCGGCGAGGGCCTGTCGCCGCGCGCCGGCATCGGCGTGCTGCGCCTGGCGCGCGCCCGGGCCCTGTTGGGCGAGCGCGACTTCGTCAGCCCCGACGACCTGCAGGCCATCCTGCCCCAGGCCATCGCCCACCGCCTGATTCCCGTGCCGGGCGCGGGGCGCGGCCGGCGCGAGCAGGTGCGCGCCATGATCGAGTCCGTCGCCCTGCCCTGATGCCGTCTTCCACCGCCCCCCTGGCGACGCGGCCGTCGTTCTTCGACGCCCGCGGCCGCTGGCGCGCCTGGTGGGACCTGCGCCGCCAGCCGCGCGAGAGCCTGACGCTCAACCAGCGCAACATCTACATCGTGCCCTCGCGCGCCGGCCTGGCATTCTGCGCGGTGCTGCTGCTGTTGCTGGTGGTGTCCATCAACTACCAGTTGAGCCTGGGCTTCGCCCTCACCTTCCTGCTGGCCGGCAGCGCCGCGGCGTCGATGCAGATGACCCACGGGAGCCTGCGCGGCCTCACCCTGCACCTCAAGCCGCTGGTGCCCGGCTTCGATGGCGATGGCGCGGTGCTGGAGATGGTGGTCACCAATCCCGGCCGCAGCCGGCTCGGCGTGGGCTTCGGCCTCGACCTGGGCGTTCGCCCCATTCCGCTGGCCTATGCCGAGATCGCGGCGCAGGGCCAGACCTCGGTGCACCTGAGCTGGCTCGCGCCGGGCCGCGGACTGCACGGGTTGCCGCTGGTGCGCGTGGAGTCGCGCTATCCGTTCGGGCTGTTCCGCGCCTGGACCATCTGGCGACCCGCCGGCCAGCAATGGGTGTATCCGCGTCCCGAGTCGCCCACGCCGCCGTGGCCGCAGACGGAGGCCTCGCAGGGGGACGACCGCCCCGCGGCACGCGCCGGCACGGGCACCGAGTTCGAAGGCGTGCGGGCCTACCGCCGCGGCGACACGTTGCGCCAGGTGGTGTGGAAGAAGGCCGCGCGCACCGGCGAGATGATCAGCCGCGAGACCGCCGGCGCGGTGCAGCGCGAGCTGCGCCTGCACTGGTCGCAGGCGCAGGGCATGGAGCCCGAGGCGCGGCTGTCGCGCCTGGCCGCCTGGGTGGTCGCCGCCGACGCCGCCGGCCACGACTGGGGCCTGAGCCTGCCCGGGATCGACCTCGATCCCGACAACGGCGCACCGCATCGCCACGCGGCGTTGCAGGCGCTGGCGCAGTGGTGACGCCGATGGCCGACGCCAACGCCACGACCTCGGCCGCCATCGCCACCGCCGCCACGCGCTCGCCGCGCTGGCGGGCGCCCTCGCGCGAGGCGCGCGACACGCTGTTCATGGTGGCGCTGATCGGCTGGACGATCGCGCCGCACCTGATCCACCTGCCCCTGTGGGTGGCCGGCCTCACCGGCGTGGTGCTGGCGTGGCGCGGCTGGCTCGCCTGGCGCCAGGCGCCGCTGCCGGGCCGCCTGGCCGTGCTGGCGCTGCTGGCCCTGGCCGCGGTGCTCACGTTCACCGCCCAGAAGACGCTGGTGAGCAAGGACGCCGGCGTCACGTTGCTGGTGGTGCTGATGGCGCTGAAGACGCTGGAGCTGCGCGCGCGCCGCGACGCGATGGTGGTGTTCTTCCTCGGCTTCTTCCTGGTGCTCACCACGTTCCTGTATTCGCAGTCGTTCCTCACCGCGGTGGGCACGGGCGTGTCGGTGTGGGGCTGGCTCACCGCGCTGACGCTGGCGCACATCCCGGCCGGCCGGCCCACCATCCGCCAGGCGGCCGGGCTGGCCGGACGCGCGGCCCGCATCGGCACGCCGGTGATGATCGCGCTGTTCCTGCTGTTCCCGCGCATCGGCCCGCTGTGGCCGTCGGCCAACAGCGCCAACCGCACGGGACTGTCCGACCACCTCGAGCTGGGCAGCGTGGCCGACCTGGCCAACGACGACAGCATCGCCATGCGCGTGAAGTTCGAGGGCCGCGCGCCCGACCCGTCGCGCCTGTACTTCCGCGGGCCGGTGCTCACCGACACCGACGGTCGCGAGTGGCACGCGCAGTCGGTATTCGACGGCCGCTCGCGGCGCACCGCGGCCCAGCGCGACGCGGGCATCGAATCGCACGGCCCCACCCTGTCGTACCAGATGACGCTGGAGCCGACCGAGCTCACCTGGCTGCCGATGCTGGAGCTCACGCCACCGCCGCCCGACGGGTCGCCGGACGCCACGCACGGCGTGCAGGTGCTCGACGGCGCCGAGGTGCGTCCGCTGGCCGACCTCGACCTGCAATGGCGCACGCGACGCCCCATCAGCCAGCGCCTGCGCCTGCACGCCACCGCGGGCCTGGACGACCAGTTGGTGGGCGCCTCGCCGGCCGACCTGCGCGAGAACCTGCGCCTGCCGCCGCAGTTCTTCCCGCGCACCCGCGAATGGGCCCGCCAGTGGCTGGTCGACCACCCGCCGCCGGCCAACGCCGACGCCGCCGACAACCCCGACCCCGTCGTCCAGGGCCTGTACGGCTACATCGGCAGCGCCGGCTTCAGCTACACGCTGTCGCCGGGCGCCTACGAAGCGGATCCGGTGGACGAGTTCTGGCTCGATCGCAAGGTGGGCTTCTGCGAGCACTTCGCCACCTCGTTCGTGGTGGTGCTGCGCTCGATGGGCATCCCGGCGCGCCTGGTCACCGGCTACCAGGGCACCGACGCCACGCCCGAGGACGGCTGGTTCGTGGTGCGCCAGAGCAACGCGCACGCGTGGGTGGAGTACTGGAACCCGGGCCGAGGCTGGGTGCGCGCCGATCCGACCGCCGCCGTCGCGCCCGACCGCGTGGAGCGCGGCCGCGCCATCCGACCGCGACAGGGCTTCGTGGGCAGCGCCTTCAACTCGTTCAGCCCCGGCTCGGTCGACCGCCTGCGCGCCTGGCGCGAGACGCTGGACAACCGCTGGCAGGAATGGGTGCTGGGCTACAACCGCAACGCCCAGTTCGACCTGCTCAAGAAGGCGGGCATCAGCTCGCCCGACTCCGAAGACCTGGGCCGGTTGCTGACCATCGTCATCAGCATCGCGGCCGTGTTCGGCGCCGGCGCCGCCTGGTGGGACGCGCACCGGCGCACGCCCGGGCAGCGCCAGACGCGCCGCCTCGCCGCCGCGCTGCGCGCGCTGCAGCCGCACGGCGTGCAGGTGGCCGCGCACGAGTCGCCCGGGGTGATCGCCGCGACCTTGAGACGGCGCCTCGGCGCGTCGGCCGAGGGGTTGGCGCGGCGCCTGGACGCCATGGAGCGGCTGCGCTACGGGCCGCCCGACCCGGCCGCCTCGGCCGACTGGTCGGGCGTGACCGCGGACGCCCGCGCGCTCGCCGCCGCGCTCGCGCAGGACGCGCAGGACGCGAGAGGCGAGAAGGGCGCGAAAGACGCGAAAGACGCGCGCGATTTGGTCGCTAAACTGGGTCGATGATCTTCGCGCCCGCGTCCCGCCTGTCCGCCGTCTCCCTCAACGCTTCGGCCTTCATGTGCGGGCCTTTTCCGTGCCTGCTGGTCGTTGCCCTCGCGATCGCCGGCACGTGCGCCTCCGCGCAGGAGACCCCCCCTGTCGCGCCGGCAGCATCCGCATCTGGATCCGCACACGCCTCGAAGCACGCGGCCGGGCCCAAACCCAAGGCCGCCGCGAACAAGAAGCACATAGGCAAGGCCACCGCCGTGCGCGACGACGACGCGCCCGACAGCTTCGTCTACGGCCGCCGCGACGACGTGCTCGCGTTCGCCGCGCAGGTGGCCGACGACCGCGGCCTCGACCGCGCGTGGGTGGAAGACCAGCTGGCCCGCGCGCGTTACCAGCCGAGCGTGGCCAAGGCCATCATGCCGGGGCCGCCGGGCAGCGCGAAGAACTGGGCCGCGTACCGCGCCCGTTTCGTCGAGCCCAAGCGGCTGGCCGCGGGCGTGCAGTGGTGGCAGGCCCACGCCGCCGCGCTGGACGCGGCGCAGCAGCGCTACGGCGTGCCGCCCGAGCTGGTGGCCGGCATCGTGGGCGTCGAGTCGTTCTACGGCCGAATGACGGGCAACTACCGCGTGCTGGACGCGCTGTCCACCCTCGCCTTCGACTTCCCCTCCGGCCGCTCGGATCGCAGCGCCTTCTACCGCAGCGAGCTGCGCGCGTATCTCGTGTGGTGCGCGCTGGAGGGCCGCGACGCCGACACCGCCCGCGGCTCGTTCGCCGGCGCCATCGGCTGGCCGCAGTTCATGCCCAGCAGCCTGTTGAAGTACGCGGTTGATTTCGACCACGACGGACACGTCGACGTGTCCACGGGCGGCGACGACGTGATCGGCAGCGTGGCCGGCTACCTGGCCATGTTCGGCTGGCAACGCGACCTGCCGATCTGGTTTCCGGTGCTGCCGCCGGTCGACCCCGCGTCGCGCGCGCGCCTGGTCGCCGCCGACATCGTGCCCTCGTTCACCGCCGCCCAGCTGACCGACGCCGGCGCGCAGCTGCCCGACGCCGCCCGCGACTTCATCGGCCCGCTGGCCTTCGTCGAACTGCAGAACGGCGACGCGCCCGCCAGCTACGTGGCCGGCACGCGCAACTTCTACGTGGTGACGCGCTACAACTGGTCGAGCTACTACGCGATGGCCGTGATCGACCTGGCCGCGGCGCTCAAGCGCGAGATGGCGCTGGCGCCGGCGGCGCGCACGCTGGCGAACTGACGCAACTCGGTCATCCTGCGCGGAGTCGCAGGATCCACCGCCGCGACATCACGTGGATCCTGCGACTTCGCGCAGGATGACAGGTCAACGTGGATCCTCCGACCGCGCGCTGGATGACGGGTCAGGCTACACCGGCAACCACGCGCCCTCGACGCTGCGCCACGCGCAGCCGTAGGTCTCTTCCAGCACCGGCGCGCTGAGGATCTCGTCGACCGGGCCGGCGCGCCAGCGGCCGTCGCCCGTCAAGGCGAGCACGTGCGTGGCCACGCGCGCGATCCAGCTCGGGTCGTGCGCGCTGGCCACCCAGGCGCGCGCGGCGGCCTGCGCCGGCACCGCGTCCACCAGCCAGCGGCCCACCACCTGCTGGTGCGCCGGATCCTGGAACGACACCGGCTCGTCCAGCAGCATCAGCGCGGCGCCCTGCACGGCGCACTGCGCCAGCGCCACGCGCTGGCGTTCGCCGCCGGACAGCTGGTCGGCGCGGCGCGCGGCCAGCGACGCGATGTCCAGCGCAGTCATCAGTTCGCCCACGCCCTGCAGCGCGGCAACGCTGGCCACCTCGCTCAGCGCCAGCGTGCGCTCCACCGTCAGCGCGAAGCGATCCTGCGCCTGCTGCGGCATCAGCGAGCGCAGCGTGGCCGCGGTACCCACGGGCCAGGCCTGCTGCGCGCGGCCCTGCCACAGCACCTCGCCCTCGCGCTGCGGCACGCCCAGGCCGGCCAGGGCGCGCAGCACCAGGCTCTTGCCCGCGCCGTTGCGCCCGATGACGCACCAGCGTTCGCCGGCGTGCACGCGCCAGTCGAGGCGCTCCACCAGCGCGCGACCGGCGGCGCGCACGGTCAGCGTGCGGGTCTCGAGCAAGGGCGCGTCGATCACTTCACGCCTCGCGCCAGGAACCAGATGAAGCACGGCGCGCCCAGCAGCGACATCACCGCGCCCACGGGCAGCTCCAGCGGCGCGACCACGAGGCGCGCCAGCAGGTCGGCGGCCATCACCAGCGCGGCGCCCGCCAGTGCGGAAAGGATGGCCAGCTCGCGCGTGCGCAGCACGCCCGCGAGGCGCCAACCTTGCGCCACCACCAGGCCCACGAAGCCGATCGCGCCCGCCGTGGCCACGGCCAGGCCCACGGCCAGCGAGGCCAGCAGCAGCAGTTCCAGGCGCAGCCGGCGCACCGGCTCGCCCAGCAGCCAGGCCGCGTCGGCGCCCAGCATCAGGCGGTCGACCGAGCGGCCGCGCGCCCACAGCCATGCCGCGAACACCACGGCGCCCGCGAGGTTCCACAGGCTGGCGGAGGCACCGGAGAGGTCGCCCACCATCCAGAAGATGGCGCCGCGCAGGCGCTCGTCGGGCACCAGCGCGAGCAGCAGCGTGGCGATGCTGCCGAAGATCGCGGCGAGCATCGCACCCAACAGGATCAGCCGGGGCGACGCGTCGTCGGCCACTGCCAGCGCGGGCCGCGCCAGCCACAGCAGCGCGACGCCGGCCAGCAGCGCGCCGGCCGCCGCGCCCATCCACAGCTGCACGCCCAGCAAGAGAGCCACCAGCGCGCCCACCGACGCGCCGCCCGAATGCCCCAGCACGTAGGGATCGGCCAGCGGGTTGCGCAGCAGCACCTGCAGGCCCAGGCCGGCCAGCGCGAGCAGGCTGCCCACGCCGGCCGCCGCCGCCACGCGCGGGGCGCGCAGGGTGACGATCAGCTGCCAGTCCCAGCCGCCCGAGCCCAGCCCCAAGGCAAGCGCGGCTACCAGCGCCGTCGCGAGCGCCAGCAAGGCGATGCGAAGGACGGCGGGGTCGCGAACCCGGATCGTGACGGCGCTACGAGGCATCCCGCGAGTGTCGGTCATTGCACCTGCAAGCTCGCGGGATCGCGGCCTACCAGCTGCCGCGCAGCGTGCCCAGCACCTCGCGCGGCGGCGCCGTGTAGCCGTAGACGACCGGCGCGGGCGAATTGGCCAGGTTGTTCACCTTGACGCCGATCGTCCAATCTGGCGACAGGGCATGCTCGGCACCGAGGCCCAGCGTGGTGCGGGCGCGCGAGGTCGTGTCGCCGCCGCTGACCGGGTCGTAGTCGTGGTGCACTCCCATGTACTGCACATAGGCACCCGTCTCCCAGCCCAGCACCGACACGCGGTAGTTCGCCGCGACGGCGGTGCGCGGGCGGCGCTGCAGCGGCACGCCGCCGTTGCCGCGCGCGTTCTGGAACGTCGCGTCCAGGCCCAGCTTGCCGTAGCCGGTGTCGCCATCGAGGCCCAGTTCGAAGCCGCGGTTGGTGGCGTGGTCGACGTTGTAGGCGGTGGAGATGAACGTGTCCGGGTCGAACGTGTAGTCGATCAGGTCGTGCTGGTGCTGCGAGAACCAGGTGGCGCGTGCCAGCCAGCCGGCGTGCGAGTAGTGCACGCCGAACTCGATGTCGCGCGAACGCTCGGGCTTCAGCTGGGTGGCCAGGCCCTGGCCGGCCACCGACTCGATGGCGAAGAAGCCGGGCGCGGAGAAACCGGTGGAGAACTGCCCCACCAGCTTCCAGTCGGACGACAGGCGCCAACCCAGCGCCAGCAGGCCGGTGGTGGCGGAGCCGAAGTCGCTCGGGTCGTCGTGGCGCACGTTGGCCTGCACGTCGACGACGTCGGCGAAGTCGCCTACGTAGCCGACGCGGATCGAATGCGTGGTGCGATCGAGGTTCGCATTGCCGCTGAAGTCGGGCTTCGAGGCGGCGCCGCGGTCTTTGCGATCCTCCAGGCCGAGCTGGACGCTGTGGTTGGCCGACAGCGTCCAGCCCAGATCGACGCCAGCGACATCGGAACGCGCGTTGCCGTGGGTGGTGCCGCCCGACAGGTTGTTGAACTTGATCAGCGTGTCGGACAGGTTGACGTTGAGCACCAGCGACGAGCCGAGCGCGTGGTGCGATTGCAGCGATTCGGTATCGAGCGAGGTCGTCAGGCGGTCGATGCCGGTGACGCCGCTGTAGCCGTCGTAGTTGCTCGTGGTGTCGGAGTGCAGCACGCGCACGTCGGTGCGCTGCCCCGGGGCCCAGGTCTTGCCGAGGCGCAGGTTCTCGCCGCTCTGGTAGCCGCTGTCGCGATCGGGGTTGTTGCCCGGATTGGTCGCCGCATGGGTGGCGTCGTAGCCATCGGTCACCTGGCCGGAGACGCTGCCGCCGATGTCGAAGGCGTGGTCGGCATCGCCGAAGCGGCGGCCGATCGAGACGTCCGCCACCGCGCGCCCGCGGCTGCCGACGGTCACCGCGACGCTGTTGCTGTTGCCGCCCCGCGTGAAGATCTGGATCACGCCGCCGACCGCGCCCGAGCCGTAGAGGCTGGACAGGTTGCCGCGCACTACCTCGACGTGGTCGACCTGGCCCAGCGGCAGCAGTTCCCACGGCGACGAGTTGGCGTCGGCACGCGTGACGGGCGCGCCGTCGACCAGCACCAGCACCTGCCCCGAACCGGCGCCGCGCACGAACACCCCCGTCTGCGAGCCGAACGGCCCGGCCTGCGCCACGCTCATGCTGGTGTATGTCGACAGCAATCCCGGCAGGTCGGTGACCGGCGCCGTCTCGATGTCGCGGCGCGTGATGACCGTGGTGCTGGGCAGCGTGTCGGGCAACCGCTGCTCGACGCGGGCGCCGGTGACGACCACTTGCTGGTCGGGCGAATCGGCGGCGGCCTGGGCAAAGGCGACCTGGGGGGCCAGCAGCGCGGCGAGGGTCGAGACGGACAACGCCGCGACGCGGCTGTTCACGGGCGCGGTCGACCCGGTATGGCGAGACTTCATGGGAGTAGTTCGATGCTTCAAACGCGGCAGCCAGCGTCCCCGCAGGTGCCACCGAAATGGCCTGGCCACGCTCGCGCGCAACTCGACCCCGAGCAATTGGCCGGTATCCGGGCTGGCGGAGGGGTAGCGTGTCGAGGGCCTTCCCATGCGTTCTTTCGAACAACACAGTGACCACGAAGAACGACAGCCGATGCAGTGCCCTTGCAGGCGACGACATCCTCCGCGACCGTTGCGGGGGCAGCTCAGGTCGGGCCGGTGCTTCGTGATGAAGGCGGCCCTCCTGATTCCCGTTTGACTCGGACGGCACGACAGGCCATCCGGAGCACCAACTGAAGAGCGAATCGTACCATTCGACACGCTTTGGCCGCGCCCGTGGCGCCCCTACAATGGTTCTTTGCCGCCCCAGCGTCCTCGCCCATGTCACGACTGCCGGATCTTGCCGAACGCATCGAAAGACTCCTGCTTCGCCACGAGGAGCAGAAGCGCACGAACACCTTGCTCGAGCAGCAACTGCGCGCCGTCTCCGACGAACGCGACAACCTGCGCTCGCGGCTGGCCGCCGCGCGGGCGCGCATCGACGCGCTGATCGACCGCCTGCCGGCCTCCGAAGGGGGCCACGCGCCCGCCGGCGACGCCGGCGCGGCAGACAGTCTCGACATCCCGCGGAGCGTGCAGCCATGAAGCAAGTGGAAGTGACCATTCTCGGCCAGAGCTACCTGCTGGCCTGCCCCGAAGGCGGCGAGACATTGCTGCAGACGGCGGTCGCGTCGGTCGACCGCGAGATGAGCGGCATCCGCGACGCCGGCAAGGTGAAGGCGCGCGAGCGCATCGCCGTGCTGGCCGCGCTGAACCTCGCCTACCGCCTGGCGGAGGCGCCGCGCGCCGCCGCGATGGCGGCCGCGGAAAACACCGCGTCGGCGTCCCCCGTGGAGCACGCCGACGCGAGCGAGGCGCGCCGCGCCGCGGCGGCCCAGGTGGAGACCTTGATTGCACAGCTCGACACCGCGTTGAGCGATGACGGCAGGCTTCTCTAGCCTCTTTCCGAATCGCGTTCGTCAAGCGATTTTGTAGCCCCTCTTTACGTCTCTGATGCTCGCCTTCGCGCGGCGCGGACGCATAGAATGGGTTCGTCCGTCGCGTTCGCGAGGGTTTTATATTTCCTTGAACCGATGCTCTTTGAGCTAGGGCTTGGAACATCGTCTGGTTGGTGTGATCGTCTCGCGTCAGACGAACCCGATTCCAGACTGACCTCGCCCACCTGAACACCCCTGGGTTCAGGAATGCGGCCTGAGGTTCGCGGCGGACACCTTATTCTTTCGATCTGAGCAATGCCCTCGTACTGGCTGATGAAAAGCGAGCCCGACGAGTGCTCGATCTCCGACGTTGCCAACGCCCCCGGCCACCGCGTGCCGTGGATCGGCGTGCGCAACTACCAGGCGCGCAACTTCATGCGTGACCAGATGCGCGTCGGTGACGGCGTGCTCTTCTACCACTCGAGCTGCGCCGAGCCCGGCGTGGCCGGCATCGCCGAGGTGGCCAGCGCGACCTACCCCGACGCGTCGCAGTTCGACGCCAGGAGCCCGTACTTCGACGCGAAATCCGATCCGGCGCAGCCGCGCTGGCTGCACGTCGACGTGAGGCACCTGGCCACCACGCCGCTGCTGTCGCTCAAGGCCATGCGCGCGCGGCCCGAGCTCGCGTCGATGGGGCTGCTCAAGCCGGGCAGCCGGCTGTCCATCACGCCCGTCACGGCGCAGGAATGGCAGGCGGTGATCGCGGCGCTCGTCGAGCTGGGCTCCAAGCCATCCATAGCCGGGCTGGTCCCGGCTTGAAGCGCGTCGATGTCGTCGTGATCGGTGCCGGCGCGGCCGGTCTCTTCTGCGCGGCCCAGGCCGGCCAGCGCGGCGCGCGCGTGCTGCTGGTCGACCATGCCGACAAGGTGGCCGAGAAGATTCGCATCTCCGGCGGCGGACGCTGCAACTTCACCAACCGCGACGTCACGCCCGCCAACTTTCACTCGCGCAATCCGCATTTCTGCCGCTCGGCGCTCGCCCGCTACACCCCGGCCGACTTCATCACCCTGGTGCAACGAAATCGAATCGCGTTCCACGAGAAGCATCGCGGGCAGCTGTTCTGCGACGAGTCGAGCCAGGAAATCATCGACCTGCTGCTGCGCGAATGCGACGCCGGCCACGTGGAGCGTTGGCAACCATGCGCGGTCGCGGGCGTGCGCGCGCTGGCGGACGCGAGCGCCACGGCGGGAGTGCGCACGCCGGCGTTTGCCGGCGCGGCCGGCGCGCGGTTCGAGGTCGATACCGATCGCGGCCCGGTGCAGGCGCGCAGCATCGTGGTGGCCACCGGCGGGTTGCCGGTGCCCAAGATCGGCGCCACCGACTTCGGCCTGCGGCTGGCCAGGCAGTTCGGCCACGGGCTGGTGGAGCCGCGTCCGGCGCTGGTGCCGCTGGTGTTCGACGCTGCCGAGTGGGCGCCCTTCGTGGCGCTGGCGGGGGTGTCGCTGGAGGTGGAGATCTCGGCGGGCAGCGGCAAGCAGCGCGCGCGCTTCATCGAAGACCTGCTGTTCACGCACCGCGGGCTCAGCGGCCCGGCCGTGCTGCAGGCGTCCAGCTACTGGCAGCCGGGCGAGTCGCTGGAGATCGCGTTCGTGCCGGGCACCGACTGGCCCGCCACCCTGTCGCACGCCAAGGCCACCTCGCGCCGCCAGCTGGGCAACGAGTTGGCCACCCACCTGCCGCAGCGGCTGGCGCAGGCCTGGCTGGCGCGCGGCGGGCTGCCCGAGGATCGACCGATGCCCGAGCTCGCCGACAAGCCGCTGCGCCAGCTGGCCGAGTCGCTGTCGGGCTGGCGCATCTCGCCGAACGGCACCGAGGGCTGGAAGAAGGCGGAAGTGATGTCCGGCGGCGTCGACACGCGCGAGATCGACTCCCGCACCCTGGAGAGCAGGCGCGCGCCGGGACTGCACTTCATCGGCGAGGTGATGGACGTCACCGGCTGGCTGGGCGGCTACAACTTCCAGTGGGCCTGGTCCAGCGCCCACGCCTGCGCCGAGGCGCTGGCCGCCGACCTGGGCCAGGCCCCCGCACCGGCCGCCGAGCGAGCCTGAACAGTGCGCTCCTGCAGATCAAGTGGCACACCGAAGTATTTCAGGGTAGAATCCTAGGCTTTGCTGGCAAACCGCGTGTCGATCTTTGTCCAACTTCTAGAAGCCGAGGCGCTTGTCTCACGCAAGTGAGCCAGTGCACCGGGTCTGGACAAGGACTCCGAGCGCAATATCTCTCCCGAAGGATTCTTCGAAAAATGACGACCATCCGTGTCAAGGAAAACGAGCCGTTCGACGTGGCCCTGCGCCGCTTCAAGCGCACCATCGAAAAGCTGGGTCTTCTGACCGAACTGCGCGCACGCGAGTTCTACGAGAAGCCCACTGCCGAACGCAAGCGCAAGAAGGCCGCGGCCGTCAAGCGCCACTACAAGCGCGTTCGCAGCATGCAGCTGCCCAAGAAGCTCTACTAAGAGTTTCGAGGAGCTTTCGAGCTCATTCCTGAAAGCCCGTGCGGGACGCCGCGACGGGCTTTTTCCATTTCAGCGGCAATAGTGCAAAACTCAAGATCTGTCACCCAGAGGCTCCAACGATGACGCTCAAGCAACGCATTTCCGACGACATGAAGGCCGCCATGCGCGCCAAGGAAGCCGATCGCCTGCTGGCCATCCGCAACCTGATGGCCGCGATCAAGCAGCGCGAGGTGGACGAGCGCATCGAGCTCGACGACGCGGCCATCGTGGCCATCGTCGACAAGCTGGTGAAGCAGCGCAAGGACTCCATCGAGGCGTTCACCAAGGCCGCCCGCACCGACCTGGTGGACAAGGAGACGGCCGAGCTCGACGTGCTGCTGGGCTACCTGCCCGAGCGCCTGGACGCCGCCGCCATCGCCGCCGAGGTGCAGGCCATCGTGACCGAGCTCGGCGCCGCCGGGCCGGGCGACATGGGCAAGGTGATGGGCGCCGTCAAGGCGAAGCTGGCGGGCAAGGCCGACATGGGCCTGGTGTCCGCCGCGGTCAAGGCCGCGCTGTCGAAGTAATCCGTCAACGCCAAGGAATCGCCATGGAAACCACCCTGCCCCTGCGCCAGATCGCCGACGACGTGTTCGTGGCCCCGCAGCTCGACGCCCCCGCCATGGCGGAGCTCGCGCGCCTGGGCTTCAAGAGCGTCGTCAACAACCGCCCCGACTTCGAGCACGGCCCCGACCAGCCCGCGTCGGCGCAGGTGCAGGCCGCGGCGCTGGCGGCCGGCCTCCAATACCGCCACCTGCCCGTGGCCGGCGGCTACCAGTCGCCCGAGGAAGTGGCCGCGTTCCGCGCGCTGCTGGCCGAACTGCCGCACCCGGTGCTGGCGTTCTGCCGCTCGGGCGCGCGCTCGACGCGCCTGTACCAGCTCGCGCAGGACTAGGAAACGCACGAACGTTCGTGTTCGTATTTCACGATGCGGGAAAACCTGCATTGTTGCTGCAGCGCGATCTTGCGCACATTGCGGTCACTTCATTTCGCTTCGTGTCCTCCCGGACAAACGAAAGGTGACCCATGAGATTGCGTTTGCGACCCGCCGCCATCGGCGTGGCGATCCTGGCCGCCACAGGCTTCGCCGCGGTCTCCCAGGCCACCAACTACTCGCTGTGGGTCAACGGCCGCACCGGCGGCGGCCAGGCGGGCAACTACGCCGACTTCACGTACTGGGGCCCGGGCACCACGGCGGCGGGCGTGAACAAGAAGTCGGTGAACTGGGACGGTCGCAGCCACATCTCCGACCAGAACTACCTCGTGCGCAACGCGCTCGACTGCTATTGCACGGGCACCAACTGGTGCTACGTGGCGGCACACAGCGCCGGCGACCTGATGATGGGCTACACGCTGGCCATGTATGGCGGCTCCACGCGCACCGTGTCCAATGCCACGCCCAACGCCAGCGGCGTGTGCGGCGCGGCCGCGGGCGGCGTCACGCAGACCGGCTGGAACATCAAGTGGGTCGACGTGGCGGCCGGCGCCGCCGGCGGCTCGGAGCTGGCCAACGTCGGCGACTGGACCACGTCGGAGCCGCTCGTCTCCGACCTGAAGACCGGCACCGCGCGCGCCCTCTACGACCACAACAACACGCGCAGCCACTGGTTCTACATGTGGGCCGGCGCCAAGGGCACGCTGTACTCCGCGGTCCTGCCGGGCCAGGACGACGAGGTGGTGGCGTACCACAGCGCCGGCGGCGTGTCGGGTTCGTCGGGCGGCTCGTACTGCAATCCGAGCGACTGGTTCTGCAACGACCTCACCATGGGTACCGCGGCCAACGAGGGCGGCACGGCCAAGTGGGCCTGGCACTCGGTGAAGTTCCGCGACGACAACGAGCAGTACGACCACTACACCAACGGCCAGTGGCAGGGCACGGTGGGCCTGGTGCGCCAGGACATGGTGACCAACGCGAACTGAGCGCGCGATGAGGATCCGCTGGCGCGTCGTCGGCCCCGCCGCGCTGCTGTGTGGCGCGGCGGTGTGGTGGGTGGCCTCCCCCGCCAGCACGCCTGCGGCGAGGCTCGATCCCGTGGCGCAGGCGGCCGCGGGCACGCCCGCGCCGCGCGACCCCTCGCCCGCCGCGTCGCGCGCCCTGCGCGCGCCGTTCAGCGCCGTGGGCCTGGACGACCGCCAGGCACGGCTCGCGCTGTGGCAACAGCGGCTGCAGCGCGCACAGGAGACGCTCGAGTCGTACAAGGCGGCCACGCGCTACCCGTTCGACTCGCGGCCGGCCAACGAGCACCAGGATCAGTGGCTCACGCACCAGGTGGTCACGGGCGACTACCCGCTGCGCCTGCCCGGCACCGGTGTCGTGCCCAACCTGCGCGTGCACACCACGCAGCAGCGCGTGTTCGCCACGGGCGCCGACACGGTGCTGTTCACCGTCTCCGCCACCGACGACAACGGCGCGCCGCTGCCGCTGCGCGTCGTGAGCTCGGTGTCGCGCAGCCCGCAGGACACCGGCGGTGGCAAGGCCGCACCGCTGGCGCCCGTCATCGCCCAGGCCTTCGTCGACGACGGCACGGGCGGCGACCTGCAGGCCGGCGACGGCGTGTTCACCGGCCGGCTCGACCCGCAGGCGGAAGGCTTCGGCCAGTTCGCCGGCATGATCCGCACCGAGCTGATCGTGCAGTCCGGCGAGCAGCAGGGCTACGTCGCCTTCGACTTGGTCTACACGCCGCAGGTGCCGGCCACGTGGAGCGGCGCGGTGCGCGACGAGCTGCGCGACGGCTCGCTGGAATTCATGCTGGGCGCGAACGTGACGCAACCGGGCCGCTACGTCATCACCGGCCGCGTCGACGACGCCAGCGGCAAGCCGCTGGCGCTGGTGACCTTCAACGGCGAACTCGGCGCCGGCGCGCAGCAGGTGCCGCTGCAGGTGTACGGCCGCCTGGTGCGCGACCAGAAGCCGGCATTCCCGCTCGTGCTGCACGACGTGGAGGGTTTCCTCCTGCGGCCCGACGCCTATCCCGACCGCGCATTGATGCCGTCGCGTGACGGCCCGGTGGCCACGTCGCGCCGGTACGCGCTGGTGCAGTTCTCCGACGCCGCTTTCTCGAGCGACGAGACGCAGCGCTACCTGGCTGAATACGGCAAGGACGTGACCCAGGCGCAGCAGCAGGTGGGTCAGTTGCAGGCGCCGGCGGCAGGGCCCTGAGAACATAGCGGGCTTCACGTCCGGTTGACACGATGCAACGGTCGACTTACATGTCAGGTCGACAATGGAGCGGCGGCGAACTGCCGTCCAACCGACCTCCTTCCATGCGCAAGTCACTCCTCGGTGCCACTCTCGTCCTGCTCGCCTGCGCGGCCACCGGCGCGCTCGCCCAGGATCACGACCATGACCACGGACGCGGCGGCCCGGGCTGGAGCGGCGGCCACGCACGCGGCTATGTCGACTTCGATGCCCGCTACGGCCACAACCACTACTACCCGTCGCGCGGCTTCGTCTACGGCACGCTGCCGCTGGGCGCGGTGAGCGTGGGCTACGGCGGCGGCAACTACTTCTTCCACGGCGGCGTGTGGTTCCGCCCGTACGGCGGCCGCTATGTGGTGGTGCAGCCGCCGCTGGGCATCTTCCTGCCGGTGCTGCCGTCGGACTACGCCACCGTCGGGGTGAGCGGCGCGCCCTACTACTACGCCGATGGCGTCTACTACAACCCGGCGCCGGGACAGGGCTACGTCGTGGTCGCGCCGCCGCCAGGTGCGGCGACGATGCAGCCCGTTCCGGTCCCGGCGCCGGCCGCGCCCGAGCCGATCTTCTATCCGCGCAACAACCAGGGCGCGGAGCAGACCGAGGCCGACCGCCGCGATTGCAACGCCTGGGCCACGACGCAGCCCAAGGCGATGGCCGACGCGAAGGTGTTCCAGCGTGCCACCGAGGCGTGCATGGACGGACGCGGCTACACGGTGCGCTGAGTCCGCCGGCGATCCAACGACGAAAAGGGGACAGGCCGCTCGGCGGCTTGTCCCCTTTGCCTTGGCGCAGCGGCCTGCGGCCGCTGCCTGGCTCAATGCCAGCCGCGGTGCCAGCCGTGCTCCGGATGGTGCCAGCCCCAGCCGTACTGGGCGTGGTATTCCCAGCCCCAGCCCGGGCCCGGCGACACGTAGGTGGGCGCCACGTAGACCACGCCCGCGGGCGCCACGTAACCACCACCGCCGCCGCCGTAATAGGGGCGGGCCGGCGCCACGATGCAGCCGGTCATGGAGGCCAGCGCGATGCCTGCCACCGCGAGTGCAATTGCGTTTCTCATGTTCATTCCTTGTCGGTTTGTCGAGATCTCGCCACCGTTGGGTGGCTCTGTATGGATGTGCTGGCAAGACGCGCACCCTGTGCCTCGACAACGGCCCCGTCGACCCATGCGTTGACGCCGACACAGGGCCACGGTCGAGCATGGAGGCCGTCTTTACGTCCTGCACCTATGAGCAGCTCGACAGCGGTTTACGCGGCTTTGCAATCAGAAACCCGATGTTTGTCATCGATCGATGACAAGCGGCGTTGAATGAAGCAGGGCGGCACCGATGCAGCCTTTCAGGAGACCCGAATGAACTCGAATCGAAAGCTCGTGCGCTGGGGCGCGTTGGCCGTCCTGGTGACGCTGATGAGCGGTTGTTGCATCGCGCCCTGGGGCGGTCGCTACTACGGCGGCGGCGGGCACTACCAGGGTGGCGGCTACGGCGGCCCGCAAGGCGGCTACGGCGACCATGGCGGCGGCGGCTGGCGCCATTGAGCGGCCGTGTGACGCGCGGCGCCGAATGACGGACGCCGCGTGAAACGAAGAAGGCCGCATCCGCGGCCTTCGATAGTGGGCGCAGCCAAACGAAGAAGGCCGCATCCGCGGCCTCAAGTCGTTGTTGCGCGCCGCGGCGCGCGAGCAGGTCAGTGCAGGTTGTTGCGCCCGCGACCCTTGCCGCCGCCGGGTGGCGTGGCGGCGGCCTTCGCGTCGACGTTGCGCAGGATGTCCTTGCCGCTGATGCCGGCGAACAGCGCTGCCGCGCGCACCTTGATCTCGAGCAGTTCGCTCGCGCTGACCGAGTACTGTCCGGTGACCTTGTTGACGTCGACCTTGAACTCGACGTCCTTGCCGTTGTTCGACAGCGTGCCCACGGTGAATGCGTAGTCGTCGTTGTCGGCCGGCAGTCCACGGCCCTCAAGGTCGTAATCCTCGTACTCGATCCGATAGATTTCCCCGCTCGCCAAGTCGAGCAGGCCGGTCGAGTCGATGATGTCTTCGTTCAGTTCATCGGAAATCTTGATCGGCACCTTCAAGTCCACGGGCTTACCTCTTCTCTCTCTTGAAAACGCGATTTTCTCACGTTCAGGCGTCGCTGCGCACAGTGGCGCGCACCAGCCGCCCGAAGGTGAGCCCCTGCACGAGGATGGAGAACGCCACCACGCAGTAGGTGAGCGCGATCAGCGTCTCGCGCCAGGGGCCCGGGGGTATCGACAGCGCCAGGGCAATGGAGATGCCGCCGCGCAGCCCGCCCCAGGTGAGCACGCCCGCCGCGCCCGCGGGCAGGCGGAACGCGCGCCGCGCGAGCGCCACCGGCAGTCCCACGGTGAGCCAGCGCGCGCCCAGCGTGATCGCCACGGCCGCCGCGCCGGCGAGGAAGGCCGCGCCTGCCGCCAGAGGGAAGTGGATCGTGATCACCTCCATGCCCACCAGCACGAACAGCACCGCGTTGAGGACGTCGTCGAGCAGCTCCCAGAACAGGCCCACCTGGTGGCGCGTGACGTCCGACGGCACCGCGTCGTGCGACTTGCTGCCCACGATCAGTCCGGCCACCACCATGGCCAGCGGCCCGGACACGTGAAGGTGGTTGGCCAGCGCGTAGCCGCCCACCACCGCGGCCAGCGTCAGCAGCACCTCCACCTGGTAGTGGTCGATGCTGCGCAGCAGCCACGAGGTGCCGGCGCCCAGTGCCCAGCCGAACAGCAGCCCGCCGCCGGCCTCCTGCAGCAGCAGCGCGCCGGCGTGCGACACGGTAGGCGTGCCGCCGTCCAGCGTCATGCCCAGCAACAGCGTGAAGATGACCACGCCCACGCCGTCGTTGAAGAGGCTCTCGCCGGCGATCACCACCTCGAGGTTGCGCGGCGCCCCGGCCGACTTCAGGATGCCGATGACCGCGATCGGGTCGGTGGGCGAGATCAGCGCGCCGAACAGCAGGCACTCGAGCAGCGGCACCGGCAGGCCCACCCATCCGATCACGAACCACAGCGCCACGCCCACCACGGCGGTGGACACGGCCGTGCCGACGAAGGCCAGCACCGCTACCTGCCAGCGGTACTCGCGCAGCGAGCGCACGTCCACGTGCAGCGCCCCGGCGAACAGCAGCAGCGAGAGCATGCCCTGCATCAGCAGCTCGGAGAAATCGATCGACTGGATCAGCCCCTGCTCGCGCGCATGCAGCCCGGTGGCGATGCCCACGGCGTCGAGGGCCACCAGCGCCAGCGACAGCACCAGCGACGTGGCCATCACGCCGATGGTGGTGGGCAGCTTCAGCCAGCGCTGGTTGACGTACGACAGCAGCGCCGTGAGGACGAGCAGCGACGCCGCGATGTCGAGCACGCGCTACTCCGGGCGAGCGTTCAAGAGCCCGCCACCTTCATCGGCGACAGCAGCACCGAGCCCACCGTCTTCGCGCCGTAGTTGTAGGTGTCGGCGCCGATGGCCTGGATGCCCATCAGCATCGAGCGCAGGTGGCCGGCGATGGTCACCTCCTCTACCGGGTGCACGATGCGGCCGTTCTCCACCCAGAAGCCCGCGGCCCCGCGCGAGTAGTCGCCGGTGACGTAGTTGACGCCCTGCCCCATCAGCTCGATGACGAACAGGCCGCGATCGAGCTTGCGCAGCATGGCGGGCAGGTCGTCACCGGGCTGCGTACGGCGGTGGGTCATGCGCAGGTTCTGCGAGCCGCCGGCGTGGCCGGTGGTCTTCATGCCCAGCTTGCGCGCCGAGTAGCTGGAGAGGAAATAGCCCTGCACCTCGCCGGCGCTGACCACGTCGCGCGCCTTCGTGCGCACGCCCTCGTCGTCGAACGGCGCGCTGCCCTTGCCCTTGGGCTCGTGCGGGAACTCGAAGACGTCGATGTCCTTGGGAAACACCGCGGTGCCCAGGCTGTCCTGCAGGAAGCTCGCCTTGCGGTACAGCGCGCCGCCGCTGACGCCTTGCACGAACGCGCCCAGCAGGCCCGCGGCCAGGCTCGATTCGAACAGGATCGGCACCTCGCAGGTGGCCACCTTGCGCGACTTCAGGCGCGACAGCGCGCGCTCGGCCGCATAACGGCCCACGGCCTCGGGTGCGGACATGTCGTCGGCGCTGCGCATCGACGTGTACCAGTGGTCGCGCTGCATGCCGTTGCCCTTGCCGGCGATGGGCGCCACCGACAGCGAATGGCGCGAGCTGGCGTAGCCGCCGCGAAACCCGCGGCTGTTGCCCGTCCAGAAGTGCGACTGCTGCGCCGATACCCCGGCGCCCTCGGAGTTGGCGATGCGACGGTCGGTGGCGAACGCCGCGTCCTCGCAGCGCTTGGCCAGCTCGGTGGCCTGCGCCACGTCGACGTTCCAGGGATGGAACAGGTCGAGGTCGACGCCCGCCTCGGCCGGCGTGGCCATGTCTTCGGCGGCGGGCAGGCCGGCGGCGGGGTCTTCGGCGGTGAAGCGCGCGATGTCGTAGGCGGCGCGAACCGTCTGTTCAAGTGCCTTGGCCGAGAAGTCGGACGTGCTGGCATTGCCGCGGCGCTGGCCGATGTAGACCGCCACGCCCACCGACTTGTCGCGGTTGCGCTCCACGTTCTCGACCTCGCCCTTGCGCACCGACACCGACAAGCCGGTGCCTTCGGAAACCTCGGCGGCCGCGTCACTGGCGCCCGTGGCCTTGGCGATCTTCAGGACGTCTTCGATGATCTGCTGGAATTGCCCCGGTTCGAAGGCAAACCCTTCATTTTTCGTGACGGCCATCGGCTTTTCCTTGCTTTGTGTTGTGGGAGCGAGAACGCCCAGAGTGGCGGACCGCATCAATTGCGGGACAATCCGGGTCATCATAGCGATCCCAGAGAGTCCGTCGAACCATGCCCCGTGAGCCCAAGCACGCCTCCAACCGCCAGGTGGAGGAGATCGACGCCGAGATGGACGACCTGCCTCTCAGCAAGCGCCAGGCCGCCATCGACGGCATCACGCCGAGCCGCAACGAGCTCAAGAAGCAGATGCAGGATCTGCAGGAGCTCGGCGAGGCCCTGGCCTCGTTGCCCCCCGATCGCCTCGACAAGCTGGCCATCGAAGAGCGCCTGCGCGACGCCATCGACGAGCTGCGCCGTACCCGGTCCTTCGAGGGCAAGCGGCGCCAGGTGCAGTACATCGGCAAGCTGATGAAGCACGAGAACCCCGAGCCGCTGCGCGAGGCCGTCGCCTCGTACCGCGTGGGCAGCGCCACCGACACGCTCACGCTGCACCAGGCCGAGTACTGGCGCGACCAGCTGCTGCTCACCGACGACGCGCTGGCCGGCTGGGTGCAGGAGCATCCCGCCACCGACGTGCAGCAGCTGCGCAGCCTCGTGCGCGCCGCGCGCAAGGAGAAGCTGGAGCCCGGCGCGCGCCATGGCCGCGCGTACCGCGACCTGTTCAAGGTGGTCAAGGAACACATGCAATCCCTCCCCGGCGCGGACGGGGAAGACGCCGAGTCCGACCCGTCGCACGATGACTGAGGCCGCCGGCCCGGCCCTCGACACGGTGCGCATCGGGCTCGTCTCGATCAGCGACCGGGCGTCCGCGGGCGTCTACGAGGACAAGGGCCTGCCCGCGCTGCGCGAGTGGCTGTCGCGCGCCGTCAAGAACCCGGTGGCGTGGGAGCAGCGGCTCATCGCCGACGACGCTCCCACCATCAGCGCCACGCTGCGGGCGCTGGTGGACGACGCCGGCTGCCACCTGGTGCTCACCACCGGCGGCACCGGCCCCGCGCCACGCGACGTCACGCCCGAGGCCACGCTGGCCGTGGCCGACCGCGAGATGCCCGGCTTCGGCGAGCAGATGCGCCAGATCGGCCTGCGCTTCGTTCCCACCGCCATCCTGTCGCGCCAGGTGGGTGTCATCCGCGGTCGGGCGCTCATCCTGAACCTGCCCGGCCAGCCCAAGGCCATCGCCGAGACGCTGCAGGGCCTGCCCGACCTGGCGCCGCCGGTGCCGGGCATCTTCGCCGCGGTGCCCTATTGCATCGACCTGGTGGGCGGCCCCTACATCGAGACCGATCCCGGCCTGTGCAAGGCCTTCCGTCCCAAGTCGGCCCAGCGCGCCCCCTCCGGCGCGGCCTGACCATTTCCCACGCCTCCTCCTGACTCGGGTGACCATGCCACTGACGTTCCGTCGATCGAACCCGCGTCCCACGTTGCTGGCGGCCCTGTGCGCCGCGGCGCTGCTGCCGGCCGCCGTGGCTGCCCCGGCGCCCGCCACGGCCACGCCGCCGGGCATGCTGCTGCCCTACACGGTGACCGCGCACGACACGCTGATCGGCCTGAACCGCACGCTGTTCTCCGCGCCCGGGGCCTGGAAGGAGGTCTCGCGGCTGAACCACCTGCCCGACTCCAACCGCATCAAGCCGGGGCAGGTGCTGATGGTGCCGGCCGAGTACCTGCACAGCAAGGTCGTGCCGGCGCAGCTGCTGAGTGCCTTCGGCGACGTGCGCATCGGCGACAGGCCGGCCGCCAGCGGCGCGCTGCTGGACGTGGGCCAGAGCATCCGCACCGGCGATTCGAGCACGGCCATCGTGCAGCTGGCCGACGGCTCGCACGTGAAGCTCGCGCCCGACACCGAGGGCCGGCTCGACGAGCAGCGCCGCTTTCAGGTCAAGGCCACGGCCGCGGCCATCGACGACGGCCTCGTGGCCGCCTCGCTGCGCCTGCTCAGCGGCAGCGTGGAGGTGTTCGCCAGCAAGGTGTTGCGCGCGCGTCCGCTCGAGGTCAGCACGCCCACCGCCGTGATCGGCGTTCGAGGCACCGTCTATCGCGTGCGCAACGACGTCACGCCGGCCAGCGGCGGCACCGCGGCGATCAACGTGTCGGCCACAGAGGTGCTCGAGGGCCAGGTGCACGCGCAGGTAGGCAGCGACGCCGGGCAGTCGGCCGAGGTGCCCGCGAAGTTCGGCGCGCCGCTGGAGCCGGGCAAGAAGCCCGTGGTGCTGCCGCTGCCGCCCGCGCCCGACCTGTCCGCCCTGCCCGCGTCATTCGACCAGCTGCCCATCAAGCTGCACCTGGCCGGCAACGGGCCGCTGCGCGTGCAGGTGGCCAACGACGCCGCGTTCGACCACATCGTGCTGGACCTGCACGTGGCCGCGGGCGACGACATCCGCATCCCGCAGCTGGCCGACGGCGACTGGCACCTGCGCGCGCGCCGCATCAGCCCCGAGGGCCTGGAAGGCCTCGACGGGTTGCACGATCTGCACCTGCGCGCACGCCCCGAGTCGCCGTTCCTGCTGGATCCGCCGGCCAACGCCAAGCGCCCCGTCGGCGACATCCCGCTGCACTGGACCCACAACCCCGACGCCGCCACCTACATCGTGGAGGTGGCGCGCGACCCGCAGTTCACGCTGCTCGCCCAGCGCGACGACCCGGTACACGGCGAGCAGGCCGTGTTCCATCCGGTGGACACCGCCTTCGGCGCCGCCGACGGCGTGTACTGGTGGCACGTGGTGAGCGTCGACGCCGACGGCCGCCGCGGCGCCTGGGGCGACACGCAGGCGCTGATCCTGCGTCCGACGCCGCGCGCGCCGCTGGGCCGCCAAAGCCCCGACGGCTCGGGCATCGAGCTCAGCTGGGGCGGCCGCGCCGAAGACCGCGCCGAGGTCGAACTGGCCGCCGACGCCGGCTTCCAGCAGATCGTCGCCCGCGGCGACTTCGCCGCCGCGGGCGGCAAGCTGCCGCGCCCGTCGTCCGGCGCGTACTGGGCCCACTACCGCTTCGTCGAGCCGGACGGCTTCAAGACGGCCTGGAGCGGCCCGGTGAAGATCACCATCGACAGCAACTGGCACAAGGCGCTGCGCGCCCTGCTCCCGTAGGAACCTGCTGCAGGGGTCTGGCATCTCCTGCGTACACGCAGGAGATGCCAGACCTCTTCCTACTTCACCAGCCGGCTCAAGCCTTCCGCATCGAAGCGCTCCGCCGTCTGCGCATCGGTGGGCACGCAGTCCCGCGCCTTCAGCACGCCTTCGTCGAGCACGCGCTCGATCGCGTTCCACAGCAGCGCGATCTGGTGCTCGTGGGCGGAGGCGTTGTCGATGAGGCCCTTCATGGCGAGCGCCACCGGGTCGTCGCCCTGCGTGACGCCGTAGGCCGAGAAGCCCAGGCGCGCGGCCATGGCCTCGCGGGCGGCATCGGTCTCGGCCGCGATGATGCGGGCCGGGTTGCCGACGGCCGTCGCGCCCGCGGGCACGGGGCGCGTGACGACCGCGCCCGAGCCCACGCGCGCGCCGGCGCCCACGGTGAAGCCGCCCAGCACGCTGGCGTTGGCGCCGACGATCACGCCCGCCTCCAGCGTGGGATGGCGCTTGGCGCCCTTGACCAGCGACGTGCCGCCCAGCGTGACGCCCTGGTAGATGGTGCAGTCGTCGTGGATCTCGGCCATCTCGCCGATGACGACGCCCATGCCGTGGTCGATGAACACGCGCCGGCCGAGCGTGGCGCCCGGATGGATCTCGATGCCCGTGAAGAAGCGTCCCAGGTGCGACATGAAGCGTCCGGCCACGTGCATGCCGTGCGACCAGAACCACTTGGCGCGACGATGCCAGATCAGCGCGTGCAGGCCCGGGTAACAGAGCAGCACCTCCAGGCGCGAACGCGCGGCGGGGTCGCGCTCGAGGATGCAGGTGATGTCTTCGCGCAGGCGATCGAACATGGAAGGGGCGGGGTTGATCTGACGGAGCGGGAAGTGTATCGGCAGCTCCCCGCCCTGCCGCCCGGTACGGGCATGGCGTCGCGCGCGCCGCGAATCAGTCGGCGCCGCCCTGCTTCCGCGGTGGCTTCTGCACCTGCCGCGCGATGCCCCGCAGGATGTGCACCTCCTCGGTGGTGACCTGCGCGCGGTTCACCAGCTGACGCAGCCGGGCCATCAGCTTGCGCGGCACGGCCGGATCGAGGAAGTCGATGGCCACCAGCATCTCTCGCCAATGCGCCAGCAGGCCGTTCACGGCGGCGGCGTCGGCCTGCACCGGCGCGCGCGTGCGCTCCACCACCGGGAAGCCGCCGAGCGCCTGGCGCCAGTCGTAGGACAGCAGTTGCACCGCCTGGGCCAGGTTCAGCGAGCCGTACTCGGGCTGCGTGGGGATGCTGATGCACAGGTGGCAGGCGTGCACGTGCTCGTTGGACAGCCCGAAGCGCTCGCCGCCGAACACGAAGGCCACGCGGTGGTCGGTGCGCGCCAGCTCGGCGAAAGCGGCGCGCGGCGCGCGCGTGGGCGGGCCGAAGTCGCGCGGCGTCATCGCGGTGGCGCAGGCGAAGGTGGTGCCGGCCAGCGCCTCGTCCAGCGTGGGCGCGATGCGGGCGCACTCGAGGATGTCGGTGGCGCCGGAGGCCATCGCGATCGCCTCGGGCCGGGCCAGCACGTCGGGGTAGCGCGGCGTCACCAGCACCAGGTCGGAAAAACCCATCACCTTCATGGCGCGCGCGGTGGCGCCCACGTTGCCGGGGTGGCTGGTGTCGACCAGGATGAATCGCGTGGAATCTGTCAAGAACTGCACCGCTCGCTGCAAGGGCGGGCCGGGCGCGCGAGTGACTTGCGCGACCCGGCCGGCTAGAATAGGGATTTCCCGCATTGTCGCGCCGCCGCAGGCTTCGTCCGCCCCGCGCCACCATTGCACCGCTCTTTCGTCGCTGTCGCCCTGATTCTTCGCCTTGCCGGCGCTCCGCGTGGAGCGCCGCAGCCAACCCATTGGAAACGCCCATGTCCCAGTCCCTGCATCCCATGCTCAACATCGCCATCAAGGCGGCTCGTGCCGCGGGGGCGGTCATCAACCGGGCCTCGCTGGACGTCGACAAGGTGCAGGTCGAGAGCAAGGGCGTGAACGACTTCGTCACCGAAGTCGACAAGCATGCGGAAGCGATCATCATCGACGCCCTGCTGCAGGCCTATCCGGGCCACGGCATCCTCGCCGAGGAATCCGGGCGCACGCTGGGTTCGCAGGACAGCGAGTTCGTCTGGATCATCGATCCGCTCGACGGCACCACCAACTTCATCCACGGCCTGCCCTTCTACGCCGTCTCCATCGCGCTCGCGTGGCGCGGCGTGGTGCAGCAGGCCGTGGTGTACGACCCGACCCGCAACGACCTGTACTACGCGTCGCGCGGCCGGGGCGCCTTCCTCAACGACCGCCGCCTGCGCGTGTCCAAGCGCCTGCGCCTGGCCGACTCGCTCATCGGCACGGGCTTCCCGTTCCGCAAGGGCGACAACTTCAAGCGCTACATGAAGATGTTCGAGGAGATCTCGCAGCAGTGCGCCGGCCTGCGTCGCCCGGGCGCCGCGTCGCTGGATCTCTGCTACGTGGCCGCGGGCTACTACGACGGCTTCTTCGAGACCGGGCTGAGCCCGTGGGACATCGCCGCCGCCTCGCTGATCATCACCGAGGCCGGCGGCCTCATCGGCAACTTCAGCGGCGAGGCCGACTTCCTGTACCAGCGCGAAGTGGTCGCGGGCAACCCGAAGGTGTACGGCCAGCTCGTCGGCATCCTCACGCCCTACTCGCGGGTGATCAAGGACGACGGCAGCACGCCTTCCACGACCGAAGGCGCCACCGCCCCGGACGCGACCGACGCCTTCGTGGAAGCCAACGCCGAAGCCGCCCCGGCCGCGTCGGCGGAGCCGAAGCCGCGCAAGGCCATCAAGGTCACCGGGCCCCGCACGCCGCGCAATCGCCTCTGACGTCTTGGGGCGCCTTGCATTGCCCACGGGTTTGTAGTAACGTTTCTACAACCTTCAGGAGGTATCGCAATGCCCCCTCCCAGGCGCTACACGACGCTCACCAGCCGCGAGTTCAACCAGGACGCCGGGGGCGCCAAGCGCGCCGCCGAGGAAGGCCCCGTCTACATCACTGACCGGGGCCGTCCGGCGCATGTCCTGCTGAGCATCGACGAATACCGACGCCTCACCGAGCCGGCCGCCAGCATCGTCGACCTCCTCGCGATGGCCAGCGATGCAGACATCGATTTCGACCCGGCCCGGTCGCGAATCGAGCTGCGCCCGGCCGACTTCGGCTGATGTACGTCCTCGACACGAACGTCGTCTCCGAGCTGCGCAAGGCCGCACACGGCAAGTCAGATGCGCGCGTCGTCGCCTGGGCCGGGTCGATCCCGCCCGGCGCCCTCTTCCTCTCCGTCATCGCGCTCATGGAGATCGAGCAGGGGATCCTGCAGCTCGAACGCCGCGACCTGCACCAGGGCGCGCTCATCCGCCACTGGTTCGTGCGCCAGGTGCAACCCGCCTTCGCCGGCCGCGTGCTGCCCATCGACGACGCCGTGGCGCTGCGCTGCGCGCGGCTGCACGTGCCCGATCCTCGCAACGAACGCGACGCGCTGATCGCCGCCACCGCGCTGGTGCATGGCATGACCGTCGTCACGCGGAACACGGCCGACTTCGTCGCGACCGGCGTGCCGTTGCTCGATCCCTGGGCTTGAACAAGTACTGAGCCGTTCGCGGGTTGTCGATTTACGAGGAATATCGTGAAACAGGCTTCAACGATATCAAGCGAGCCGTCATCACTGCACTGCGGGCCGGAAACTACCAGCACGAGGCTCGGGATGACATCAACGTCAAGAACCTGTTGGCGACTGGCGTCGTGAGTGCCACCGACGTCCACCAATGAGATTTTCCATGAAGTTCTTCAGCGAAGGCGACAGGAGCAAGGCCATCTGTGGTGTCTGCAAGGCGGCGCGCAGCACCACTTTAGGCTACCGAGACGTCCCCTTTTCCGATGGCAGCGGCATGGTCAAGGACATTCTCGTCGGCGTGTGCGATACGTGCGACCAGGTGGCGGCGATTCCCGCCCAGTCCACCCCTGCCATCAGCAAAGCTCGCAGCAAAGCCTCCGAGTCGATCGAGGCCGTGCTCCCGGCGCCTTACTTCGACCTTCCTGACCTTGCCTGCTTCAAGATCGACCCGCTCGCGTCACTCGGCCTGCGAAAGGGACTGTTGATGCTCTACGTGCACAGGTTCGCCGACGGCTCCTTTGACCTTGCCAAGCTCAAGGCGGCGGGCAGGGCATTGGCGGGACGTACGGGCATGGAGTCGAAACACAAACGCCGCCTGTCCATCAAAGCCTCGGCGAGGTCGTTTCGCGAACTCGACCAGGTCGCGGAGCGATCGGCTCTCCCGAAGACCGACACGATCAAGGCGATCATCGGCGCCATCCGGGAGGACATCGTCGAGGACGGCAACCCCGAACTGATCATCAGCATTCGGCAATACTCCATCTTCGCGTCGGCTTGAGCGCTGGCGCCGCGCAAGCGCCCCTGACAGGCACGCCGCACGCCGCGCCCCGCGCATGCTTCGCCAATCCTCCACCACCTTCCCCATCGATACCCGCGGCCGCGGTCTCGCCGAGTTCACGCGCCCGGTGCAGGACTGGGTGGCGAAGTGCGGCGTCGACACCGGCCTGCTGACCCTGTTCGTGCGCCACACCTCGGCCAGCCTGCTCATCCAGGAGAACGCCGACCCCACGGTGCGCGCCGACCTCGACCGCTTCTTCGCGCGGCTGGTGCCCGACGGCGATCCGCTGTTCCGGCACGCCGACGAGGGCCCGGACGACATGCCGGCACACGTGCGAACGGCGCTCACGGCGGTGTCGCTCACGATCCCCGTGGCGCGCGGCCGCCTGGTGCTGGGCACCTGGCAGGGCCTCTACCTGTGGGAGCACCGCACGCGGCCGCATCGGCGCGAGGTGGCGGCGCACCTGCTGGGCGAATGAAGCGGCCGGGCACGCGATAATCCGCCTCCTGCCCTTGCCGTGAAGCCCCTCCGTCGATGCCTGCCGAAATCCCCGTGGATGCTCCCGTGAACCTGAAGGACCTCAGCGGCCACACGCCGATGATGGCCCAATACTTCGGGCTCAAGGCCGACCACCCCGACACGCTCCTGTTCTATCGCATGGGCGACTTCTACGAGGTGTTCTTCGACGACGCCCGCAAGGCCAACCGCCTGCTGGACATCACGCTGACCACGCGGGGTGCGTCCGCCGGCCACCCGGTGGTCATGGCGGGCGTTCCGGTGCACGCGCTCGAGTCCTACCTCGCCCGGCTGGTGAAGCTGGGCGAGGCCGTGGCCATCGCCGAGCAGGTGGGCGAGGTCGGGGCGAACAAGGGGCCGGTGGAGCGCCGCGTCACCCGCGTCGTCACCCCGGGCACCGTCACCGATTCCGAGCTGCTGTCCGACCGCCAGGACACCGTGCTGCTGGCCGTGTTCGCCCAGCGCGCACGCGTGGGCCTCGCCTGGCTGGCGCTGGCCGAGGGCCGCCTGGGGCTGGGCGAATGCACCGAGGCCGAGCTGCCGTCGTGGCTGGCGCGCCTGTCGCCGGCCGAAATCCTG
>JBBQYL010000014.1:0-42988 GCA_038208735.1 Burkholderiales bacterium
TTCATCGGCTCGCGATTTACGCTCCACGCTTCCTTCCCACACTCGGTCGCCCTCATGCAGTTGCGCTTCACTTCGTTCGTCGTGATCAACTTACGACGGGACTTTCACCCGTAGGAGTGCGCCCATGCTGGGCGCACCAAACGAAAAGGGACTGCCTCGGCAGTCCCTTTTTCATGGGCGGCTTGCAACGCCTGGCGGCGAACACGCCGCGCGCCACTCGCGTCAGGCGCTCTTGCGCGCGCGCCGGCGCGCCAGCCCGCCCATCGCGGCCAGCCCAGCCAGCATCAGCATCACGTTGGCCGGCTCGGGCACGGCAGAGGGCGAGCCGACCGGCTCGATGTCCAGCGAGATGCCGCCCAGGTTGTCGGGCAGGTAGTAGTCGGGCGCGGCGAAGCCGACCAGCGTGTCGTGATCCAGGTGCAGCGTCAACGGCGCGTGGGCGAGGAACGCGGCGCTCGCCGCGGCTTCCGCGTAGAAGCCGCCGAAGTGTCCGGTGTCGGTGCCGGGCAGGCCGTCGAGCAGCAGCGTGTAGGTCGCGTAGTCGGTGTTGCCGTCGATGTAGGCGCCCACCGAGAAATGATCGGTCCAGCTGCCCTCGACGCCGTTCTCGAAGTCCCACGCGTCGTAGGTCGCACCCGTCTTGCCCCAGGCGTCGGTGATCGTGTAGTCGCCGGCCGCCAGTTGCAGGGTCACTGCATAGGTGAAATGCAACGAGCTGCCGACGGCGGCGCTCGGGTTGTCGGAGCCGGCACCCGGGCCCGCGCTGTCGCTGGACCCCTTGATGTTGACGATGGTGGCGTGCGCGGGCGCGCCGAGCGCGAACGCGCAGACGGCGGCGGAGACCAGGGAAAGGACGAAATTGGTTTTCATGGCGGGCTCTTGGATCAAGGTTGCGGACAGGGCGCAGTCTCGATTCGCGCACCTGCCGCAGCAATGACCTAAAGAGGCCGAAACCCATGAGCTAGGGGGCGCTGGCGCCCCGGCGCCATGCGCCTCAGGCCGCGTCGCTGCCGGCGTCTTCCACGCCGTCGATCGCCTCACCGCCGTCGCCTTCCGGCATCGGCGGCACGTCGAAATGCACGCGCTCGGGCATCGCCCGCTTCCACGCCAGCAGCTGTTCGGCCACGTCCTCGATGCCCACGCGGCGCAGCGATGAAAACAACACCACGCCGATGTCGGACGCCTCGGTCACATACGCGGCCAGCACCTCCTGCGCCGCGGCGACCGCCAGGCCCTGGTCGCGCTGGCCGAGCTTGTCGCACTTGGTCAGCAGCACCAGCAGCTTGATCTCGCCGGTCTTCACGCGCTGCGCGATGAACTCCATCAGCTTCAGATCCAGCGGCATGAAGCCGTGGCGGCTGTCGATCATCACCACGACGCCCGAAAGCGCGCGCCGAACCTCGAGGTAGTCGGCCATCACCCGCTGCCACACCAGCTTCTTGCCGCGGGCGACGGCGGCGTAGCCGTAGCCGGGCAGGTCGGCGAAGTAGGCGTCGGGCGCCTCGCGCGGGCCCAGCGTGAACAGGTTGATCAGCTGCGTGCGGCCCGGCGTCTTGGACGCGAACGCGAGCTGGCGCTGCTGGGCCAGCGTGTTGATGGCCGACGACTTGCCGGCGTTGCTTCGGCCCACGAAGGCGATCTCGGGCATGTCGCCCGCGGGCAGCTGCGAGATCTTGCTGGACGAGGTGAGGAACTTGGCCGTATGCAGCCAGCCGAGGCCCTCCTTGGCGTCGTCGGACACCACCACGGCCTTCTTGTAGACGGGGGCCGGCACGGCGCGAGGGGGGGAGGGTTTGCGCGTACGCTTAGCTTCGGTCATGGTGCATTGTAAAATCGTTGGGTATGCTCCACTCCAAAAGCCTCCTCTGAAGGGTTCGTCGAGATGAAGTCCTTGTACGTTGTTGCCTCGGCGATGCTGTTCGCCACCTCCGTGATGGCCGACGAAGCGAAGGGGCCGGCCAAGCCGGATCTCGCCAAGGGCGCCGCCATCTCGGCCACCGTCTGCGGGGCTTGCCACACGGCAGACGGCTCGCGCGGCATTCCCACGAACCCGATCCTGCAGGGGCAGCACGTCGACTACCTCGTCAAGCAGTTGACGGAGTTCAAGTCGGGCAAGCGCGACAACGCGATCATGAAGGCGATGGCCTCCGGCCTGTCGGAAGACGACATGCGCAACGTCGCCGCCTTCTACGCGTCGAAGGCCGCCAAGCCCGGCCAGTCCAAGGTCAAGTCCACCGTCGACCTGGGCCAGAAGATCTGGCGCGGCGGCATCGCCGAGAAGAGCATCCCGGCCTGCGCCGGCTGCCACGGCCCCGCCGGCGCCGGCATCCCCGCGCAGTACCCGCGGCTGGGCAGCCAGCACGCCGAGTACGTCAGCGCCGAGCTGAACCTGTTCCGCGCCGGCAAGCGCACCAACAGCACGCAGATGGCCACCATCGCGGCGCGCATGAGCGACGCCGAGATCGCGGCGGTGTCCGACTACGTCGAAGGCCTGAACGCGGTCAAGTGAGCGTGCGGGGGCCGCTCGCGGGCGCGGCCCCGGGCGTGCCTACGCCGTGGCCGACGCGCCCTGAAGCGCGCTCACCATCGCCTTGGCGATGGCGTCGCTCGAGCGAGGGTTCTGCCCGGTCAGCAGGTTGCCGTCGTGCTCGATGTGGCTGAGCATGGGCAGCAGCGCCGAGTGATAGTCGGCGCCCGCGGCCTTCATCGCGTCCTCCAGCAGGAACGGCACCTTGTCGTGCAGCCCTGCCAGCCGTTCCTCGGTATCGCTGAAGCCGGTGGCGCGCCGGCCCTGCAGGAACGGCTTGCCGTCCGCGCGCCGTGCGTGCACCAGCGCCGCCGGGCCATGGCACACCGCGGCCACCAGCTTGCCGGCCGCATCGTGGCGCGCCAGCAGCCGGTGCAGGATCTCGTCGTGCGCCAGGTCCACCATCGGACCATGGCCGCCAGGCACGAAGATGGCGTCGAAGTGCTCGTCCTGAACCGACGCCAGCGTCACGCTGTGCTGCAGCGCCGCCAGTGCGGGCGCCCATTCCTGGCGCTCCTTGTCGCTGGGGGCCGACTTCGCGTCCACGGGCACCACGCCCCCGTGGGGCGAGGCGACGACGACCTGGATGCCCGCCGCATGGGCGGCCATCCAGGGCACGGCGAATTCTTCGGCCCAGAGGCCGGTGGGATGGCCGGAGGGAAGACGGTCACTGCTGGTGGCGACGAACAGGGCGCGCATGGGAGGATCCTGGCTTTTTGATGGGCAGCCGTCCGAGCAATCCGGGCGCCCGCGCACACCTTCGCCCCTGCGCCGCGGCGGCGCCGCTATGATCGACCCATGCCATTCATCCGCCGCAACGCCCAGGGCACCATCGACAGCCTGCATCGCCGCGATGAAGGCGGTGCCGACTACCTGCCCGACGACCATCCGGACGTGCGCGCCTTCCTGGGCGCCGGCGCGCCGCAGGGCGACGGCTTCGCCTCGCTGGACGCCGACTTCATCCGCGTGATCGAGGATGTCATCGACACGCTGATCTCGAAGAACGTCATCAACATCACCGACCTGCCGCTCGAGGCGCAGACCAAGCTGTTCGGGCGCAAGGGGTATCGCGAGCGCGCGACCAAGGATGCGTTGAAGCTGTTCGGGGACGACGAAGGGATCTGAGGGCGTGGATCCTGCGACTTCGCGCAGGATGACACGGAACGCGGGATGACGCCGAACGCAGGATGCCGGCGTCAGTCGCCGCCAGGTTCCACATGCAGGCCGCCGTCGCCGTCGAGGTCGACGCCCAACTCCGTGGCCAGCCGCGCCACCTGCGCGCGCAGCCGCTCCAGCTCGCCCTTCATGCGAAGCTGCTCGGCGCGCATTGCCGCCACCTCCGACAGGCCCAGCGCAGAATCGGCCAGCGACGCGCCGGATCCGGCCGTCGCCGCCGGCGGGGCCGCGTCGGCCACCGCGCCCGCAAGCAGGTGGGCCCAGCGCGACTCGCGCGCGCCCGGCGCCCGCGACAGCTTCACGACGAAGGGCGGCTCGTGCGTGGCGAGTTCGTCAAGGAAGCCTTCCACCGACGAGATGTCGGCGAATCGGTGCAGGCGCTCGGTGTTCAGGCGCAGCTCGGCCGCGGTCTGCGGGCCGCGCAGCATCAGCAGGGCCAGCAGCGCCACGCTCTGGCCCGGCACCTTGAGCACGCGCGCCACGTTGTGCTCGAAGCGCGGCACGCGGCTGCCCGAGCCCTCGAGCACCAGGTGCAGCGACTTCAGCGTGTCGAGCGCGGCCAGCACGTCGGCCTCGCTCGCGTTGATGACGGGGTCGCGGGCGGTCTTCTGGTTGCAGCCCAGCGTGAGCGCGTTGAGGCTCAGCGGGTAGCTGTCGGGCACGGTGTGCTGCTTTTCCGCCAGCACGCCCAGGATGCGGGTCTCGAGGAGGGAAAGCGTCGGAAGCGTCATGGCGCCAGTATCGCTCGCGCCATGAAAGACGCCCCGCAAGCCGGGGCTTGCGGGGCGCTCGAGGATGACGGCGTCGAAGGCTCGTGCTTACTTGGTCAGGTCCAGCGCGTTGGTCAGGTCGCCCATGGCGGTGCCGCCGTTGGCGGTCAGCGCGGCGTCACGCGACGTGATGCCGGGCAGCGACGCCAGGCCGAACGTGCGCGTGATCAGGCGCAGGATCGACGCGGTGTCGTACTGCGTGTGGTCGACCGTGCCCTTCTTGCCGTACGGCGAGATGACGATCGCCGGAATGCGGGTGCCCGGGCCGATCTTGTCGCCCTTCGGGGGGGCCACGTGGTCCCACGCGCCGCCGAACTCGTCGTACGTGATCACGATGACCATGTTCTTGTACTGCGGGCTGGCTTGCAGCTTGGCCACCAGGTCGGAGATGCGCTGGTCGCCATCGGCCAGGTTCGCGTAGCCGGGATGCTGGTTGTAGACACCTTCCGGCTTGTAGAACGCGACCGGAGGCAGGGTGCCGGCGGCGGCATCGGCCACCAGGTCGGTGTAGTCCTTCAGGTGCGCGGTGCGGTCGGCGGCATGCGTGGCCGGGTCCAGGTTGGCGTAGTAGTTGAACGGCTGGTGGTGCGGCTGGAAGTCGACGTTGGCGGTCGTGGACACGCCGTTCGAGTTGCCGGCGTAGATCACCGAGCGGGCGATGGACGCGTCCTGCTGGCCGTCGGTGAGCGCGGCGTTCCACGAACCGCCGTACCACTTCCAGCCCACGCTCTTGGCCGTCAGCTGGTCGCCGATGTTGGCTTGCGTCTGCGGGGGCAACGTGGTGGCCTTGGTGGTGTCGGCGTACGCGGAGGACGCGGCGGCGGCCGGGGCGTTGCCGCTCGGCTGGTACGGCGCCTGCATCGTGTTGACGGCGTGGAACTTGTTGTCGCCGAAGTAGTTGGCCGGCGTGATGTTGCCGCTCAGCTGGAACTTGGGCGGGCCATCCATGGCCGAGGCGGGGGACGTGGAGGCGGCAGTCAGGTGCACCAGGTAATTGCCGCTTGCGTCCTTGTCGAGGACGGCGATCGTCGGGTGCTGCGCCGACGTGTCGGCATTCGGGAACTCGGGGGCGCAGGCGCAGACCAGGTACTGGTGGTTCAGGAACGAACCGCCGAACGCGCCTTCGAAGAAGTTGTCGGCCAGCACGTTGGCCTGGGCCAGCTTGTACAGCGGCGAGGCGCTGTAGTCGAAGTGGCCCATGGTCAGGCCGCCGGCGTCTTCCCAGGCGGCGAACTGGTCGTTCTTGCCGCCGTTGATGGACATCTGGTTCTCGAAGAAGCGATGGTACAGATCCCGCGTGACGGTGGTCGTGTCCAGCTTCGCGCCAGGACCGTTGGCCGCCGTGAAGGCGGTCTCGATCGCGAACGGTGCGTTCTTCAGGCCCGCGCTCTGGGCGGCGGTGATGACGACGCTGCTGCCGGGGGCCGTGACGCCGTTCCAGGTCTGCGGCAGCGTGGCCAGCACGGTGGTGCCGTCGCGGTCCTTCTGCACGTTGTAGGCGGTGGTGACGTTGCCCGACGCGTCGACGACGGTGCTCAGGCCATTGGCGCCCGGAAAGTTGCCGTACAGGTTGTCGAACGAACGGTTCTCCGCGTAGATCACGACGATGTTCTTCACCTTCGACTGAAGCTGCGTCGTCGTGTCGGGCGCCACGGGGTTGGCGCTGTCGTTGCAAGCCGCCAGGGCAAGCACGCTGGCGAGCGCGAGCGGAGTCAGAAGGGCAGCAAGCTTGATGCGGTTGTTCATGTGGATGGGGCTCCTCGGGCCGGTCTTCGCAAACCCGAGAGCATCGGCTCGACGTGTGACAAGCACGTGTAAAACCCAGAATCCCCAGTCACGCGGCTGTCACACGCCCGCCATGAACACCGGCTAGCCTCCGCGGTTGCCTCCAACCGCCTGCGCTCATCCCGTGACCCGCCGTTCCCCGACCTCGTCTGTCCTCGCCTGCCTGCTGTCGTGCGTCGCCGTCGGCGCGATCGCCGCGCCCGCGCCCTCCTTTCCGGCCTCCGCCGCCGCAGCGAAAGCGCCGTCGTTCTACGAGACGCCGTTCGAGCGTCGGCCCGACTTCAAGACCATGGTGGAGCTTGGCCGCTCCCTGTTCTCCGACAAGACGCTGTCGGCCTCGGGCCGCGTGTCCTGCGCGTCGTGCCACGACCCGGCGCACGCCTACGGCCCGCCCGGCCACCTGCCCGTGCAGATGGGCGGCCCGCTGATGAACCAGCCTGGCCTGCGCGCGGTGCCGTCGCTGACGTACCACCAGTCGATCCCGAACTTCCAGGAACACTTCTTCGACAACGACGGCAACGACAGCGAAGACCAGGGGCCTACCGGTGGCCTCGACTGGGACGGCCGCGCCGACTCCGGCCATGAACAGGCCGCCGGCCCGCTGCTGTCGTCGTTCGAGATGGCCAATGTCGACCGGGACTCGGTGGTCGCCAGGCTGCGCTCGTCGCCCCATGCCAGCGCGATGCGGGAAGCCTTCGGCCCGCACCTGCTCGACAACCCGAAGCAGGCGTGGAACGCGTTGCTGCTGGTGCTCGAGGTCTTCGAACAGAACCCGGCCGACTTCTACCCCTTCAGCAGCAAGTTCGACGCCTACCTGCGTGCAAAGGCGAGTCTCACACCGCAGGAGATGCGCGGCCTGTCGGTGTTCAACGACGCGACCAAGGGCAACTGCGCGGCGTGCCACCTCAGCCAGATCAAGCGCGGCGCGTACCCGCAGTTCACCGACTTCGGCCTGATCGCCATCGGCGTGCCGCGCAACCCGGCCATTCCCACCAACGCGACATCGGCGTACCGCGACCTGGGCATGTGCGGCCCGCTGCGCACCGACCTGAAGGGGCTCGACGAGTACTGCGGCCGGTTCCGCACGCCCTCGCTGCGCAACGTGGCCACGCGGGGGGTGTTCTTCCACAACGGCGTCTACACGACGCTCGAAGACGCCGTCCGCTTCTACGCGGTGCGCGATTCCGACCCGAAACGCATCTACGGCGCGGGTCGAGCGCGCCGCTTCGCGGACCTGCCCGAAAAATACCGGGACAACCTCAACGTCGAGGCGCCGTTCGGTGCCAACGCCGGCGCCAAGGCGTCGATGACGGCGTCCGAGATCGCGGACGTCGTGGCGTTCCTCAAGACCCTGACGGACGGCTACGTGGGGCCGACCCCACCAGGCTTGGCCGGCGCCAGGAAACCCTGAGTCTCCCGCGCGAGCAGGGCCGGGTCAGCGCAGCACCCACGTGTCGCGCACCGGCACGTGCGGCTCCACATGACTCGTGAGCAGGATCACCTGGTCGCCGCGCGCCGCGCGCGCCGTGAGCGTGTCGGACAGATGCCGCGCCGACGTCACGTCCGGCGCGTTGAATGGCTCGTCCAGCAGCAACAGCTTCACCGGCAGGGCCAGCGCGAGCGCGAGCAGCGTCTTGCGTTGCTGGCCCAGCGACGCGTCGCGCAACGGCGTGGCGAGCGCCTTGGCCAGGCCCAGCGCGTCCACCTGCTCGCGCAGCCGCTCCGCCTCGAAGCCGGGATAGGTGGCGCCGACGAAGCCCAGGCACTCGGCGATGGTGAGCCACGGCGTGGGCGGTGGGTCGCTGAGGCACCAGAAGGTCTGCTGCCGCCAGGCGAGCGGGGCCACGCGGTCGCCCGCCGCGTAGCGGCAGCCGGCAAGCTCGAACACGCCGTGGCGCGGCGCCAGCGCACCGGCCAGCAGCCGCAACAGCGTCGACTTGCCGCTGCCGTTGGCACCCTGCACCCACGTGACGCCCGCGCCGGCCTGCGCATCGAAGCCCTCGAACAGCCAGCGCGAGCCGTAGGCGAAGACGAGCCGGTCGATGCGAAGACTCAGTTCCACAGTTCACTCCCGAAGGCCGTCAGCAGGCCGGTGCACACCGCCCACAAGGCGACGTGTCCCTTGCGATTGGCCGACGGCACCGCGTTCATCGCCAGCGGCGTGGCCAGCATTCCCAGCGCGAACGCCGCGAGCGGCGTCGCGCGCCACGGCCGCGTCGACAGCACCAGCCCCACCGCGATCGCCCCGCCCAGGACCATCGGCACGCAGGCCAGCGCGCGCGCCCGCCAGCGCCAGGCCGACGAGACAGGAAGCGCCGCCAGCCAGGGCGCGAGCGCGGCGAAGCGCGATTCCAACGCGCGCTGAAGCCGCTCGGTCAGCGCGATCGACAGCACGCTGAACATCAACGCCCAGGCGGCACCGGGGACGACGGGCCACGGGCCCAGCGTCCAGGCCAGCGCGATGCCGACGGTCACGACCAGGCCCGCGATCACCGAGCCAAACCCCGGCGCCAGCGCGCCGCGCCAGCCGGGCCACCACAGCAGCGCCGGGAACGTGCCGGGGCGGCTCGCGAGCAGGGACTCGGGCGTCCGCGCGCGGGCCGCGCGCTGAGCGCGCACGATCCCGCCTGCACGCTGCCATGCAAGCGCCGCGGCGCCGAGGCCGCACGAAGCGACCCACGACGCGGCCAGCGACACCAGCGCCAGCGGCATCGCCTGCGTCCACCAGGGCGGCCGCTGCCACGCGAATACCGCCAACGAAAGGAAGTACAACGCGCCCAGCGGCGCCAGCACCACCGCGCTGACCGCGACGTCGGAGAGCCACAGGGCGCGCGCCGCCAGCGGCAGGCAACGCAGTTGCACGCACCACGGCGCCGGCAGCAGCCGCCCGCGCAAGGCCCACAGCGGCCAGGCCCCGATCACGGCTTGCCCGATCCACAACGCCAGGGCCCCGCGCCACGGCAACGTCACCGCCAGCATGGGCGGCACGCCGACCACGGCGAGCAGCGCGACGCTGGCCACGAACAGCGGCCCCGCCACGCCGGCCAGGATGGGCAGCGCCTCTTTCAGCGACCGCAGCAGCTCGCGCAGCACTTCGCGCGTGCGCTCGAGGCGGACCGGGACGAGGGTGGTCTTCAGGATGGCGTCGGTCCGGCCCGCGAGGCGGCGTGCCTACTTGCAAGCCATCTGCGCATGGCCATCGCCGTCCGAATAGCGGCAAACGGTCACCGGCCTGGCGAGCTTCACGTCGATCACGGCCTGGCCGTCATGGCAACGGATCGTGACGCTGCGACCCTGGGCATAGACGTCCTTGACGGTGTACGTGTTGGCGCCGGCACCGGCGTCGTCGGGGGCCAGGATCACCTGCTCCACAGGCGCCCCGTCGAACACGTCGATCTGGCTTGGAGACGCTCCCCCCTGCAGCGGGCAGACGCCCGCCACGGCCGGCTTCGGACTGCCCTCCGCGGACACGCAGGCCGAGAGGGTGGCTGCCAGCACCAGAAAGACGAAGCCGCGCGACATGTCACTCCACCCCATGGAAGCCATCGCCACGATTCGACACGCCGGTGCCGCTCCAGCGGATCACACGCGGGCCGACGGCCTTGCCCGCGCCGGTGATCCACTGGTCGTGGCGCTGGCTGTCCACGGGATGTTCGGTGAACGGCCCCAGGGACGAGCTTAGTGTGCACACCCAGTCGCCCACCGGCGCGGTCGGGTTGGTGGCGTCGTTCACTGAGACGAAAGGCATCGGTCGGAAGCTCCGGCTGGGTTGGAAGACCACGGCGACGCGGGGACGTGGCCGGGCCACGAGCTTAGCGCCTGGGCCTCCGCCACGCATCCCCCGTCGGAGCGATCCAGTCGACGCATCACCTGCGTGCCAGCACCGGCCCCAGCGCGATCCCGGTGTGCGTTCGCTTCGCGACGAGATGCTCCGGCGTGCCTTCGGCCACGAGCCGGCCGCCCTCGCCGCCGCCCTCGGGCCCCATGTCGATCACCCAGTCGGCCTCGGCGATGACGTCGAGGTCGTGCTCGATGACGACCACGCTGTGGCCGCCATCGGTCAGGCGATGCAGCACCTTGATGAGCTTGGCCACGTCGGCCATGTGCAGGCCCACCGTGGGCTCGTCGAGCACGTAGAGCGTGTGCGGCGCCTTCTGGCCACGGCGGCCCACCTCGTCGCGCACCTTGCTCAACTCGGTGACGAGCTTGATGCGCTGCGCCTCGCCGCCCGACAACGTGGGCGACGGCTGGCCCAGCGTCAGGTAGCCCAGGCCCACGTCCTGCAGCAACTGCAGCGGATGGGCGATGGACGGCATGCTGGCGAAGAACTCCACGGCCTCGTCCACCTCCATCTGCAACACGTCGCCGATGCTCTTGCCGCGCCACGTGACGGCCAGCGTGGCCGGGTTGAAGCGCGCGCCGTGGCACAGGTCGCAGCCGACCTTCACGTCGGGCAGGAAGCTCATCTCGATGGTGCGCACGCCCTGGCCTTCGCAGCCCGGGCAGCGGCCGCCGTTGGCCCCGCCGGTGTTGAAGCTGAAGCGGCCGGCCGCATAGCCGCGCGCCTTGGCTTCGAGCGTCTCGGCGAACAGCTTGCGGATGGCGTCCCAGAAGCCGATGTAGGTGGCCGGGCAGGAGCGCGGGGTCTTGCCGATGGGGGTCTGGTCGACCTCCAGCACGCGGTCGACCGAGTGCCAGCCTTCCACCGACTCGCAGCCCGTGGGCTCGGCCTTGCCGCGGCTGCTCACCAGGTCGGCCACGCTGGCCAGCAGCACGTCGCGCGCGATGGTGCTCTTGCCCGAGCCGCTGACGCCGGTGACGGCCACCAGGCGCTGCAGCGGCACGCGCACCGCCATGCCCTGGAGGTTGTGCAGCCTGGCGCCGAAGACGGTGATGTGCGTGCTGGCCCCGGCGTCGTCGGCCGCGAACGCCACCTCGCGCCGCGGCTGCATCGGATGCGTCTGCGGATGCGCCAGGCAGCGGCCGGTGACCGAGTCGGGGTTGGCCGACAGGTCGGCCGCCGTGCCTTCGGCCACCAGGCGGCCGCCGCGCTTGCCGGCGCCGGGCCCGATGTCGATCAGGTGGTCGGCACGGCGGATGGTGTCCTCGTCGTGCTCCACCACCACCAGCGTGTTGCCTTGCGAGCCCAGGCGCGCCAGCGCGTCCAGCAGGATCTTGTTGTCGCGCGGATGCAGGCCGATGGTGGGCTCGTCGAGCACGTAGCACACGCCCTGCAGGTTGGAGCCCAGTTGGGCCGCCAGCCGGATGCGCTGCGCCTCGCCGCCCGAGAGCGTGGGCGCGGCGCGGTCGAGCGTGAGGTAGTTCAGCCCCACGTCTTCCAGGAACACGAGGCGGTTGCGGATCTCGGTGATGACGTCGCGCGCGATGTCGGCATCGCGGCCGCCCAGCTGCAGCGACTCGACCCACTTGCGCACGTCGGACACGGCCCATTGCGCCACGTCGGTGATGGCCTGGTCCTCGAACCTGATCGCGCGCGGCGCCGGCGCCAGGCGCGCGCCGTGGCAATCCGGGCAGGCCGCGTCGTGCAGTTCCTCGGCGTCGGGCTCTTTGGTGACGAACGCCTGCTCGCGGCCGCGCTCGTTCTCGTCCAGCACCGAATCGTCGAACGCCGCGCGCTGCTCGCGCGTGAGCGCCAGGCCCGTGCCCACGCAGCCCGGACACCAGCCGTGCTTGCTGTTGTAAGAGAACATGCGCGGATCGGGCTCGCCGTAGCTGGTGCCGCAGGTGGGGCATGCACGCTTGGTCGAGAACACCTTGATCGTGCCGATGCCCAACGTGGAGTGGTCGAGCGCCATGGCCTCGGTGAGACCGTCGAGCGGCGTGAGCAGGTGCATGACGCCCTTGCCGGTGTCGAGGGCCTTGGCCAGCAGCGCACGCAGCTCGGCCTCGCGCTCGGGCGCGATCACCAGGTCGCCCACCGGCAGCTCCAGCGTGTGCTCCTTGAAGCGATCCAGGCGCGGCCACGGGTCGACCTTCAGGAACTCGCCGTCCACGCGCAGGTGCGTGTGCCCGCGCGCCTTGGCCCACTTGGCCAGGTCGGTGTACACGCCCTTGCGCGCCACCACCAGCGGCGCGAGCAGGCCCACGTGCTGGCCACGATGGTCGCGCAGCAGCTGCGCGGCGATGCTCTCCACGCTCTGCGGCTTCACCGGGCTGCCGTCGTGGATGCAGTGCTGGATGCCCAGCTTCACCCACAGCAGGCGCAGGAAGTGCCACACCTCGGTGGTGGTGGCCACGGTGCTCTTGCGGCCGCCGCGCGACAGCCGCTGCTCGATGGCCACCGTCGGCGGGATGCCGAACACCGCATCCACCTCCGGCCGCCCGGCCGGCTGCACGATGCTGCGCGCGTAGGCGTTGAGCGACTCGAGGTAGCGCCGCTGTCCTTCGTTGAACAGGATGTCGAACGCGAGCGTGCTCTTGCCGGAGCCCGACACGCCGGTGACCACGGTGAACTTGCCGCGCGGGATGTCGACGTCGATGCCCTTGAGGTTGTGCTCGCGCGCGTTGACGATGCGGATCGATTCGTCCGCGGCGCTGGCGCCGGTGGCGCGCCGACGCTTGCTGACCAGCGATTGCAGGCTCGGGCCGTCCATGCTGGCGTCGCGCACGCCTTCGCTCGCGTAACGCGCGTCTTCGACGGCGGCATAGCGCGCGTGCTTCTCGCGCGCCACGTCGGCCGCGGCATAGCGCTCGAGCCCCAGCGTCTCTTCGTAGTCGCGCAGCGCGCGACCCGTATGCGAGCGCGTGTTGGCCTTCAGGTCTTCGGGCGTGCCCACGCCCACCAGTTCGCCGCCCTGCTCGCCGCCTTCCGGGCCCAGGTCCACCAGCCAGTCGGCCGAGCGGATCACGTCGAGGTTGTGCTCGATGACGATCAGCGAGTGCCCGGCCTCGAGCAGCCGGCGCAGCGAGCGCATCAGCTTGGCGATGTCGTCGAAGTGCAAGCCCGTGGTGGGTTCGTCGAACAGGAACAGCGTGCCCTTCTTGGCGACGGCCTGCTGCGGCCCCTGCGCCGCTTCGGCCAGGAAGCCGGCCAGCTTCAGGCGCTGCGCCTCGCCGCCGGACAGCGTCGGCACCGGCTGGCCCAGCTTCACGTAGTCGAGTCCCACGTCGACGATGGGCTGCAGGCGGCGAATCACCTCGCGGTCGTCCGCGAACAGCTGGATGGCCTCGCTGACGGTGAGCTCCAGCGTGTCGGCGATGGACAACTGGCGGTCGCGCCGCACCAGGTGCGCGTCGAGCATCTCGGCGCGGAAGCGCTTGCCGTCGCAGTCGGGGCAGCGCAGGTACACGTCGGACAGGAACTGCATCTCCACGTGCTCGAAGCCCGAGCCGCCGCACGTGGGACAGCGCCCGTCGCCGGCGTTGAACGAGAACATGCCCGCGGAGTAGTTGCGCTCCAGCGCCACCGGCGTGGTGGCGAACAGCTTGCGGATCTCGTCGAACGCGCCCACGTAGCTGGCCGGATTGGAGCGCGCCGTCTTGCCGATGGGGCTCTGGTCGACGAACACGGCCTCCGACAGCCAGTCGGTGCCCAGCAGCGCCTCGTGCTTGCCGGGCGTCTCCGTGGGCTTGCCGAAGTGGCGCGCCAGCGCCGGGTACAGCACGTCCTGCATCAGCGTGCTCTTGCCCGAGCCGCTGACGCCGGTGACCACCACCAGGCGTTGCAACGGGAACTCCACGGTGACTCCGCGCAGGTTGTGCTCGGTGGCGTTCTGCACGATCAGTCGCGGCGTCGACTCGACGACCGCGCGGCGGATGCCCATGCCCACCTGCTTGCGTGCGCCCAGGTAGGCGCCAGTGAGCGTGTCGGCCAGCTTGGCGTCCTCGGGTTCGCCGTCGAACACGATCTGGCCGCCCTTCGCGCCCGGACCCGGGCCCATGTCGATGAGGCGGTCGGCCGCCAGCATCACGGCCGGGTCGTGCTCCACCACCACCAGCGTGTTGCCGGCGTCGCGCAGGCGCTGCATGGCCTCGACGATGCGGTGCATGTCGCGCGGGTGCAGGCCGATGGAGGGCTCGTCCAGCACGAACAGCGTGTTCACCAGCGAGGTGCCCAGCGCGGTGGTGAGGTTGATGCGCTGCACCTCGCCGCCAGACAGCGTGCGGCTCTGGCGATCCAGCGTGAGGTAGCCGATGCCGACGTCATTGAGGTACTTCAGGCGCGTGCAGATCTCGTCCAGCAGCAGCTTCAGCGCGTCGTCCGGCAGGCCCGTGGGCGTCTTCTGCTGGTCGAAGAAGCGTCGAAGACGGTCGATGGACAGCAGCATCATGTCGTGCAGGCCCAGGCCCGGCAGCGCCTCGAGCTGCTCGCGCGTCCAGTCGACGCCGTGCGGCATGTGGCGCCTTTCGGGCGGCAGCACGCTGTCGGCCTGCTGCTTGGTGCCGATGCGCCACAGCTGCGCCTCGAGCTTCAGGCGCGCGCCGTCGCAGGCCGGGCACTTCGTGTAGCTGCGGTACTTGGACAGCAGCACGCGGATGTGCATCTTGTAGGACTTCGACTCGAGGTACTCGAAGAAGCGCTTGATGCCGTACCACTGCTTGTTCCAGTTGCCGTTCCAGTTGGGCGAGCCCTCGATCACCCACTTGCGCTGGGCGTCGGTGAGCATGTTCCAGGCGGTGTCACGCGGGATGCCGGCGTCGCCGGCGTATTGCATCAGGTCGTCCTGCTGCTCTTTCCACGCGGGCGTCTGGATGGTCTTGACCGCGCCGTTGCGAAGCGTCTTCTTCTCGTCGGGCACGACGAGGCCCCAGTCGACGCCGATGACGCGGCCGAAGCCGCGGCAGGTTTCGCAGGCGCCGAACGCGGAGTTGAACGAGAACAACGCCGGCTGCGGGTCGTCGTAGCGCAGGTCGCTCTCGGGGCAGTGCAGGCCCGTGCTCCAGCGCCAGCGGATGCCGGGGTCGGCGGCCTCGGCGTTCTCGGGCAGCACGTCGACGTTGAGGCGACCCTGGCCGCGCTTGAGCGCCAGCTCGATGGCCTCCACCACGCGCACCTTCTCGACATTGCCCACGCGGAAGCGATCGGCCACCACGTCGAGCAGCTTGCGCTCGCCCTTCTCGTCCTTGACGGTGCGTTCGCCGTGCACGCGCGTGAAGCCGCTGGTGGACAGCCACTGGGTGACCTCTTCGGCGCTGGTGTTGGCCGGCAGCTCGACCGGAAACGTGACGGCCACGCGCGGGTCGCCCTGCGCCGCTGCGCGCGCCACCAGGTCGGTGTAGATGGTGTCGGCGTTGTCGTGGCGCACCGGCAGCGCGGAGACGCGGTCGAACAGCGCCGCCGCGCGTCCGAACAGCAGCTTCAGGTGGTCGTTGAGCTCCGTCATCGTGCCCACCGTGGAGCGCGAGCTGCGTACCGGGTTGGTCTGGTCGATGGCGATGGCCGGGGGCACGCCCTCGACGTGATCGACGGCGGGGCGATCCATGCGATCCAGGAACTGCCGCGCATAGGCCGAGAAGGTCTCGACGTAGCGCCGCTGCCCTTCGGCATACAGCGTGTCGAACACCAGGCTCGACTTGCCCGAACCGCTGGGCCCCGTCACGACGGTGAGCTCGCCGGTGCGGATGTCCAGATCCAGGTTCTTGAGGTTGTGCTGCCGCGCGCCGCGGATGCGGATGAGCCCGCTCATGTGCGTCCTTTGGAGGGTAGGCGGGACATTCTAGGCAGCTTGCATACCCCGCGACTTTGGACGTCTTCTCCTGAGGTTTGGTCACGAATCCGGGCGAAATCCTCCTTGAAGACGCGCGTCACGCCCTCATTTGCGCGACGAGTCGGGGCCTCACCGCGCGCCCAGCCGATCGCCCAGCGCCCATGCCAGGCGCCCCACCAGCGACGACCACGCCCAGAGGTCCACCACCTGCCGCACCTGTACGTGCGGGCCACTGAGCTTGTAGCGCTGCAGCCCCAGTCCCCAGTCGACGGCCAGCAGTGCCGGATCGTCGCTCGCCGCCCGCACGACCTCCGCGTTGGCGATCGTTCCCGGGCTGAACTGCAGCCAGTCCGGGGAGGCCATGTTCGCGTAGACGTGCAGGACGCCGGCCGACTCGAAGCAGATCGCGAACGCCGCCAGGAGACCATCGAGACGCAGCGTCTGGAGACGCGCGCGTCCGGTTTCTGCGTGCGCCAGTACGGTCTCCACGAACAGCGCGCGTTGGTCCGCATCGTCGAGACCCGCCGCCCCGCGCAGTTGGCGATTGCGGCGCCGGTGCACGTCGACCACCTCGTCCAGCAGCGCGGCGATTCTCGCGGCGTCGCGCGTCCACGCGATCTCGCATGACAGGCCCGCCGCCCCGATGCGCCGGCGGGCGCGGGCGACCACCGAGCGGGTATTCCGCGACAGGCCACCGGCCACGTCGTCGACCGAGTCGCAGTCCAACCGCGCATCCTCGCCGCTGGCCAGCACGGACGAGAGCGAGAGCTCGTCGCGCAGCGCGCCCAGCGTGCGATCGTCGGCGGGCAGGTGGTGCCATGCCAGCCGCCATGGACGGTGCAGCCCGCGCAGCGAGCTGGCGATGGCGGCCGCGAGTTCGCGACTGGCCTCCTCGTCGAGCGCGGCCAGCCAGCCGGGCTCGTGCGGATGCGTGGCGCCGCGGATGGCCCAGGCGCCCAACCGGAGCCGCGCAACGGCCAGCGCTGTGGCCACGATGTCCGAACCGCGGCGCACGACGACGCACCACGGGCGCGCTCGCCGGTCGTGCAGCATGCCCGCGTGCACCGCGGCCCAGCGCGCAGAGGCGGGCGCGCCGCTTCGCGCCTGCAGGTCGTCGATCTCGTCGGCCAGCGCCTCCAGGCTGGCCAGGTCCTCGAGCAGCTCGATCGCGCAGCCGCCCGCGTGCCAGCCTCCGCTCGGGCGGTCGGCGGGGACTTGAAGATGAGCGTCTGTCGCGGTGGCCATGCCGCTCTCACGCGCCGATCCCGCGCCGGTCGGCGATCCGTGCCGACACGGACGAGTGAAACGGGCTGCCCCGGCAGACAACCTCGCCCTGGCGATTCATCGCGAACTCCCTGCGAACGACCGCGCCGCCCCGTCGGGACGGGCGCAAACGCGCCGCCGTCTCGACGAAAGCATTTTGCATGCCCTGAAGGGCGAACGACTCGGCTCAGACGCCGAACAGCCCGCGGAGGTAGGGGGTCAGGAACAGCCCCTTCGGATCCATCTTCTCGCGCAGCGCGAGGAAGTCGTCCCAGCGCGGATAGAGCCGCGACAGCTGCGGCGCCTTCAGCGAATGCACCTTGCCCCAATGCGGGCGGCCGCCGTGGTTCAGGCAGATGGCCTGCACCGCGTCGAAGTAGCGCTGGAAGGGCATGCCGACCAGCTGGTGCACGGAGATGTGGACGCAATCGCGCCCGTGGTTGGGACTCAGCCAGAGGTCGTCGCCGCGCACCCAGCGGTACTCCAGCGGAAACATCAACGGGAACTCGCGGCGGGCGATCAGGGCCTTGATCTCGCGCATCGCGTCGGCGCCGCGCTCGGCGGGCAGCGACCATTCCATCTCGTTGAAGCGCACCTGGCGCACAGTAGACAGCATCGACCAGCTGGCGTCCACCTGCTCGCTGGCCGACACCAGCGAAGCGCAGAATCGGCTCAGCGGCGGGCACAGGGACGGCACGGCCTTGCCCAGGCGGCACAGCGCGCCGAAAGACAGGTTCTCCAGCAGCACGTCGCTGACCCAGCGGCCGAAGCCCGACGGGTCGACCGGCGCTTCGGTGATGTTCCACTTCTTGGTGAGCACGGTCTCGGTGTGGGGCAGCCAGTAGAACTCGAACTGGCGGTTGGCCGCCACCAGCGCGTCGGCCTGCGCCAGGCAATCCTCGAGATCCATGCGGCCACGCTCCAGGCGCAGGCGGTAGGCCTGCACGAGGCGCAGGCTCACTTCGGTGAGCACGCCCAGGCTGCCGAGCGCGATGCGGCCGCCGGCGAACAGCTCGGGGTTCTCGTCGGGCGACGCCACCATCTCCCGGCCGTCGGCCGTGACGAACTTCAGCGCGGCGATCTGCGTGGCGAGGTTGCCGAAGCCGATGCCGGTGCCGTGCGTGCCGGTGCTGGTGGCGCCGGCGATGGACTGCACGTTGATGTCGCCCAGGTTCTCCATGGCGAGCCCGCGTTCCGCGAGCGCGGCCCCCAACGCGTACAGGCGCGTGCCGGCGTGCACGCGCGCGACCCGCGTCTGGGCGTCCACGCCGACGATGCCCTGCAGCCGATCCAGCGACACGATGACGCCGTCGCTGGCCACCAGCGGGCTGAACGAATGGCCGGCGCCCACCATGCGCACCGGACGCCCGTCACGCGCGGCATCGGAGAGCACGGCGGCCAGCTCGGCCCCGCTGCCCGGCGCCAGCAACGGCGTCCGCGGACACTCGACATACCCCGACCAGTTCTTCCACATTCCTCTCGACCTTTCAGAAGAAACACTGGCCGTCGCCGCGGTAGGTGGCGACCTTGTCGACCACCGACCCGCCCTCGACCAGCAGCAACTCGTTGAAGCGCTCGCACAGCTCGCCGGCCTTGGCATGGCGGAACAGCATCGGATCGCCCGGCTCCAGGCGCACGCCGGACGGCACGCGCACGGGCGTCTGCACCTCGCCAGCGCCCTCGGTGGGAATCAGCGTGCAGCCCGCGGGCAGCCACGGCCGCGGCAGGCGGTCGACGCCGGCAGGCCCGGAGGCCGGGTAGCCGCCGCCGGCGCAGGTGACGATGCCCGGCGCGGGTGACCGCGTGACGGCGACGGCGAAGCCGGCGGCCGGCCGGCCGCGGAACGCGCTGTAGTGGTCGAACAGCGTGGGCACGTACAGGCCCGATCCGGCCGCCAGCTCGGTGACGCTGGCGTCCTGGCGCGTGCTCTCGAAGCTGCCGGTGCCCCCGCCGTTGACGAAGCGAAGCTCGTGGCCGGCCGCGGCCAGCGCGGCCACGGTGGCGCGGCGGCGCTCGTTGATCTCGGGAATGGAACGGCGCTTGAGGAAGCGGATCACCGCGTTCTTCACGGCTTGGCCGGGCACCTGGTCCATCAGCCCGGCGATCTGGCTCTCGTAGCCCATCAGGCCGTCGAGCCGCAGCGACGGATGGCGCGCGATCTCGGCGGCCAGCGCCAGCGCCGCGTCCACGCCGCCGATGGGAGAGCGGAACACGCCGAAGTGCAGGCCGGGAAAATCGGACGACATGTCGAGGTCGATGGCCAGCGGCTGCACCACGCCTTCCAGTTGCGCGATGGCGGCGATGCGCTGCACCTGCGCGGCGCCGTCCACCATCAGCGTGATGGTGCGGCCGGCGCGCACCTGGGCGGCGACGGCGCGCAGGTGGTCGGGCTCGACCGACGGATAGGCCACCAGCAGGTCGTCGAAGCCCTGCGCCGCGAGCCACGCGGCCTCGGCCGGCGAGTAACACATCAGCCCCTGGAAACAGGGGCCGGTGGCAAGCACGCGGCGCAGGATGGCCACCGAGCGGATCGACTTCGTGACCAACCGGATGGGCAGGCCGCCGGCGCGGGCCCGCAGGTCGATCAGGTTGGCGTGCAGCGCGTCGAGGTCGACGAAGGCGGCGGGCAGGCGGGCGCCGGCCAGCGCGCCCTTGTAGTACGCATAATCGGGCGCGGCAGCGGTCATGGGCGACGGTGATCCTCGAGCGTGGCCACGAGCATGGCCTTGTGGCGGGCGACGAGTTGTTCGCGCAGCGGCGACTCCAGTGCGAGCGCGAGGCGCGCGGCGGCGCCGGTGACCTCGGACACGAGCAGCGCCAGCGGGTACAGCACGTCGCGGTCGTCGCGGCCCAGGATGCGCTGCAGCGGCAGCACCAGGAATTCGGCGGTGCTGCGGGTGTCTTCCAGGTCCAGCTCGCGCAGGCCGTGGTCGCTCTGCGCGCCGGCCCACACGGCCAGCGCGTCGGGCTGGTCGCGGTAGTGCGCGAAGTAGGCGTCCACGAGGCGGTCCACCGATTCGACCACCGGCGGCGCGTCGTGGAACTCGACCAGCAGGCCCTGCACCTGGGCCTGCAGCAGCAGCCGCACCTTGGACAGGTTGCGCTTGGCCAGCTCGCGGATGATGTGGGCCTTCGACGGGAAGTACTGGTAGATGGAGCTGATCTGCACGTCGGCGCGGCGCGCCACCTCGCGCATGGCGAGCGCCTCGGCGCCCTGCTCCACCACCATGTCGAGCGCCACGTCGAGGATGGTCTCGACGCGCTGGCGGCTGCGTTCCTGGCGCGGGCGGCGGCCCGCCTCGCCACTGGAGGCGCGCGGTGCTACGGAGAGGATTTCGGGTGGGTTCGTCATCATTGACACATGATCAATGATCACATTATATTGTGATCAACGCTCACTTTCAAGCGCGCCCCGTCGGACGACGTCTCTCGATGAACTCTTCACCGCTCGCCGCCGCCCGCCCCGACCTGTCGCTGGCGGCGCTGTTGCGCCTGTCGTGCGCCTACGCGCTGGCCACCAACGGCACCATCCTGATGCCGCTGATCGTGGGCGCGCTGATGCGCCGCTTCGGCGTGGGCGAGGACGCCGCCACGGGCTTCGCCGCGCTCGAGATCGCCGGCATCGCCATCAGCTGCGCCGTGTTCCCGCGCTGGATCGCGCGCGCACCGCGCCGACTGGCATGGATCGCCACGCTGGGCACGCTGCTGGCGCAGGCCACGGGTGCGTGGATGCCCAGCCTGGCCGCGGTGGGCGGCGCGCGGTTGGTCACGGGCCTGTTCGAGGGCGTGCTGTTCGTCGTGGTGGCGGCCAGCCTGTCCAACCGCGCGGCGGCCGAGCGCGCGTGGGGCGTCATCATCCTGGTCTCGGGCGTCATCGACTGCGCGCTGCTGGTGGCGGCCTACGCGATGCCGGAGGCGTTCGTCACGCGCTGGGTGTTCGTGGTGGTGGCCGCATGCCTCGCCCTCGTGGCATGGCCCTCGGCGGCGGCGGGCGCGGACGCCGTGCACCTGGCCTCGGCGGTCGCGGCGCCGAAGCGAACCCATCGCTGGGGCGTGCTCGTGCCGATCTGGGCCGTGATGATCCTGATCTACAGCGTGCTGTCCGCGCAATGGGCGCTGGCCGACGTGGTCGGCCACCAGATCGGCCTCGCGCCGGAGCGCATCGGGCCGTTGCTGGCGCTCGTGTCGCTGCTGGGCACGGTGGGCGCGCTGGCCGCGTCGCACCGACGCAGCCACGAGCTGCGCCTGCCCATCCTGTGGGGCGCGCAACTGCTCATGGGCGGCGCCGCCCTGTGGTTCTTCCTGGTGCACGGCGGGGCCGACTTCTTCGCCGCGCAGCTGCTCGTGTCCTTCGCCTATTACGCGGCCACGCCCTTCCTCACCTCGCGCATCTCGAGCCTGGACAGCGACGGCTCGCTGCTGTCGCGCAGCATCGTCGTCACCTTCGCGGCGGCGTTCATCGGCACCGCGCTCGCGGGCACCCTGCTCACGCGGCTCGGCGGCCTGGGCTCCGGGCTGGCGCTGGGCGCGTGCGCGTTGCTGGCCATGCCGTTCGCGTGGAAGGCGTTCGGGCCGCGGGCGGCGTAGCGCGCGAATCGGTCCGTCTTCGCGGCGGCCGTCCAAGGGCAACGTGCCTAACCTGCGGGCGCGCCTGACCGACAAGGACGAGTCCTGTTTCTGCGCCGATTGCGCCGGCGCGCTCACCCCCTCTCAGATCAACGCCGCGATGGCCGGATGGTAGGCTGAGGCCATGCCGCCCGCCTTCGTCAGATTCGCGCTTGCCGGCGTGTGCCTGGGCCTCGCCGCCTGCGCCTCGCGGGCTTCGCCAAGCCAGGAGAATCCCATGAGCCAAGACCTTCCCTTGCCCCCTGTTTCGGCAAAGCGCGCCGGCGCACCCAAGGTGCCCGCCGTTCGAGTTGGCGACGTGCGCTACGAGCAGGCCCGGCTGTCGCGCAAGGACGCCGACGGCGGCCAACGCCCGGGGGTATCTCGCCGCCTGCAAGGGCGACACCGACGAGTTGCTGTGGCGCGTGCGCGTCTACGTGATCAAGGTCAATCCGCACCTCGAAGGCGACGTGCAGGACGTTTTCTTCACCGCCCTGGCGCTGTCGCCGGACGGCCACCAGATCTTCGTCGACAACGAGGATGGTGGGCGTTTCGCGGTCGACATCGACGGCGATCATGCCGTCCACGCGCGTCCGTGAGCCTGCTCGACGACTTCCTCTCCGGAGATCCCACCCGCATCTGGTCCGCCTCCGGCGCCTTCCGGCACCTGCGCGACCCCGTCGAACTTGCCCAGCTGGCCGAGTCGGTCGACCTGATCGAGGAACGTTCGCGCGGCGTCGCCCTGGGCGGCATGATGCGCCCCAACACCAGCCATCTCGAGTTCGCCTGCCGCAAGCTGCGCTTCTTCGCGAGCTCGAACGAGTGCCTCTGCGCGCTGTATTCCCAGAACGACCTGTACGACCCCGACCGCGAGGCCAAGGCCGGGTCTGTGGTGGTGGAGGGCGAGAACCTCGCCGAGTGGAGTTCGGTGTGCCGCTGTACCGCATGTGCAGCGATCTGGGACGTCGAGGCGCGCCAGTATCACTACATGTGGTGGGCCTGGAAGCGCCGGCCCTAGCGCGCACTGCAACCGATGGCCCGGGGGCGCCGCAGCGGATACGATGTTCCGGGTCCGCGCCCATGCCGCGCGGCCACTGCGCATCGGCCCCCGCGCATCACGTGGTCCGGCCGTCTCCTGAACTGAACCGGAAAGCGACGACATGAACCGTTCCTCCCTTGTGCTTCGTCCCCTGGTGCTGGCGCTGTCCGCCGCGCTCCTGCTGATGTCCAATGCGTCGGCCCAGGCCCCGGCGAAGAAGACGGTCAACACGCTCGACGACCTGCCGCGCTACACCTACCCGGTCACCGGCACGGCCACCGACCTGGTGAAGGCCGACGACCAGACGTTCGGCGCGTTCGCCGCCAAGGTGCGCGCCGACGTCGACGGCACGCTGGCCCAGTACGACATCCAGGATCATGGCGAGGTGCGCGCGCTGCTCACCACGCGCCTGTTCCTGCAGATGCTGTCCGGCACCGAAGACCAGGCGGCGCTCGACACCATCGCGCAGATCCGCGCGCTGGAGGACAAGCCGGACGCCAAGCTCCTCAGCGGACTGCGCAGCGAGGCCGTGATCAAGGCGCACATGGCCACCGGCGTGTACAGCGGCCCCGAGTTCGAGCGTCTCTACGCCAAGAGCTACGCCGACGCCCTGGCGCCGCTGCCGTGGGCGGTGGTGGGCAACCGCGTGAAGGAAGCCAAGAGCAGCGCGCAGATCGTGGGCGAGTCGGTGGTGCTGGGCAGCATCCAGGGCAACATCGAACCCGCGGTCACGCGTTCGCACGAGGTCAGCAGCGACATGGCACGCGGGCTCATCAGCTCGCGCGTGGCGCTGAAGCAGGTGATCCCGCTCAAGGCCGCCACCGTGGCGCTGCTGAGCGCCGACGTGGCCGCGCACGACGTGCAGAAGGCCGACATCTGGGCCGCGCGCGACGTGACGCTCACCGCGGCCGACAAGCTCACGCCGGTGACCGTGGCCATCTGGGACTCCGGTTCCGACCTCAAGCTGTTTCCCGGCAAGCTCTACACCGACAAGCATCCCCAGGCGAAGACCGGCCCGCACGGCCTCGCGTTCGACCTCGAGTCGCGCCCCACGCACGGCATGCTGATGCCGCTGACGCCCGCGCAGGCCAAGCGCTATCCCGGCATGCGCGACAACCTCAAGGGCCTGTCCGACCTGCAGCTGTCCATCGACAGCCCCGAGGCCGACAACCTGAAGAAGCTGCTCGCCAGCATGACGCCGACGCAGGCGTCGGCCTTCTTCGAGGAGCTGAGCCTGTACGGCACCTACTCGCACGGCACGCACGTCACCGGCATCGCCGCGCGCGGCAACCCGGCCATCCGCCTGGCCTACTCGCGCATCACGTTCGACTACCGCCACGTGCCCGAGGCGCCCACCGAGGCCCTGAGCCGCGCCGCGGTGGCCAGCCAGATGGCCACCGCGGCCTGGTTCCGCGAGCACGGCGTGCGCGTGGCCAACATGAGCTGGGGCGGCAACCCGGGCGGGTTCGAGGACGCCCTCGAGAAGAACGGCATCGGCAAGGACGCCACCGACCGCAAGCAGATCGCGCGCAAGCTCTACACCATCGAGCACGATGGCCTGTACGAGGCGATGAAGAGCGCGCCCGACGTGCTGTTCATCTGCGCGGCCGGCAACGCCGACGCCAACAGCAGCTTCGACGAGAGCATCCCCGCCTCGCTGAAGCTGCCCAACCTGCTCACGGTGGGCGCCGTCGACCAGGCCGGCGACGAGGCCAGCTTCACCAGCTACGGCGACACGGTGCGGGTGGACGCCAACGGCTACCAGGTGGAGTCGACGCTGCCGGGCGGCGCGCTGGTGCGCTTCTCGGGCACGTCGATGGCGTCGCCCAACGCCACCAACCTGGCGGCCAAGCTGCTGGCGCTCGATCCCAAGCTGACGCCGCAACAGGTGATCAAGCTGATGATCGCCGGCTCCACGCCCAGCGAGGACGGCCGTCGCCACAACCTGAACCCGAAGCAATCGGTGGAGTTGCTCAAGAAGATGTGACGTCGGTGCGCACGTCCGGCAGCGGCACGCCGGGCGTCGCCGACTTCAGCGTCGCGATCGTGGCGCGCGCGGCGGCCACGTCCGTCACGCGCTCCGCACCCGGGCGCTTCAGGAACGGCGGGCGCAGCCGGTAGACCACCAACTCGCCGGGCACCACGTCGAAGCTCACGTCGGTGGCCCGCACGAGGGCGTGCAGCACGTTGGTGTTCAGCACGTGCGTGCCGGGCCGCAACGCGACGACGGCGTGGCGCCTCGACTTCAGCACCGCCACGCGCTCGCCGTCGACGTCCGCGCGAAGGGACATGTTGTCGGAGATGAGCCCGTCGCGCATCAGCACCAGCCAGGCCGCGTCGGGCGGTGGCGGCACGTTGGACGGCGTTTGCTGCCGGGTTCGCGCGCGCAGCACCAGCGCGCCCACGACGATGAGCACGAGCAACCCGGCCCACTTGAAGAACAGTCCCTCGAGAAGATCCAGGTTCACGAAGAGTTGCTCCGGGTCGGCATGGGCGCACGACGATCGCGAACCCCTTGAGTCGATGTACGGGATGCGCCGGCCGAAGCGGACATCGGGGTGAGGCCTGGCAGAGTTCGTGCGGCAGCGCGGTTTCGTCGCGGGACGCCGTTAGGATCGGGCATCGTCCGCCACCGTGCATCAGGCAGCCCATGTCCACCTTCGACTTCACGCCCATCCCCGTGCCCGCCTCCATCGGCGGCGAATCGCCGTTCTGGCACCCGAGCGAGCGGGCGCTCTATTGGGTGGACATTCCCGGCCACCAGCTCAATCGCTACGTGCCGGCCACGCTGATACATGACCAGTGGACGTTTCCCACCGAGGTGTGCAGCATCGCGCCGCGCCCCGACGGCGGCGTGCTGATGGCGCGGCGCGATGGCCTGTTCCACTTCGACGTGAAGACGGGCGAGAGCCAGCGCATCCTGAAGGCGCCCTACGACGTGAAGAAGCTGCGCTTCAACGACGGCAAGGCCGATCCGCAGGGCCGCTTCTGGGTCGGCACGATCCACGAGGAGCGCCTGCCCAAGGGCTCGCTGTACTGCCTCACGCCGCACAGCCTGGATCGCCTGCTGGACGACGTGGCCAACAGCAACGGCCTGGCCTGGAGCCCCGACGGCCACACGATGTACTGGACGGACACCAAGCTCAGCACCGTCTTCGCGTTCGACTTCGACCCGCAGGCCGGCAACCTGTCGCGCCGCCGCGTGTTCGCCAGCTTCCCGCCCAAGCAGGAGGGCGCGCCGCTGGAGACCTACGGCGGCCGCCCCGACGGCGGCGCGGTCGATGCCGAGGGCTGCTACTGGGCGGCGTGCTTCGAAGGCCAGCGCCTGGCGCGCTTTTCGCCCGATGGCGAGCTGCTGCAGTCGGTGGCCCTGCCGGTGCGCTGCCCCACGATGCCGTGCTTCGGCGACGACGACCTGCGCACGCTCTACGTGACCACCTCGCGCGAGAAGCGCCCCGAGGCCGAGCTCGCCGCCCAGCCCTGGGCCGGCCACGTGCTCCAGTGCCGAGTCGAGGTGCCGGGGCTGCCGGTGAATTTTGCGGACGTCTGAGGCTGTCGAGCAGGCGTTCCGGCGCGCCCCAGGCGCCGCCGTACACTGCCGCATCGATCCAGCAATCGAGCAACAAACGAGCACGCTGCCCGGCGCACACTACCGCGCCGGCCGAGCCGGTGCCTGCAGCACGACATTCACGGAGTAGACGATGCGCTTGAAGACCTGGGCCGCTCTGGCGGCCGCCCTGACCTTGACGTTCCTGAGCGGCTGCGGTGACGACCATGCCAATGACGGCCTGGTGCGGATGGTCAACGCGACCACGGACTACAGCTCACTCGACCTCTACACTCAGGACAGCGACGGCAACGACAGCCTCGTCGTCAGCGGCACCGCCGCCGGCCAGATCAGCGCGTACACCGACGTCAAGCGCGGCGCGAAGACCTTCGAGATCAAGAGCGGCGCGTCCGCTGGCAACGCATCCTCGGCATCGGGCACGGTCACGACCGACGACCATTTCACCCTGGTCAGCTACATCACCGGCAACACGCTGAACACGGTGTTCCTGAGCGAGGCAGAAAAGAATCCCAGTTCCAACAACGCCAAGCTGCGCGTGCTCAATGGGGCGTCTACGGAAGCGGGTAACGTCGACGTTTATCTGTCCCAGAACGCCTGCAGCGCACTTTCCAACACGGACACGGCGTTCGTCTCCGCGGTCGCGGGCCCCATCGCAGGGGCACCGTTCACGACGGCCTACGGCCAGGTGACGGCCACGTCCGCCGGCACGGCATGGCATCTCTGCGTCACCGCCAACGGCGACAAGCGCAACGTGCTCCTGGACATCCCTACGTTCCAGCTCAAGAACCAGGAAATCGCCACGCTGATACTGACCCGAACCGCCGGCGGCGTGCTGCTGAACGCGGCCTTGCTCGACCAGCAGGGCACGCTGACCCCGTATGCGAACTCGATCGCGCGCGTGCGCGTGATCGCCGACGCCGCCTCTTCGGGCACGGTGTCCGCGACGGTCAACGGCGTCTCGTTGTCGGGCGATGCGGTGTCGCCATCCATCAACGACTACGTCGCGGTGCCGGCGGGTGCGGTGACCGGCACCTTCCAGATCAACGACACGACCATCAGCGGCTCGACGCTCTCCGCCCTCGCGGCTGGTTCCGACTACTCGCTGTTCATCGGCGGAACGATTTCGGCGCCGACCATCACGTTGATCAAGGACAACAACACGCCGTCCACGAGTACGACGCTGCCCGTCGAAACTCGGGTGCTCAGCGGCGTGAATGGCGTTAACGTGACGGTCACGGCCAACGCAGGCGGCAAGCAGGTCGGAAGCAACGTGGCGTTCGGCGCCGCATCCGCCTATACCGCCATCACGGCCTTCACGGGCACCGCCGTACTCAACGTGTCAATCGGCGGCATCGCCCAGCCGGCCCAGATCAACCAGACGTTCACGAGCGGCGGCGTCTACACGATCCTCGTCTACGGCGACTCCACCGCGCCGCAGATCGTGATCTACCAGGACAACTGACGCCGTCCAGCGCGCCACCAGGAGGCTGCCCATGTCCGACGCCCACATCCGACTCGAGCCGGCCGACGCGGCGGGCATCGCCACGCTGCGCATCTCGAACCCGGGCAAGATGAACGCGCTGAGCCTGTCGATGTGGCGTGAGTTGCGCGCCGTGTTCAACGCGGTGCAGCATGCCGACGAGCCGCCGCGCGTGATCGTGGTGCGCGGCGCCGGCCGCGAGTTCGTGGCGGGCGCCGACATCGCGGAGTTTCCGCAGTTCCGCTTCGAGCCCGAGTCGCTCGCCGCGTATCACGAGGACGTCCTGGCGCCGGCGCTGCACGCCATGCTCGACTGCGACGTGCCGCTCATCGCCCACATCGAGGGCGCCTGCATCGGCGGCGGGCTGGCGATGGCGGCCTGCTGCGACCTGCGCCTGTGCGAGCCCGCGAGCCGCTTCGGCGTGCCGATTGCGCGGCTCGGCTTCCCGATGGCGCCTGCCGAGGTCGAGATCGTGTCGCACATCATCGGTCAGACGCTGTTGCGGGAGCTGTTGATCGAGGCCCGCCTCATGGCGGCTGCGGAGGCGCACGCGAGTGGCCTGGTCACCCGCGTGGTGGACGTCGACCATCTCGAAGACGAGGTGCGCCGCGTGGCCCTGCACATCGCCGGACTGTCGCCGCAGGCCATGCGCCTCAACAAGCGCGTGCTCCGCGCCTTTGCCCGTCCCACCTTCAGCGAGCCTACCGACCGCGCGGCGCACTACGCGTATGCCGATTCGGACGAGCATCGCGAAGGACTCGCCGCCTTCATCGAGAAGCGGCCGGCGAAGTTTTGATGCCGTGTGACGACTTCATGCCCAACGCCAACCTCTACGCCCGCCTCCGCCCGCACTTTCCGGTCGACCTGCACGCCACCGCCATCGAGACGGCCGACGCCCCCGGCGGCCACGACGCCCACGCCGCGTTCGTGCCGCTGCACTACACCTGGGCCGACCTGGAGCGCGGCAGCGCGCGCATGGCCAACCTGTTCGCCGACCTGGCGCTGCCGGCCGGCGCGCGCGTGCTGGTGCACGCCGACAAGTCGGTCGAGTGCGTGATGCTGTACCTGGCCACGCTGCGCGCGGGCCTGGTCTACGTGCCGCTGAACCCCGCCTACCAGGCCAGCGAGGTCGAATACTTCATCGAGAACGCCGAGCCCGCGCTGGTGGTGTGCGCGCCGCGCAACTTCACCTGGGTGAGCCGGCTCGCGTTCGCGCGCGGCACGCGCTGGGTCCTCACGCTGGGCGACGACCGAAGCGGCAGCCTGCTGCAGCGCGCCACGCACATGGGCGACGAGTTCCACACGGTCGCGAGCGCCGCCGACGACGTCGCCGTCATCATCTACACCAGCGGCACCACCGGCCGCAGCAAGGGCGCGCAGCTCACGCACGGCAACCTGTTCGCCAATGCCGACGTGCTGCACGCCTTCTGGCAATGGCAGGCCCACGCCGACGTGCTGATCCACGCGCTGCCCATCTTCCATGTGCATGGCCTGTTCGTGGCGCTGCACGGCGCGTTGCGCGCCGGCGCGAGGACGATCTGGTTCCACCGCTTCGACCCGCTCGCCGCGATCGCGCGGCTGCCCGACGCGACGATGTTCATGGGCGTGCCCACGCTGTACGTGCGCCTGCTGGCGCAGCCCGCGCTCGACGCCAACGCGTGCCGCACGATGCGCCTGTTCGTGAGCGGCTCGGCGCCGCTGCTGGCCGACACCTTCGGCGCCTGGCGCGAGCGCACCGGCCACACGATCCTGGAGCGCTACGGCATGAGCGAGACGGTGATGATCACGTCCAACCCGTACCGCCCCGAGAGCGGCCGCCAGGGCGGCACCGTCGGCGCCGCCCTGCCCGGCGTGGCCGTGCGCGTGCACGACGACCAGGGCCGCGCGTGCGCCACCGGCGAGATCGGCGGCATCGAGGTGACGGGGCCCAGCGTCTTCGCGGGCTACTGGCAGATGCCCGAAAAGACGCGCGAGGAATCCACCGCCGACGGCTGGTTCCGCACCGGCGACGTCGGGCGGCTCGACGCCGCCGGCGTGCTCACGCTCATCGGCCGCAGCAAGGATTTGATCATCAGCGGCGGCTTCAACGTGTACCCGGCCGAGATCGAGGGCCGCATCAACGACCTGCCCGGCGTGGCCGAGTCGGCCGTGGTGGGCGTGCCGCACCCCGACTTCGGCGAGGCCGTGGTGGCGGTGGTGGTGCCGCGCGCGGGCGCCGCGCTGGTGCCCGCCACCATCGTCGCCGAGCTCAAGGCCGCCATCGCCCACTTCAAGGTGCCCAAGCACGTGAAGCTGGTCGACGCGTTGCCGCGCAACGCCATGGGCAAGGTGCAGAAGAAGCTGCTCCGCGAAGAGCTGGCGGCGCTGTTCGCATGACGGACGTGCTGACACCTGGGCATCGCGCCGCCACCTGCCCGCGCTGCGACGGCCCGTTCGCCTGCGGCGTGGGCGCGGATCGCACCGCGCCGTGCTTCTGCGTCGGCCATGCGTTGAGCCCGGAACGCCTGGCCGAGCTGCGCGCGAAGTGGTCGGACTGCCTGTGCGCCGCGTGCCTCGCCGGGCTGGCGGCCGATCCCGAGCTCACCGCATGACGCCGTCGCTGCAAGGCGTCACCGCCCTCACGCTGGATCTCGACGACACGCTGTGGCCCGTGCGCCCCACGCTGGTCGCCGCCGAGAAGGTGCTGGCCCGCTGGCTGCTCGAGCACGCGCCTGCCACCGCCCAGGGCCTGCCGCCCGCGGCGATGCTGGCGCTGCGTGCCGAGGTGGTCGTGGCGCATCCGCACTGGGCCCACGACCTGAGCGCGATCCGGCTGGAAACCCTCCGCCGCGGGCTCGCGCGGCACGGCGACGACCCGGCGTTGGCCGAACGCGCGTTCGAGGTGTTCTTCGACGCGCGCCACGCCGTCACGTTCTACACCGACGTGCTGCCGGGACTGGAGCGGCTGGCCGCGCGCTTTCGCCTCGTCGCGGTGAGCAACGGCAACGCGGAGGTGCATCGGCTGGGCCTCGACCGTTTCTTCTCGGGCTCGGTCTCGGCGCGGCTGCACGGCGTGGCCAAGCCGGATCCGTCGATCTTCCGTGCCGCGTGCGAGGCCGCCGCCGCACCGCCGCGCCAGGTGCTGCACCTGGGCGACGACCTGGACGCCGATGTCGACGGGGCGCTGGCCGCCGGCCTGCATGCCGGCTGGATCTGCCGGCCGGACGGCGCGCACGCGCACGAGGATCCGCGCGCGGGGGCGCACAAGTTCGCGGACCTGCTGGAAGTCGCTCGCGCGCTGGGCGTCTAGGGGTCTGGCGGGAGCCCGACCCCTGGGCTATTGCTGCAGCGGCGGCGCTTCGGTGGTCTCGGGCACGGCGACGCCGCGCGGCGGGGCCATGCCGTTGTTGTAGCCGCCACGGCCGGGCAGGCGCGGGTGGGCGGGCGCGGCGTTGGACTGGCCGGGCATCTGCGGCTGGAACGCCTGCGGACCGCCGGGCGCCTGCTGGGCCTGCTGCGCCGCCAGTTGCGCCTGCAGCGCCTGCTGGGCCTGTTGCTGCTGGTTCTGCTGGTTCTGCGACGCGTCGGGCAGCGACGTCGCGGGCTGCAGCGTGCCGGTCTCGGCGGCCGCGGGCTCGGGCAGTTGCAGCGAGAACGCCGTCGGACCGCCGCGAGGGCCGAATTCGGCGCCGCGCTTGCTGACCGCCAGCAAAGAATTGTTTCCATCGAGCACCGAGCCCACGCGCCAGGTGCGCGCCGGCTGGCCGTCGATCATCACGACGGCGAAGCCGCCGCCGGCCGCGCCGTTGGGCGGGGCGATGACGCCCACGAGCTGGAAGCGTTCGCTGTCGGGATGCGCCGCCGGCGTGGCCGCGGTGGCCACCAGGACGGCGCCGAACAGGCGCTCCATGGGCCCATTGGCCGCGATCGCCTGCGGGGCCTGTGCACCGGGGGGCACGGGCCGCGTGGCGGCGAAGATCTTCAGGCTCCAGAAGGCGGCGCTTGCCGCCACCAGGGCCCAGATGAAAAAGCCAGTCCAGCGGGAACTCATGCGACGATTATGATTCAAGACTTGGTGGCTACTGGCCTATTGGAATCCTTTCATGAATCAAGCCCTCATCGCACGACGCGCCACGCGCGGCTTCACGCTGCTCGAGCTGATGGTCGTGATCGTCATCATCGGCGTGCTGGCCGTGCTGATCGCGCCGAACGTGCTGCGCCGCGTGGGCGAGGCCAAGGTCACGGCCGCCAAGGCCGACCTCAGCACGCTCATGAACCAGCTCAAGATCTACAAGCTGGACAATGGTCGTTATCCCAGCACCGACCAGGGCCTGCAGGCGCTGGCGGCCAAGCCCACCACCGGCACCATTCCGAGCAACTGGAAGAGTTACCTCGACAAGCTGCCTGAAGATCCGTGGCACCACCCTTATCAGTACGCCAACCCGGGCGTGCACGGAGAAGTCGATGTGTTCAGCTATGGAGCCGACGGCCAACCTGGCGGTGAAGGTGACGACGCGGACATCGGCTCCTGGGAGTAGGCGCCGCGCCTCGGCGGCCGGCTTCACCTTGCTGGAGCTGATGGTCGTCGTGGTGATCGTGGCCGTCGCTTCGGGCGCGGTGGCCGTGGTGCTGCGCGACCGATCGCAAAGCAAGCTCGAGGAGGAAGGCGCCCGCCTGTCGGCGCTGCTCGAGACCGCCCGCACTCAATCGCGCATCGTCGGCACCGAGGTGCGCTGGCAGCCGCTCGCCACCGGCGGCTTCCAGTTCACCGGCCTGCCCGCGCTGGCCGCCAAGGAGCTGCCCACGCGCTGGCTCGACGCGGCCACCACCGCCACCATCGTGGGCCAGCCGCAGTTGCGCCTGGGCCCCGAGCCGCTGCTGCCCGCGCAGCGCGTGGTGCTGCACCTGGGCGAGCGCGAGCTGGCCGTGGGCACCGACGGCCTGTCGCCGTTCGAGATCGACACGTCTGCCGCCGCGGTCGCCGCCAAATGAAGGCGCGTACGCGAGGCTTCACGCTGATCGAGGTGATGGTGGCGCTGGCCATCGTGGCCATCTCGCTGGCCGCGGGCTCGCGCGCCGCCAGCTCGGTGGTGGATACCTCGCAGCGGCTGTCCGACGTGGTGCTGGCCCAGTGGTGCGCCGACAACCAGCTCACCGAGTTGCGCCTGTCCGGCCAGTTGCCGGCGGTGGGCAAGACGCCGTTCACCTGCGTGCAGCTGGGCCGCAGCTTCAAGGGCACGATCAAGGTCCAGCCCACGCCCAATCCCAGCTTCCGCCGCGTGGATGCCAGCGTCGCCAACGACGACGACCGCGAGCTGCTGACCATCTCCACGGTGATGTCGCACTGATGGCCACGCGCGCTTCGCACCGCCGCGCAGCGGGCTTCACGCTCATCGAGGTGATGGTCGCCCTGGTGATCATGGCCATCATGGCCGCCATGGCCTTCCGCGGCATCGAGGCCGTGGTGCGCGCCAAGGACGCGGCGCAGGCCTCGACCGACCGCACCCTCAAGCTCAACACGGGCATGTCGCAGTTCGAGTACGACGTCTCGCAGATCATCGACAGCAAGGTGCTGCCGCAGGCCATCATGTTCGACGGGGCCACCCTGCGCGTGGCGCGCCGCACCCATGATGGCGTTCAACTGGTGCTCTGGACGCTGCAGGACCGGCGCTGGCAGCGCTGGGCCAGCGGCTCGTTCACCCACATGTCCGAGCTCACCGACGCGTGGATGAAGAGCCAGCAATGGGACTCGATCAGCGGCAACGCCGTCAGCGTGCTCGACAACGTCGACTCGTTCCAGGTCTACCTGTGCAACCCCGCGAACCTGGCCACCACGGGTTGCAGCTGGAACAACGTGCAATCCACGCAGGGCGCGCAAACGCAGGCGCCGAACACGCCGCACGGCACGAAGGTTCAGGCCATCCAGCCCAACGCCATCCGCATCTCGCTGAAGGTGGCCGACGGCGAGCTCACCCGCGAACGGGAGCTGCCGCGATGGTGACGCCCCTGCGCCGTCGCGGCCGGCAGGCCGGCGCCGCCCTCCTGCTGGCGCTGCTGATCATGACGCTGGTGGCCACGCTGGCCGCGGGCATGGTGTGGCTGCAGTGGCGCGGCATCGAGGTGGAGGCGGCGGAGCGTGCGCGCTCGCAGGCCGAGTGGCTGCTCAACGCGTCGCTCGACTGGGGCAACCTCATCCTGCGGTCGTCCATCCGCAACAACTACCAGGACGATGACCTGGGCCAGCCCTGGGCCACGCCGCTGGCCGAGACCAAGCTGTCGAGCTTCCTGTCGGCCGACGGAAACCACGACGCGGAGGGCGGGCCGGAGGCCTACCTGTCGGGGCAGATCTCGGATGCCGAGAGCAAGTACAACCTGTACAACCTGATCGTGCCTGCGCCGGTAGCTGCCGGAGCGCCGGGCGGCGGCAACGCCAAGTTCGACGAGATCAACCGGTTCAAGATCCTCTGCACGGCCATCGGAATCGCGCCGGACATCGCCACCACGCTCGGCTCCGGCCTGCGCAACAGTTGGGACGCGCAGCAGGCGGCGAGCACCGGCGGCCAGACCGGCGACAGCGTGCTGATGCCCGTCCAGCTCGAAGACCTCGCCTGGTACGGCATCGACCCCAAGGTGCTGAAGCAGTTGCAACCCTTCGTGCAGTTGCTGCCGCCGCCCAACGGCGAGACGCTGGCGATCACGAACATCAACCTGAACACCGCGCCGGCGGAGGTGCTGATGGCCGCGGTGCCGGGCCTCACACGGGCCCAGGCCCAGCAGATGATCCTCTCGCGCCAGACCCATCCCTTCATCAGCCTGGCCGCGGCGTGGACTTCGTATGGTGTCGGCGCCGTCGGCCCCAAGATCCCCGATGGCGACCCGCCCCTCCAGGCCGCCTTCAAGTCCCAGCACTTCGAGATCTACGGCCAACTGCGCCTCGAACAACACGTCGTCCGCGAACGCTCGGTGGTCTACCGCAAGGATCAGTTCGCGCCCATCCAGGTGCTGCGCCGCGAGCGCATTCCGCCCGACGCCACGTGAGGGCCGGCCCGCAGATACCGCGATCACGGCAGGGCGTCCGATGCCCCGACGCCCGGCGTGAGCGTTTTCCCGCAGCACCGTGTGACACAAAGTCGCCGGGACGTTCACGGTCACAGGCCACAATAGCCCGCTTTGCCCCCGCGGTGCTGCCCAGCGGCCGCGCCCCTGCCTTCACGGGCAGGCCGTAAATTCGCCTTTCGCCATCCATGTCCACGCTGATCATCCTGCTCGCCGCCCAGCCCCGGCTCGCCGCCCCGACGACCGCTGGCCACGTCGCGCCCGCCGAGTTCGACTACGTGCTGAGCGTGGACGGCCAGCGCGTGACCGAGCACGGCCGCGCCACGCCGGCGGCGCTGCCGCGCGCGGCGCTGGTGGTGGCGGTGCTGCGCCCGGCCGACGTCTCGTTCCAGCGCATCGGCATCCCCAAGGCGCCCGCCGCACGCCTGCGCGCCGCGCTCACCGGCGTGATGGAGGAAGGCCTGCTCGAGGACGAGGACGACGTGCATCTGGCGGTCGCGCCCGACGCGAAGGCCGGCGCCGAGCACTGGGTGGCGGTGGTCAACCGCCCGTGGCTGCGCGCGCAGCTCGACGCGCTGGAGTTCGGCAACGTGGCGCTCGACCGCGCCACGCCGTCGTGGTGGCCCGACCAGGGCGTGGCCGGCCACACCTTCCGCGAGGGCGGCCCCGACGAGCCGGCCCAGCTCGCCTGGCGCGACGACGCCGGCGTGCTGTGCGTGCCGCTGTCCAGCCCCGTGTCGCGCGCGCTGCTCACCGCGTTGCCCGAGGACACCGTGGTGCGCTGGACGGCCACGCCCGAGACCGCACTCGACGCGAGCGAATTCGTGGGCATGCCCGTGGCCTCGGTCACCGACGAGGAACAGGCGCTGCGCGCCGCGCGTTCCGGCTGGAACCTGCTGCAGTTCGACCTGGTGCCGCAACGCCGCGGCGTGAAGCTGGTGCGCGACCTGGCCGTCCGCTTCGCGTTCGACCCGGCCTGGCGCGTCACGCGCATCGGGCTGGTGGCGCTGGTGGTTATCACGCTGGTGGGCCTCAACATCCGCGCGTTCCAGGAGACGCGCCGCCTCGCCGCGAAGAAGGCGGCGCTCACCGCGCTGGTGGCCGAGGCCTTCCCCAACGTGAAGTCCATCTACGAGCCGGCCGCGCAGGCAGGCAAGGAGATCGACATCCTGCGCGCGGCCGCCGGCCGTCCCGGCGACGGCGACATCGAGACGCTGCTGCAGGCCGCCGAGTCGGCCTGGCCGCAGAGCCACTCGCCCCTCGACACCCTGAAGTTCGAGCCCGGCCACCTCACCTTGCCGGCCTCCGGCTGGTCGCCGCAGGAGATCGAACGATTCACCACGCAACTGCGCGCCGCCAACGTCGACGTGCAGTCGGGCACCGGCAAGCTGGTGCTGAGCCATCGCCAACCGTCGGCGCGGAGCAAGTAGATGAGCGCCCTCACCGATACCCGCGACCAGTGGCGGGCACGCTTCGCCAAGCTAGAGGCACGCGAGCGCCAGATGGTGGTCGTCATCGGCCTGCTGCTGGCCTTCCTGTTCGTCTGGCTGGTGTTCGTGCGCCCGGCCTGGCAGACGCTGGACGACGCGCCGGCGCAGCGCGCGCAGGCCGACGCCGATCTGCTGCAGATGCAGTCCATCGCCAACGAGGCCAAGCAGTTGCGCGCGCTGCCGCCGGTGCCGCAGTCGGTAGCCGAGTAGGTGCTCAAGGCCGCCACCGACGAGCTGGGCGGCAAGGGCAAGCTCTCGGTGCAGAACGACCGCGCCGTGCTGTCGCTCAACGGCGCCAACGGCGAGGACATCCGCAAGTGGCTGATGCAGGCGCGCGGCGGCGCCCGCGCCCGCCCGATCGAGGCCAGCCTCACCCGCGCCGGCGACGGCTACAACGGCACGCTGGTCGTGGCGCTGGGCCAGAACTCGTGACCCACCCATGAGCACCGCACGGCCGCCCGAAGGGGCTCGCACCGCAGCCGCCAGGCGGAGGACGGTCCGATGACCATCATCCGCCTGCGTCCCACCAAGGGCAAGGCCCGCCAGGCCTTCGTGCCGCCGCCGGTGGAGGGCCAGGTGCGCCTGCTGCAGCGCCATCGACGGCTGGCCATCGTGGGCGCCGTCATCGGCCTGCTGGTGGGCGTCGTGGCGACGCTGCCGGCCAGCCTGCTGGCCAACGCCGTGGCCAACGCCACCGGCGACCAGTTCCTGCTGGCCGAGGCCGAGGGCACCGTGTGGAGCGGCAGCGCCATCGCCGTGCTCACGGGCGGCCAGGGCAGCCACGACGCCTCGGTGCTGCCCACGCGCCTCGAATGGAAGGTTCGCCCGCGCTGGAACGGCGTGGCGCTGCACCTCACGCAGGACTGCTGCCTCGCGCACGGCATGGACGTGAGCGTGCGTCGCACGCTCGACGCGTGGCAGGTGGACGTCATCGGGCCCGACGAGCATGGCAAGGCCGCCGACGCGAAGCCGCGTCCGGCCAGCGCCGACGCGGACGCCGCCGCGCTGGCCAACGCCACGCCGCTGGGACAATGGCCCATGGGCTGGCTCGAGGGCCGCGGCTTCCCGTGGAACACCATCCATCCGGGCGGCGTGCTCACGCTGTCCACGCGCGACCTGTCGTTCGCGCTCAAGGGCGGACACTGGAGCACACTCGGCAGCACGCAGGTGGAGATCCGCCAGGCCTCGTCGCGATTGACCTCGCTCGACTCGCTGGGCACCTACCGCGTGCTGATCCAGCCGGATGCGAGCACGCAGATCCGGCCGGGCGACGGCGCCACGCGCGCGTTGGTGTGGATTTCCACCGTCGACGGCGCGCTGCAGATCAAGGGCCGCGGCCTGATCGGGGCCACGGGCGTGCGCATCCGCGCCGAGGCCAAGGCCGCACCGGGCTCCGAGGCCGCGCTGGACAACTTGCTGAACTTAATCGGACGCCGCAACGGTGCGCTGTCTGCCATCTCGATCGGGTGATCATGGAACGAACTGTCTCTCCTCTCCGCCGTCTGCACGCGACCTCCGTCGCGATCGCCCTGCTCGCCTCGTCCGTCACTCCGGCCCTGCAGGCCGCGCCGCGCAAGACCGTGCCGGCCGCCGCCACCAGCGCCGACGACGCCGCCGTGCCCACCTCGCGCGCCAGGAGCCAGATGGTGACGCTCAACTTCGTCAACGCCGACATCGAGGCCGTCTCGCGCGCCATCGGCGCCATGCTGAACCGCGACATCCTGGTCGACCCGCGCGTCAAGGGCAACATCACCGTCTACAACGACAAGCCGCAGCCGCTGGGCGAGGCCTATCGCAACTACCTGTCGGCGCTGCGTGGCCTGGGCTTCACGGTGGTGGAGTCGGGTGGCTTCCTGAAGGTGGTGCCCGAGGCCGACGCGAAGCTGCAGACCAGCGCCGTGTCGGTGGGCTCGCCGTCGCAGCGCGGCGACGTGGTGCTCACGCAGATCTTCAAGCTCAACTACGAGAACCCGAACAACCTCGTGGCCGTGCTGCGCCCGCTGATCACCGCCAACAACACGATCAACGCCAGCCCGGGCAACAACTCGCTGGTCATCACCGACTACGCCGACAACCTGCAGCGCATGGCCAAGATCATCGCCGCGCTCGACCAGCCGGCCGGCTCCGAGCTGCAGGTGGTGCCGCTGAAGAACGCGGTGGCCTCCGACGTGGTGCAGACCGTGCAGAAGCTGATCGACGGCTCCGTTGGCGCCGCGGTGCCGGGCGCGCAGGGCCAGAGCGGCGCCACGTCGGTGATCGTGGAGAACCGCACCAACTCGCTGATCGTGCGCGCGTCCAGCCAGTCGCGCATGGCCGCGGCGCTGTCCATCATCGACAAGCTCGACCAGCCCACGTCGGGCGGCGGCCCGGCCGGCAACATCTGGGTGGTGTACCTGAAGAACTCGGACGCCGTGAAGATGGCCGAGCTGCTGCGCGCCGCGATCTCGGCCGGCAGCACCGGCAACGGCGGCGGCGGCCCTTCGGGCGGCACCGGCGGCGCGGCCACCGGCGACGGCCGCACCACCGTCACCCAGAACCCCAACGCGCCCTCGGGCACGTCCGGCACCGCGGGCGGCGCGTCCGCGCAATCGACCACGCCCGTGGCCGCGTCGGCGCGTCCGTCCACCGGCGGCCAGGTGCAGGCCGATCCGGCCACCAACTCGCTCATCATCACCGCCTCCGAGCCGGTGTATCGCCAGATGCGCCAGGTGATCGACCAGCTCGACGTACGCCGCGCCCAGGTCTACGTCGAGGCGCTGATGATCCAGGTCGACGCGCAGAAGGCGGCCGACATCGGCTTCCAGTGGCAGGGCCTGCTGGGCGCCGGCGGCAACTCCTACGTGGGCGGCGGCACCAACTTCAGCGCGGGCACGGCCAACAGCGGCGGCAACATCATCGACCTGGCCGTGGCGGCCGGCACGGTGGCCGCGGGCGGCACCACCACCGTCACCACCGGCACCACCGGCACCTCGGTGTCCGGACAGCTGGGCAACGGCCTGAACCTGGGCTGGGTGCCCAAGATCAACGGCATCTACACGCTGGCGGCGCTGGCCCACTTCCTCGAGACCAACGCCGGCGGCAACGTGCTGTCCACGCCCAACCTCATCGCGATGGACAACGAGGAGGCCAAGATCGTGGTGGGCCAGAACATCCCGCTGGTCACCGGCAGCTTCACCAACGCGGGCACCGCCACCGGCACCGTCAACCCGTTCCAGACGGTGGAACGGCAGGACGTCGGCATCACGCTGCGCATCAAGAGCCAGGTGGGCGAAAACGGTACCGTGCGCATGACGATCTACGAGGAGAACTCCTCGGTCAGCGGCACCAGCAGCCAGGTCACCAACAAGACGTCGGTGGAGACATTCGTCACCGTCGACGACGGCTCGATGATCGCCATCGGCGGCCTCATCAAGGACGAATACAACGACAGCAGCACCGGCGTGCCGCTGCTCCAGAGCATCCCGATCCTGGGCAACCTGTTCAAGAGCTCCGACCGGACGCGCCACAAGAACAACCTGATGCTGTTCCTGCGGCCGATCGTCATCCGCAACCAGGCCGACGCCGACAAGCTCACCCTCAACCGCTACGACGCGATCCGCTCGCAGCAGCAGAGCCTGATGCCGGACAAGAGCTACCTGATGCGCATCAACGACGCGCCGGTGTTGCCGGTGATCAAGCCGGACACGCACATCGACACGACCGTGCCGGCGGATCCGCAGACGCAGTCGGTGCCGATGCCCAGCGTGTCGCCGATCCCCGACCTGCGCAACCCGGCTCCGCCGGTGCCTACCAAGTAAGCCGGGACCACCACCATGGGCGCACGCCATCCCCTGCCCTACGCCTGGGCCAAGACGTATTCGGTGCTGATCGAGGACGACGGCCGCGAGCGCGTGCTGCACGTCAGCGACGGCACCTCGCGCACCGCCCTGGCCGAGGTGCTGCGCCTGCACGCCGTCGACCGCATCGAGCGCGACACACCCGCCGCGCTGCAGACGCGCATCGCGCAGGCGTACTCGGGCGGCCAGGGCAGTGCCGCGTCGGTGGTGGGCGAGGTGGAGAGCGCCGTCGACCTGTCGCGCATGATGCAGGAGCTGCCGGCGGTGGAAGACCTGCTGGAGGCCTCCAACGACGCGCCCATCATCCGCATGCTCAACGCGCTGCTCACGCAGGCGGCCAAGGACGGCGCGAGCGACATCCACATCGAACCGTACGAGCGCAGCTCCAGCGTGCGCTTCCGCGTGGACGGCACGCTGCGCGAGGTGGTGCAGCCCAACAAGGCGCTGCACGCCGCGCTCATCTCGCGCCTGAAGATCATGGCCGAGCTCGACATCTCCGAGAAGCGCCTGCCGCAGGACGGCCGCATCTCGCTGCGCATCGGCGGCCGCGCCATCGACGTGCGGGTGTCGACGCTGCCGTCGGCGCACGGCGAACGGGCGGTGCTGCGCCTGCTGGACAAGGGCGAGCAGAAGTTCAGCCTCGAATCGCTGGGCATGGACGGCGAGGTGCTGGCGCAGTTCCACCGCCTGGTGCAGCAGCCGCACGGCATCGTGCTGGTGACCGGCCCCACGGGCTCGGGCAAGACGACCACGCTGTACGCCTCGCTCACGCGCCTGGACACGCGTACGTCCAACGTGCTCACGGTGGAAGACCCGGTGGAATACGAGCTGCCCGGCATCGGCCAGACGCAGGTCAACCCGAAGATCGACCTCACGTTCGCCAAGGCGCTGCGCGCGATCCTGCGCCAGGATCCCGACGTGGTGATGATCGGCGAGATCCGCGACTTCGAGACCGCGCAGATCGCCATCCAGGCCTCGCTCACGGGCCACCTGGTGCTGGCCACGGTGCACACCAACGACGCGCCCTCCACGGTCAACCGACTGATCGACATGGGCGTGGAGCCCTTCCTGCTCAGCTCGTCGCTGCTGGGCGTGCTGGCGCAGCGCCTGGTGCGCAAGCTGTGCGAGTACTGCAAGCGCGAGGACGAGAACCACCGCTGGCATCCCGTGGGCTGCGAGCACTGCGTCAACTCCGGCTACAAGGGCCGCACCGGCGTCTACGAGCTGCTGGTGGTGGACCAGACGATCCAGGGCCTGATCCACGGCCGCGCCGCCGAGCACGACGTCATCAAGGCGGCCGTGGCCAACGGCATGCGCTCGATGCGCGACGACGGCGAGCGCCTGGTGCGCGAGGGCGTCACGTCGCTCGAAGAAGTCGTGCGCGTGACGCGAGACTGAGATGCCCGCGTACAAGTACGAGGCGCTCGACGCCAACGGCAAGTCGTCCACCGGCATCGTCGAGGCCGAGACGATGAAGGCCGCGCGCTCGCATCTGCGCGGCCTGCAGCTCGTGCCACTGGGACTGACCGTGGTGGCCGTGACCGAGGCCGGCGGCGCCAAGCGCGGTTTCTTCACGCCGAAAGCGTTCTCGTCGTCGGGCCTGGCCGTGTGGACGCGCCAGCTCGCCGGCCTGGTGGGCGCGGGCCTGCCGCTGGAACGCGCGCTCACCGCGCTGGCCGACGAGGCCGAGGAACAACGCCAGCGCGACCTGATCGCCCACCTGCGCAGCGAGGTCAACGGCGGCGCCACCTTCGCGCGCGCGCTGGCCAGCGTTCCGCGCGAGTTCGACGACATCTACCGCGCCGTGGTGGCCGCGGGCGAGCAGAGCGGCGCGCTGGGCCGCGTGCTCGAACGCCTGGCCGACGACCTGGAGGAGCGCCAGTCGCTCAAGGGCAAGCTGATCGGCGCCGCGCTGTACCCGGCCATCGTGTCGGTGATCGCCGTCTTCATCGTCGGCTTCCTCGTCACCTACGTGGTGCCGCAGGTGGCCTCCGTGTTCGCCAGCGGCAAGCACGCGCTGCCCTTCCTCACCGAGATGATGCTGGCCATCAGCGCATTCGTGCGCCAGTGGGGGCTGTTGATGGTGGTGGCGCTGGTGCTGGCCGCGTTCCTGTTGTCCGCCGCGCTGCGCCAGCCGGCGTTCCGGCTGCGCTTCGACTCGGCGGTGCTCGAGACGCCTCTGGTGGGACGCCTCATGCGCGGCTACAACGCGGCCCGCTTCGCCGGCACGCTGGCCATGCTGGCCGGCGCCGGCGTGCCCATCCTGAAGGCGCTGCAGGCGGCCGCCGAGACGCTGGGCAACCATGCGCTGCGCGCCGACGCCATGGAGGCGCTGGTGCAGGTGCGCGAAGGCGCGCCGCTGGCCTCGGCGCTGGCCGCGCACAAGCGCTTCCCGGGCCTGCTGGCCATGTTCGCGCGCCTGGGCGAGCAGACCGGGCAACTGCCGTTGATGCTCGATCGCGCGGCACGCCAGCTCAGCAACGAGGTGCAGCGGCGTGCCTTCGCGATGGCCACGCTGCTCGAGCCGCTGCTGATCGTGGGCATGGGCGGCGTGGTGATGATGATCGTGCTGTCCGTGCTGCTGCCCATCATCCAGCTGAACTCGTTCGTCAAGTGACGTCCGGCGCAGCCGGACGTCATCCTGCGCGCAGTCGCAGGATCCACGTGGTGTCCGGCGCAGCCGGACGTCATCCTGCGCGCAGTCGCAGGATCCACGTGGTGTCCGGCGCAGCCGGACGTCATCCTG
>JBBQYL010000015.1:0-41746 GCA_038208735.1 Burkholderiales bacterium
TTTCGCGCGAGATCGCGTCCACCAACATCAGCATTTCGCGGTTCATTGTTCTTGACCTCCGTCGTCGGATTGAGCACCGGCCTCAGGCACGGCGGCGAGGTCCGCCTTGCGGCGGCGCCCCTTGAAGTCGATCACCGGCACGAGCCGGGCTTCCTGCAATTCATCGAGCGCGAAGTCGAGCACCTGCTCGACCCCCGCCTTGGCACCGGCCTTCGCCTGCGTCTTGCTGATCGCAGCCGCGGGCAACACCAGTCCCCAACCCTCGCCGCGCGCCTGAAGTTCACCCGTGAACTTCTTGCGCGCCTGGAAGGCTTCCTTCAATGTGACTTCTACCTGCTCGCCGACGAAGCGCCGGAAATCGCGCTCGCCTCGCAGCGGACGATCGAGGCCCGGCGAGGACACCTCGAGCCGGCCGTAATCGGCATTCTCGACTTCGAGGACATATTGCAACTGACGCGTGACAGCTTCGCAATCCTCGACCAGCACAAACTCGGATTCGCCCGTGGTGTACACATGGTCAGGCACGCGGTCGATCGTGACGCGCAGGAGTCCACCAGCGACGCGCTCGACGTCCACCAGTTCGTATCCCAGACCGGTGACGGTGCGTTCGATGGCCGAAGTCCAGCCTGGAGTGTGTGCAGGGCCTGCCAAGAAAGTGGTTCTAAGGTTCGGAAGTTGAATGGGACGAGCCCAAAAAGTGGCAAAGGCCCCTGAGGACCCTTGCAACTTGCATTCAGAGCCCGCGACTTTCGAGGGTCGCGAACTCGCAGAGTTCTTCTCGCTGCGGTACCGTCCGGTGCGGACATATTTCACGGTACAAACGCGGCGGCAAAAAAAATGGGCAGAAGACAAATCCGCCCACATCTTCCACGCGTCGTGCCTGCCTGTCAGATTTCCTGAAACCCCCGATAAACTCGAGAGCTTCAACAACGAATCCGCGTTGTCCAGTACTTCAGCGAAGCTCGTATTATAGCCTGCAACTACCGCCCCCGCAACAATGAGGGTGCGACAATCACCATACTAGCAACATACGGAGACTGCATGGGATTCCTCGCCGGCAAACGCCTGCTCATCACGGGCGTATTGAACAACCGCTCGATCGCCTATGGCGTCGCGCGGGCCTGCCACCGCGAAGGCGCCGAGCTCGCCTTCAGTTACCAGGGTGAGCGCTTCAAGGAGCGCATCACCGACACCGCCGCCGAGTTCGGCTCCAGGCTCGTCTTCGACTGCGACGTCGGCTCGGACGAGCAGATCGCCGCCTTGTGCGAAGGCCTCAAGCAGGCCTGGCCCGAGGGTTTCGACGGCTTCGTGCACTCGATCGGATTCGCGCCGCGCGAGGCCATCGCCGGCGATTTCCTCGAGGGCCTGTCGCGCGAGAGCTTCCGCATCGCCCACGACATCTCGGCGTACAGCTTCCCGGCGCTGGCCAAGGCCGCGCTGCCGCAGCTGCGCGACAAGAGCGCCCTGCTGACGATGACCTACCTGGGCGCCATCCGCGCCGTGCCGGCCTACAACACGATGGGCCTGGCCAAGGCGTCGCTGGAGGCCAGCGTGCGCTACCTGGCCGCCAGCGTGGGCCCCAAGGGCATCCGCGTGAACGGCATCTCGGCAGGTCCCATCAAGACGCTCGCCGCGTCGGGCATCAAGGGCTTCGGCAAGCTTCTGGGCGTGTTCGAGGAGAACGCGCCGCTGCGCCGCACGGTCACGATCGACGACGTGGGCAACGTGGCCGCGTTCCTGTTGTCCGACCTGTCCTCGGGCATGACGGGCGAGATCTCGTACGTGGACGCCGGGTTCAGCCAGGTGATGGGCGGCGGGGCCGCGCTGCTGGGCGAATAGAGGGCCTGGCTACCGCCAGACCCCGAACGTGCGCGGGGATCGGGGTCAGGCATCGCCTGCGTGTACGCAGGAGATGCCAGACCCCCTAGTCCAGCGCGTTGGCGGCGCCGATCAGCGCGGGCGACGTCTCGGCCTGGATGAGCCACGTCGGGATGCCGTCGAGGTACCCGCGGAAGCGGCCCTTGGCGATGAAGCGCTCGCGGAACGACGACCGATCGATCCAGGCGCCCAGGCGCGGCACGATGCCGCCGCCCACGTAGACGCCGCCGCGTGCCCCGAGCGTCAGCGCGAGGTTGCCGGCCACGCTGCCGAGGAAGGCGAAGAACAGCTCGACCACCTCGACGCAGCGCGCGTCGCTACCGACCATCGCCGCGGCGGTGACGCCGGAGGGATCCAGGCTGGCGGCCGCCACGCCGTCGATCTCGCACAGCGCCTCGTACATCGAGACCAGGCCCTGCCCCTGCAGCGCGCGCTCGGCCGAAGCATGCCCGAAGCGCCTGCGCAGCACGGCGATGACCGCGTCCTCGCGCGCGTTGTCCGACGCGAGGCTCACGTGCCCGCCCTCCCCGCCCAGCGGCACGACGTGGCCGGCGCTGTCGTGCAACAGCCCGGACACACCGAGCCCGGTGCCCGGACCCAGCAGCCCGATGGCGCCCTTGGGGTCGGCCTCGCCCCCGCCGCCGATGCGTCGCAGGTGCTCCGGCTGCAGCGATGGCAGCGACAACGCGAGCGCGGTGAAGTCGTTGATCAGCAGCAGGCGGTCGAAACCGAGACGCTGGCGCACGGCCTCGATGGAAAACGCCCAATGGAAGTTGGTCATCTTCACGTGGTCGCCGACGATCGGGTTGGCGATGCCCACGGCGGCCTGGCGCGGACGCGCGCCGGTGAGCTGCGCCACATAGGCCTCGAGGCAGTCGTCGAAGTTCGGGTAGTCCACCACCGGGTACGTGACCACCTGCGTCGGCGGCGCGCCGGGCGACTCCTGGACGGCGAAGCGGGCGTTGGTGCCGCCGACGTCGCCCATGAGGCGCGGGAAGGAGGAGGGGTTGGCGACGGTCATTGTCCGGAGGGGCTCGCTGGAAGTTTTGCGGGCAAAGCGTGCCTGCATTCGCGACAAAGTCGGGAATGTAGTTTACCTACGGTTTTGGATCAACCGCGTCGCTTCACCGCTCGAGTACCCGGGCACCTCGCCGAGTCACGACGTCCAACGTCCAGTGGAAGTCGTAGTCTGCATACACCTTCGGCTCATATCAACGACGCACCTCGAAGATCCGCACCGAGCGGCCCGGCAGCTTCACGCTGGCGCCCAGCTTCACTTCCTTGCCCGTCAACACGTCCAGCGCGGCGGCCGGCGTGTGCAGCACCTCGGCGAAGCGCGCCAGGTCCAACACCGTCTCGCCATCGTTCTTGTTGATGACCACCATCACGGTGGAATCGGCGTCGTAGCGGAACCAGGCATAGGTGCCGTTCTCGGGCACGAAGTGCATCAGCTTGCCGTGGTGCACCGTGGTCTGCGTCCTGCGCCAGTTCAGCAGCCGGCGCACGAAGGCCTGCATGTCCTTCTGCTTCGCGCTGAGGCCCTTACCCGTGAACGCGTTCACCTTGTCGCCGGCCCAGCCGCCGGGGAAGTCCTGCCGCGCCTTGCCGTCGTCGCGCACCACGGGGCTGGTCATGAGGATCTCGGTGCCGTAGTACAGCTGCGGCACGCGCGGCATCGTGAGCACGTAGGCCAGTGCCATCTTCGTCAGGCCGACGTCCTCCCTGAGCACGCTGTAGAGCCGCGGCAGGTCGTGGTTTCCCTCGAACAGAACCATCCGCGAGGGCTCGGGGTACAGCACGTCGTTGACCAGGCCTTCGTACAGGTCCATCAGGCCCGAGTGCAGCGTGTCACCGTCGCTGGCGAGCGCCTTGCGCAGCGTGCCGTTGAGCGGGAAGTCCATGGCGCTGGGCAGCGGCACGCGGCCGGCGGCGTCGCGACCGCCGCCCAGCCAGTGCATCAGCACCGTGGGCTGGGCCGTCCACTCCTCGCCCACGATGTTCAGGCGCGGGTACTCGGCCATTACGCGGCGCGTCCATTCCTGGAGGAAAGCCTGGTCGGAGTAGCCCCAGGTGTCCACGCGCAGGCCGGACAGCCCGGCGTACTCGACCCACCAGATGGCGTTCTGGATCTGGTACGTGGACAGGAACCGGTTGCGCTGGTTCATGTCGGGCATGTTCGGACCGAACCAGCCGTCGGTGTAGGCCTTCGCGTCGGCGCGCGACGCATACGGGTCGCTGGCCGTGGTGCGCGCGTGCTGCGTCTGCTTGAACTGGCCATCGAAGCCGATCCAGTCGGGCGTGGGCAGGTCGTGCATCCACCAGTGCTCCGAGCCGATGTGGTTCAGCACCACGTCCATGATCACGCCGATGCCCTTGCCGCGCGCCGCCTCCACCATGCGGCGGTAGTCCTCGTTGCCGCCGAAGCGCGGGTCGATCCTGTAGGTGTCGGTGGCGGCGTAGCCGTGGTACGAGTACTTTGGCTGCCGGTTCTCGGTGAGCGGCGTGGGCCACAGCATCGTCACGCCCAGGTCGCGGAAGTAGTCGAGGTGGTCGACGATGCCCTGGATGTCGCCGCCGTGGCGGCCCGCCTCGTCGTCGTCGCGCCGCACCTCGTCGCCGTAGCCCGGCACGTCGTCGTTGGCCGGGTTGCCGTTGGCGAAGCGGTCGGGCACCAGGTTCAGGATCACGTCCGACGAATCGAAGCCGCGTCGATCGGCCGAGCCGGCCGCCCGGGCACGCAGCTCGAACGGCGCCTGGAAGCGCTCGCCGCCGTGGCTGAACACGATGTCCACGCGGCCCGGCGCGGCATCGGGCGCGATGCGCAGGTCGATGAACAGGTAGTTGGGATTGGCCACGCGCGACACCGACTCGATGCGCACGCCGGCGGACGCCGCGTCGGCGATCCGCGGCGCGGCCTCGCCGATGCGCGGGCCGTGCACCATCAGCTGCAGCTTGTCGCTGTGCATGCCCACCCACCAGAAGGCGGGCTCGATGCGCTCGACCTGGGCCGGCGTAGCGGGGGGGACGACGTCGTCGGCCGCACCGGCGCCCAGCGAGGTAGCGGCGATCAGGACGGCGGCGGAGAGCTTGCGGGGGTGGCGCATCGGGAACGGTTCCGGCAATGGGTGAAGGCAATGGGTGAAGCGAGCGTTCAGCGCGCGACGAAGACGATGGCGCTGCGCGCGGGCAGCGTGAAGCGGCCCGCGGCGTCGTCGACGTGCGCTTCCTGGGCGATGCGGACGTCGGCCGCCTGCGGTGCCAGGTGCACGGGATGCAGGCGCCAGTGGCGTCCGGCCAGCGAGGCGGCCTCGAGCACGTGCGACTGCTTGTCCGCGTTGAGCACCACCAGCACGGCGCCGAACTTCGCCCCGCCCAGGCCGCGTCCGTCGATGAGCTCGGCGATCACCGTGGGCTCCTGCGACGGGCCGGCGGCCGGGAAACTGATGCGCTCGCGCACCTCGGCCGCGGTGGCCAGGTGGAACAGCGGCGTGCTGGCGCGGATGCGCAGCAAATCGCGGAACGCGTCGCGCGTCCAGGCGATGTCGGCCGGCGTCGGCTTGAGCGCGGCGTCGGCCAGCAGCGGGCGCTCCATATCCCACAGCGCGCCGTTGTCCGCCTTCGGCGGCAGGCCCGAGCCGAAGCCGTTGTCGCGGGCCGACCAGTCGAGGCGGTTGAACCAGTCGCCCGAGTCGAAGCTGTTCTTGTCGAAGGACCTGGAGCGCAGCAGGTCGACGCCCGCATGGAAGTACGCCACGCCCTGGCTGAACGCCACCACGGCCGCGCCGAGGATCTGCACGCGGGCGCGGTCGGGGCCCGACGTGGCCAGCGGCAGCTTGAGCACGTCGTTGTCGAACAGCGTCTGGTTGTCGTGGTTCTCGACGTAGTTCACCGTCTCGCCCGGCGCGCTCGCGTAGCCCGCGGGCTGGCCGCCGTACGCGATCCTGTCGAAGGCCAGCGTGGGGCCGCGCCAGGTAGGCAAAGTCATGTCGCGCAGCGAGCCGGCGAGGCCAACGCGGATCATGTCGGCCGCGTCCAGCAGGTCGTCGCGCGTGGCGTGGCCGATGCCGTTCGGGTCGAAGAACTCGCCATTGATCCAGCCCTGGTCGGCGCGCAGGTGGGTGCTGTCGGTGGCCGAGCCGCCGCGCACCGCGTCGCGCGCGCGATCGCTGAAGGTGCCGATGCCCGTGCCGGCGAGCGACAGCTGCGACGCCTGCACGAAGCGCGCGCCGTCGGCCACCTCGCCGAAGTTCCAGCCCTCGCCGATCAGCGGGATCTCGCGGCCCGTGGCCGCCTTCAGGCGACGCTGCAGCGCCTCCATCACCGCGCGCGGCTGGTGGCCCATCAGGTCGAAGCGGAACGAGTCGACGTGGTACTGCACGGCCCACTGCGTCACCGAGTCGACGAGCAGCTTGCCCATCATCAGGTTCTCGGTGGCGGTGTTGTCGCAGCAGGTGGAGTGCTCGATGGCGCCTTGTGCGTCGAGCCGCTGGTAGTAGCCCGGCACGACGCGATCCAGCACCGATCGCGCGTCCTGGCCGGCGGCCACGGTGTGGTTGTAGACCACGTCCATGCCCACGCGCAGGCCGGCGCGATGCAGGCCCTGCACCATGGCGCGGAACTCGCGCACGCGCACGGCGCCGTCGTCGGCGTCCGAGGCATAGCTGCCCTCCGGCGCGCCGTAGTGGAACGGGTCGTAGCCCCAGTTGAAGCAGTCGGTGGCCGCGCCGGCGGCCACGGCCGCCTGCTGCGTCTCGTCGGCGGGGCCACCCGCGACGCGCGGCGTCGTGCAGCCGCGCTCGGGCACGCTCGCCAGGTCGAACACGGGCAACAGGTGGACGTCGGTGAGGCCCGCCTGCGCCAGCGCGCGCAGGTGGCGCATGCCCAGGCTGGCGGCATCGGTGAACGCGAGGTACTTGCCGCGATGGGCGGCCGGCACGCTGGCGTCGCCGGCGGAGAAGTCGCGCAGGTGCAGCTCGTAGATGGCCATGTCCACCGACCGGCGCACGGTGGACGGCGCGGCGTCGTGCTGCCAGCCGGGCGGCGCCAGCGCGGGGTCGGCGAGCGCGCCGATGAAGTCGCGGCGGGAGTCGGCGTTCAGGCTGATGGCATACGGATCGGTGACGCGGTTGCGCACCAGGCCCGTGCCCGGAACGAAGACGTCGACCAGGTAGAGGTAGTAGCCGCCCCGGCGCGCCGCGTGCGCCTGGCCGCGCCAGGCGCCAGTGGCGTCGTCGCGAACCAGCGGCACGGCCTCGGCGGACGCGCCTTCCGCGCTCCGGAACACGCACACGGCCACGGACTGCGCGGTCGGCGCCCAGACCGCGAAGCGCGCTCCGGTCGCGACGGGGGTCACGCCGAGGTCGTCCAGGGTGGCGGCGGAGGCGTAGGCGTCGTCGAGCGCGCCGGCCGCCTGCAGCGCGGCCACGTCGAGCACGCGGCCGTGGTCGTCCTCGCGCACCACCAGTGCCTGCCCGCGCAGGGCGCGCGTCACGCGCGCGGGATCGTCGGCCTGCAAGACCGCGCCGGCACCGACGAATCTGAAGCGCCGCGCGAGCGCCGGCGGCACCGGGTCGGCGGAAACGGACAACGCCAGGGTCTCGTCGGCACCGGACAGCGGCTCGCCCGCGCGCGCCACCAACGCGCCCTTGGCCGACGAGGCCAGCACGAAGTGGCCCTGCGAGGGCACCGCCGGCCATTGGAAGAGTGCTTGCGACAGCGCGATCACCCGGGCGGGAACGGGCGCGGCAGCCGTGACGGGCACCAGCGTGGCCGCGAACTGCGGCGCGTCGCAGGCCTCGCGCAACGCGCCCGGCCCGGCATGCGCCGACGCGGCGCCCGCCGCGATCAGGAGGCATCCGCAGAGGTTTGTCGTCCGCCTGAAGTAGTTTTGCTTCACCAGCGTTTTGTCTCTTTTTATTCGAGGAGGAATGCTACATGCTATTTCATGTCGCACGAGACAAAGCGCATGGATTTCCCGGATTCAAGCTTTCAAGCACATGGATTTATGATGTACTTTGACTACACCTTGACGACCGAACGACCACAACGATTCGAGACGATGACCGCCCGGCTCCGCCGCTCCACCCTGCCTGTCGCCCTGGCCTGCGCCAGCCTTCTCGCCGGCTGCGCGACCCCGCGCGATGCGGGCGTGGACGTGTCCGCCGTCCGCCAGGTGCGGCAGGCGTCGCCCCTGCCCGTTGGGTGGGAGCATGGCGCCTTCATGGAGATCTACGTGCGCGGCTTCCAGGACAGCGACGGCGACGGCATCGGCGACCTGCGCGGCCTCACGCGGCGCCTGGACTACCTGCAGGCGCTGGGCATCAAGGGCGTGTGGCTGATGCCCATCACCGCCAGCGGCGACCACGCCCATGGCTACGGCGTGGCCGACTACCGCGCCATCGAGCCGGCCTACGGCACGCTGGCCGACTTCGACGAACTGACGCGCCAGGCCCACGCCCGCGGCATCGGCATCGTGCTGGACTACGTCATCAACCACAGCTCCGACCAGAACCCGCTGTTCAAGGCGTCCGCGGCGTCGCCCACCAGCCCGTGGCGCTCGTGGTACGTGTGGGAAGACGCCAAGCCCGCCGGCTGGTCCATCTTCGACCACGACCCATGGAACGCGACGCCCAACGGCGCCTACCTCGCGCAGTTCGGCGCGAACATGCCCGACTTCAACCTGCGCAACCCCGCGGTGGTGGCGTATCACATGGACACCCTGCGCTTCTGGCTGAACCACGGCGCCGACGGCTTCCGCATCGACGCGGTGGGCCACCTGTTCGAGAACGGCCCCGACGGCTGGAGCATGCAGCCCGAGGACTATTCGTTCATGGCGCAGGTGCGCCGCGAGCTCGACGTCGATCATCCCCACGTGATGGTGTGCGAGTCGCCCGGCGACCCGGTGGGCTTCGCCGCGCGCAGCGCCTGCGGCTCGGCGTTCGCGTTCGGCCACAGCGACGCCCTCGTGGCGGCCGGCCTCGATGACGAGCAGGCCATCCACCGCGTGGCCGACTATTTCCTCGTCGCGCCCGACACGATGGCCACGATGGTGTCCAACCACGACAGCTTCGCCGGCAAGCGGCTGTGGGACGCGATGGGGGGCGACGCGGCGCGCGTTCGCGTGGCCGCCGCGGCCTACCTGCTGCAGCCCGGCACGCCGTACCTGTATTACGGCGAGGAGCTGGGCATGTCGGCGGTGGAGGCGCCGGACGGCGACGCCAGGCTGCGCGGGCCCATGAGCTGGAGCGCGAGCGGCGGCTTCTCCACCGGCCGCGCGTACAGCCCGCCGTCGATCAACGTCGCGACGAACAACGCCCGGGCCGAGGCCACCGACCCGGCCTCGCTGCTCGCCTTCTACACGGCCATGCTTCGGCTGCGCAACACGCATCCGGCCATCGCGACGGGGCGCTACGAGGCGCCGCGCGTGGACGGACGCACGCTCAGTTTCCGGCGGGTGGATGCCGACGAGCGGATCGTCGTCGTCTTGAACTATGCGTCGGTCGATGGCGCGGCCAGCCTCGCCGGCCTGCCGGCGAACGCGCGACTGCAGCGCCTGTATCCCGCCGCCGGCTCCGGTGAAATCGGCCCGGCGGACGCGCAGGGACGGCTCGGCGTGCCCGCCGCGCCGTTGTCGGTGCAGGTGTTCCGCGTGTCGCGTTGACACGCGCCGGACGCCTGCCAGCAACAAACCCCGACCGCCTCCAGCGGGCCCCGCATCGGGGCCGCCAGCTCGACAGGTAAAGTTTTCCCAGACCGCCCTCCGCCCTCCGGAAACGGGTGTGTCGTTTGCTATGGTGTCGCGCGGTCGAGATGGAGCGCGGGGAGAAGGCTGCCCGTCCGACATGGCAGGACAAATGATGAACGCGCGCCCCTGATGCAGGCCGGCGCGAACAAGGATCGTGATGGAAAAAGAACGACTGAATACCACTACGCCGCCGGCTCCGAAGAAGCGCCGCTGGCTGGGCACCGTGATCGCCGTGGTCCTGGTGGTGGGACTGGGTGCGCTGGCCTGGTATCTCACCCACAAGCCGGCGGCGGGTGCGGGCGGTGGCGCCGGCGGCCCGCCCGGCGCAGGTGGGCCCGGCGGCCCCGGCGGCCCCGGTGGCGGCGGTCGTCGCGGCGGCCAGAACGGCACCACGGTGGGCGTGGCCAGCGTCATCCATTCCGACATCCCGATCTACGTCGACGCGCTGGGCACGGTCACGCCGTCGGCCACGGTCACCGTCACGCCGCAGGTGTCGGGCGTGCTCACCAAGGTCCCGTTCCAGGAAGGCCAGATGGTCAAGGCGGGGCAGTTGCTGGCCACCATCGAGCCGCGCCCGTTCGAGCTCGCGCTGATGCAGGCCCAGGGCCAGTTGCAGCGCGACGAGGCCACGCTGGACGCCGCCAACGTCACGCTCAAGCGCTACCAGACGCTGCTGCAGCAGGACTCGATCGCGCGCCAGGACGTCGATACCCAGGCCGCCACCGTCAAGCAGTCGCAAGGCACGGTGCTGGGCGACCAGGCCGCCGTGGGCACGGCCAGGCTCAACCTCGCGTGGACGCGCATCACCGCGCCCGTGAGCGGCCGCGTGGGGCTGCGCTCGGTGGACATCGGCAACCTGGTGTCCTCCGGCACCTCGGGCGGCATCACCACCATCACCGAGCTCGCGCCCATCGACGTCGAGTTCGCGATCCCGCAGGACCGCATCCCGCAGCTGCAGGCGCGCATCGCGGCGGGCGCCGTGCTGGCCGTCTCGGCGATGGACCGGACCCGTACGCAGTTGCTGGACACGGGCGCCTTCCTGTCGCTGAACAACCAGTCCGACACGCAGACCGGCACCGTGCGCGCCAAGGCCCGCTTCTCCAACGCGAAGAACGCGCTATTCCCGAGCCAGTTCGTCAACGTGCGCATCCTGCTCGACACGCTGAAGGACGCCCTGGTGGTGCCCGTGACGGCGCTGCGCCACGGGCCCAACGGCGACTTCGTCTACCTGCTCAACGACGACCACACGGTCTCGCAGGTGACGGTGGTGCAAGGCGTCGCCACGGCCGACACGGTGCAGATCACCAAGGGCCTCACGGTGGGCGAGCGCGTGATCACCGAAGGCGGCGACCGCCTGAAGGACGGCGCCAGGGTGTCGCTGCCCGGCGACGCGGCCTCGGGTCCGCGCCGCGGCGCGAGCGGCGCCGCCTCGGGCGCGTGGGGCGCGTCCGGCGCGTCGGGCGCACGCGGCGGCCACCATCGCCGCGCGAGCGAGGCGCAATCGTGATGGCACGCGCGGTCATTTCCGGAACGACCACCGCCGAGATCCGATGAGCCCGTCCAGACCCTTCATCCAGCGTCCGGTCGCCACGTCGCTGCTGATGCTGGCGATCGTCCTGACGGGCATCGTCGGCTTCAGGTTCCTGCCGCTGTCGGCGCTGCCGCAGGTGGACTACCCCACCATCCAGGTGCAGACGCTGTACCCGGGCGGCAGTCCCGAGGTGATGAGCCGCACCGTGACGGCGCCGCTCGAGAAGCAGTTCGGCAACATGTCGGGCCTGGCGCGCATGGGCTCCACCAGCGCGGCGGGCGTCTCGCTCGTCACGCTGCAGTTCAACCTGGGCCTGTCGCTGGACGTGGCCGAGCAGGAGGTGCAGGCCGCCATCAACGCGGGCAACTCGCTGCTGCCGGCCGACCTGCCCGCGCCTCCCGTCTACGCCAAGGTAAACCCCGCCGACGCGCCGGTGATGACGCTGGCGGTGAGCTCGAAATCGATGCCGCTGCCCGACGTGCAGAACCTGGTGAACACGCGCCTCGCGCAGAAGATCAGCCAGGTGGCGGGCGTCGGCCTCGTCACGCTCGCCGGCGGACAACGCCCGGCCAAGCGCATCCAGGCCGACACCCGCGCCATGGCCTCCTACGGACTCGACCTGGCGACCGTGAAGACGGCCATCACCAACGCCAACGCCAACAGCGCCAAGGGCAGCTTCGATGGCGCCTCGCGCTCGTATTCGATCAACGCCAACGACCAGCTGGTGTCGGTGGACGACTACGCCAACCTGATCGTCACCTACAAGAATGGCGCGCCGGTGCGCCTGAGCGACATCGCCCAGGTGGTGGACGGCGCCGAGAACCTGCGCCTGGCCGCCTGGGCCGACGACACGCCGGCCATCATCGTCAACGTGCAGCGCCAGCCGGGGGCCAACGTCATCCAGACGGTGGACGCCATCAAGAAGCAGTTGCCCGAGCTGCAGGCCGCCCTGCCCGCCTCGCTGGAGGTGCGCGTGCTCAGCGACCGCACGGCGGGCATCCGTGCGTCCGTGGAACACGTGGAGTTCGAGCTGGTGCTGGCCGTGATCCTGGTCACGCTGGTCATCTTCGCGTTCCTGCACAGCTGGCGCGCCACGGTCATCGCCAGCCTGTCGGTGCCCATCTCGCTGATCGGCACCTGCGGGGCCATGTACCTGCTGGGGTACAGCCTGAACAACCTGAGCCTGATGTCGCTCACCATCGCCACCGGCTTCGTGGTGGACGACGCCATCGTGATGATCGAGAACATCTCGCGCTACATCGAGAAGGGCGACAAGCCGATGGCCGCCGCGCTGAAGGGCGCGTCGCAGATCGGCTTCACCATCGTGTCGCTCACCGTGTCGCTGATCGCGGTGTTGATCCCGCTGCTGTTCATGGGCGACGTGGTGGGTCGGCTGTTCCGCGAGTTCGCGGTGACGCTGGCCATCACGATCCTGATCTCGGCCGTGGTGTCGCTGACGCTGGTGCCGATGATGTCGGCGCGCATGCTCAAGCCCGAGGAACATCCGAGCGGCTACGCGTTGAAGTTCCAGCAGATGTTCGACTGGATCATCAGGAAGTACGACCGCGGCCTGGTGTTCGTGCTGGACCACCAGACCGCCACGCTGCTGGTGGCGCTGGCCACCTTCGCCGTCACGGTGCTGCTGTACGTGGTGATCCCCAAGGGCCTGTTCCCCACGCAGGACACCGGCCAGCTGCAGGTGCGCGTGCAGAGCGCCGAGACGGTGAGCTTCTCGCGCATGTCCGACCTGCAGCGCCAGGCGGCGCGCGCGATGCTCGCCGATCCCGCGGTGGACAACATCGCGTCCATCGTGGGCGTGGACGGCGCCAACAACACGATGCTCAACGCCGGCACCATGCTGGTCGACCTCAAGCGTGGCGCCAGCGGCACGCAGGAAGAGATCATGAACCGCCTGCGCGATCGCGCGCAGCAGGTGGCCGGCGTCACGCTGTACCTGCAGCCCACGCAGGATCTCACCATCGACTCCGACACCGGGCCTACGCAGTACCGCGTGTCGATGGAAGGCGCCGACGACGCCAGCGTGGCGCTGTGGGCCAACAAGCTGGTCGATCGGCTGCGCTCCGACACCAAGGTGCGCAACGTGATCACCGACGTCGGCAACACGGGCTTGGCGGTGGAGATCGACCTGGACCGCGACACCGCCTCGCGCCTGGGCGTCAGCGCCGCCACGGTGGACGACGCGCTGTACAGCGCGTACGGCCAGCGCATCGTCTCGACGATCTTCACCGAGACCAACCAGTACCGCGTGATCCTCGAGGCGCGGCCCGACCAGGCGCGCACGCCGGCGTCCATCGGCGACCTGCGGGTGCTCACCACCAGCGGGCAGTCGGCGCCGCTGTCGGCGTTCGCCAGCATCCGCACCGTGCAGTCGCCGCTGCAGGTCACGCACGTGGCGCAGTACCCGGCGACGACCGTGGGCTTCGATACCGCCGACGGCGTGTCGCTGGGCACCGCGGTCGACTCGATCCGGCAGGCGGCCAAGGACATCGCGCTGCCCTCGTCGGTGACGATGACGCCGCTGGGCGCCGCGGGCGCGTACGAGAAGTCGCTGTCCAACCAGCTGTGGCTGATCCTGGCCGCGGTCATCTGCGTCTACATCGTGCTGGGCGTGCTCTACGAGAGCTACGTGCACCCGCTCACGATCCTGTCCACGCTGCCTTCGGCCGGCGTGGGCGCGCTGCTGGCGCTGCTGATCGGCGGGCAGGATCTCGGCGTGATCGGCATCATCGGCATCATCCTGCTGATCGGCATCGTCAAGAAGAACGCGATCATGATGATCGACTTCGCCATCGACGCCGAACGGAACGGTCAGCCCCCCGGCCCCCCCGAGGGGGGAGCGGCCTTGCTCGGGAGCGGCCCAGCGCGGCGGCCGCGAATGTCAGCGCGCGAGGCCATCCACCAGGCGGCGCTGCTGCGCCTGCGCCCGATCCTGATGACGACGTTCGCCGCGCTGTTCGCCGCGCTGCCGCTGATGTTCGGCTGGGGCGAGGGCAAGGAGCTGCGCCATCCGCTGGGCCTGTCGATCTTTGGCGGCCTGCTGGTCAGCCAGCTGCTGACGCTGTTCACCACGCCGGTGATCTACCTGTGGTTCGACCGCCTCGGCGAGAGCCTGAAGGCGCGCTTCGGCATCGATGACGACGAGGACGAGCCCGCGCCGCAACTGGCGCTGGAGGCGCCGCCGGTGCCGCAACTGCTCGAGTTCGATCCCGATGCGCCCCACCCGGCTCCCGGAGGCGCTCGATGAACCTGTCGTCGCCCTTCGTCAAGCGGCCCATCGCTACGGTGCTGCTGACCGCCGGCGTGGCGCTGGCGGGCATCGCCGCGTTCTTCGTGCTGCCGGTGTCGCCGCTGCCGCAGGTGGACTATCCCGCCATCTCGGTGTCGGCCAGCATCCCCGGCGCGAGCCCCGACACCATGGCGAGCAGCGTGGCCACGCCGCTGGAGCGCCGCCTGGGCACCATCGCCGGCGTCAACGAGATCACGTCCAACTCGGGCACCGGCTCCACGCGCGTCAGCCTGCAGTTCGACCTCAACCGCGACATCGACGGCGCCGCGCGCGAGGTGCAGGCCGCCATCAACGCCGCGCGCGCCGACCTGCCCGCCACGCTCAAGAGCAACCCGACCTACCGCAAGGCGAACCCTTCGGATGCGCCGGTGATCATCCTGGCGCTGACGTCGAAGACGCGCACGCCGCAGCAGATCTACGACGCGGTGTCCAACATCGTGCAGCAGAAGGTGGCGCAGGTCTCGGGCGTCGGCGACGTCGAGATCGGCGGCGGCTCGCTGCCCGCCGTGCGCATCGACCTGAACACGCTGGCGCTCAACAATCTCGGCATCCCGGCCGAGGACGTGCGTGCGGCCATCCAGGCGTCGAATGCGACCCGTCCCAAGGGCAGCATCGAGGACGGCGTGCAGCGGCTGCAGATCTACACGCAGCAGCCGGGGCACACAGCGGCCGAATACAAGTCGCTGACCGTGGCGTGGCGCAACGGCGCCGCGGTGAGGCTGTCCGACATCGCCAGCGTCACCGACGGACCCGAGGACGTCCGCACGCTGGGCCTGTTCAACGGCAGCCCGGCGGTGGTGGTGATCGTCACGCGCCAGCCCGGCGCCAACATCATCGACACGGTGGACGGCGTGCGCGCCCTGGTGCCCCAGCTGAAGGCGCAGCTGCCCAGCGACATCGAGCTGGAGGTGGCCTCCGACAGCACCAACTCCATCCGCGCGTCGTTGCACGAGGTGGAGGCCACGCTGCTCATCTCGGTGGCGCTGGTGGTGTTCGTGGTGGGCGTGTTCCTCCACAGCTGGCGTGCCACGCTGGTGCCGGGCATCGCCACCGTGGTGTCGCTGCTGGGCACGTTCGGCGTGATGTACCTGCTGGGCTTCAGCCTGGACAACCTGAGCCTGATGGCGCTGACCGTGGCCACCGGCTTCGTGGTCGACGACGCCATCGTGGTGCTGGAGAACACCAGCCGCCATATCGAGCAGGGCATGGACCGCCTGCAGGCCGCGCTGCTGGGCGCCAAGGAGGTGGGCTTCACCGTGTTGTCGATCAGCCTGTCGCTGATCGCCGTGTTCATCCCGCTGCTGTTCATGGGCGGCCAGCCGGGCCGCCTGTTCCGCGAGTTCGCGATCACGCTGTCGGCCTCCGTGATGATCTCGCTGGTGATCTCGCTCACCACCACGCCCATGATGTGCGCGTGGATGCTCGACAGCAACAAGGCCGGCATCAAGAAGAAGCAGAAGCCCGCGGGCCGCTTCACGCGCTGGACCGAGCGCGCCTACGAAGGCACGCTGCACGTGTACGAGCGCTCGCTCGACTGGGCCCTCGATTCGAAGCTCACCGTGATGCTGGTGCTGGCCGCGGTGGTGGGGCTCAATGTGTGGCTGTTCATGGCCGTGCCCAAGGGCTTCTTCCCGCAGCAGGACTCGGGACAGCTCAACGGCGGCATGCGCGCCGACCAGAGCATCTCGTTCGACCAGATGCAGGGCAAGCTGCACCAGCTGGTGGACATCATCCATGCCGACCCCGCGGTCGACACCGTGGTGGGCTTCACCGGCGGCTCGCGCGCCGGCGGCGGCTTCATGTTCATCAACCTGAAGCCCCGGAGCCAGCGCAAGGACGGCGGCCAGGCCGTCATCGCGCGCCTGCGCCCGCAACTGGCCAAGGTGACGGGCATCAGCCTGTTCCTGAACCCCGTGCAGGACCTGCGCATGGGCGGGCGCTCCAGCAACTCCACCTACCAGTACACGCTGAAGAGCGACAACCAGGCCGACCTCGCCAAGTGGGCCACGCGCCTGGCCGAGGCGATGAAGAACGAGGACGCGCTCACCGACATCGATACCGACCAGCAGGAGAACGGCATCGAGAGCTTCGTGACCATCGACCGCGACGCGGCGGCGCGCCAGGGCATGACCAACAAGGACGTCGACAACGCGTTGTACGACGCCTTCGGCCAGCGCCAGGTGGCCACGATCTACGACGCGCTCAACCAGTACCACGTGGTGATGGAGGCGATGCCGCAGTTCGCGCAGAGCCCCGTGTCGCTGCGCGACGTGCGCGTGCCGGGCAACGGCGCGCAGGCCGCGCCGCCCACGGCCAACGCCGCCAGCTCGGCCTACGCGGCGGCCAGCACCGCGGTCAGCGCCAACCCGGGTTCGAAGGACGCGTCCACCGGCGCCACGGTGAACACGTCGGCACGCACCATGATCCCGCTGTCGACCATCGCCACCTTCAGCGAGGACGCCGCGCGCGCCAGCGTCAACCACCAGGACGGCGAGCTGGCGACGACGGTGTCGTACAACCTGGCCGACGGCAGCTCGCTGTCGGACGCCAAGGCCGCCATCGAGCACGCGTCGGCGTCCATCCACATGCCCATCAACGTGCGCGGCAGCATGCAGGGCACGGCGGCCGCGGCGCAGCAGAACAGCAACCAGCAGCCGCTGCTGATCCTGGCCGCCGTCGTGGTGATCTACATCGTGCTGGGCGTGCTGTACGAGAGCCTGGTGCACCCGCTGACGGTGCTGTCCACCCTGCCCTCGGCCGGCGTGGGCGCGGTGCTGGCGCTGATGATCTTCGGCATGGAGTTTTCGCTGATCGCGTTGATCGGGGTGTTCCTGCTGATCGGCATCGTCAAGAAGAACGCGATCATGATCATCGACTTCGCGCTGGAGGCCGAGCGCTCGCGCGGGCTGTCGGCCTACGACGCCGTGCGCGAGGCCTGCCGCCTGCGCTTCCGCCCCATCCTGATGACCACGCTGGCCGCCGCGCTCGGCGCGCTGCCGCTGGCCGTCGGCTTCGGCGAGGGCTCCGAGCTGCGCCAGCCGCTGGGCATCGCCATCATCGGCGGCCTCGTCGCCAGCCAGCTGCTGACGCTGCTGACCACGCCCGTGGTGTACCTGCTGCTGGACAAGATCCGCCGCCGCAGCCCCGACGAAAACATGCTCGCCCGCCACTCCGACGCGGAGCCCGGCGACGCGGGCCAACCGCTTCCGCCCCACGCCGCGACCGCGGCCACAGGGATCTGACGATGACCAAGAAGACGGGCAATGCCCTTCCCTCCGCCCTGGCGCTCGCCAGCTCGCTCGCGCTCGGCGCCTGCACCGCCCTCGCGCCCTCGAAGCCGCTGGACGCGCCCACGTCGGCGAAGTTCCTCGAGCCCCCGCCCGGCTGGATGGCCGCCGCGCCCGCCGACACGCTCACGCGCGGCCCGTGGTGGACGCTGTTCAACGACCCGGTGCTGAACCAGCTGGCGCCGCAGGTGGCCGTGTCGAACCAGACCGTGGCGGCGGCCGCCGCGGCCGTCGAGGAATCTCGCGCCGCGGTGCGCGAGCAACGCGCCTCGTTCTTCCCCACGCTGTCGCTGGACGCCGGCGCCACGCGCTCGGGCGTGGGCGGACGCTCGGGCAGCAGCACCGTGGACAGCACCGGCACCACCATCACGACGACGTCTTCACGCAACGCCACCCGCTTCTCGGCGGGCCTGGGCGCCAGCTGGGAGCCCGACCTGTGGGGCCGCATCGCCAACACCGTGTCCGCGGCCAGGGCCACCGCGCAGGCCAGCGAGGCCGACCTGGCCGCGGCGCTGCTGTCCGCGCAGGCCACCTTCGTCACCGACTACCTGTCGGTGCGCGAGGCCGACGCCGAGATCGTGACGCTGCAGACCACCCTCGTCGGCTACCAGCGCGCGCTGACGATCACGCAGAACCGCTACAACGCCGCCATCGCGCAGAAGAGCGACGTGCTGCAGGCGAAGACCACGCTCGCCAACGCGCAGGCCGACCTGGCCTCGCTGCAGCAGCAACGCGCGCAGCTGTTCCACGCGATGGCCGTGCTCGCCGGCCAGGCCCCGGCCAACTTCACGCTGCCGGCCGGCGACTGGAACGCCTCGGCCGTGCCCGCCATTCCCCCGGGCCTGCCGTCGGACCTGCTGCAGCGCCGCCCCGACGTCGCTTCGGCCGAGCGCCGCGTGGAGGTGGCCAACGCCAACATCGGCGTGGCGCGCGCCGCGTACTTCCCGTCGCTGACGCTCAGCGCCAGCGGCGACCAGGGCTCCACGCGCCTGGGCGACCTGTTCAACGTGTCGTCGTTCGCGTGGTCGCTGGGCGTGTCGCTGGCCGAGACGATCTTCGACGGCGGCGCCCGCACGGCCCGCGTCGAGGAGGCGCAGGCGTCGTGGAAGCAGAGCGTGGCGCAGTACCGCCAGACGGTGCTGACGGCGTTCTCGGCGGTGGAAGACCAGCTGTCGGCCGCCACGTCGCTGGAGCAGCAGCAGGCCCTGCGCAAGGTGGCCTCGCAGTCCGCCGACCAGACCGAGCTGGAGATGCAGAACCGCTACAAGCAGGGCTTGGTGGCCTACACCGACGTGGTGACGGCGCAGGCCTCGGCGCTGAGCGCGCGGCGCGCGTTCATGCAGGTCTCGCTGAACCGCCAGACCGCGGCCATCGACATGGTGTCGGCGCTGGGCGGCGGGTGGTCGACGCAACAGCTGGAGTAAGCGCTCTTTCCTACGGCAACCGTGCCAGTTCCAGCGGCGCGCGTCCGCTGGCCGCGCTGATCAGGCCCAGCACGCGGCCCGGCTCGGCGCCGAGCATGCCCCAGTCGAAACGCCACGACCAGTTCTGGTCGCCCACCGTGCCCGGCGTGTTCATGCGGTGTTCGGAGCCCAGGCCCAGCACGTCCTGCAGCTGGAAGATGGCGATGTTGGCCACCGAGTTGCAGCACGCGCGAATCATCACCCAGTGGATGTCATGGGGGCCGGCGGCCAGGTAGCTGCCGGCGAAGGCGCGCTCGCGCGGCGAGGCGTTGTTCCACCAGCCGCGTGCCGTGTCGTTGTCGTGCGTGCCGGTGTAGGCGATGGTGTTGGGCACGTAGTTGTGCGGCAGGAAGGTGTCGCTCGCATCGCCACCGAAGGCGAACTGCAGGATGCGCATGCCGGGGTAGCCGAGGCCGTCACGCAGGTCGTAGACGTCCTGGGTAATGAAGCCCAGGTCTTCGGCCACGATGGGGAGCGGGCCCAGCGCCTTCGTGATCGCGTCGAACAACGGCTTGCCGGGCCCCGTGCGCCACGTGCCCTCGCGCGCGGTGGGGCACGACGCGGGGATCTCGTAGTAGCCGGCGAAGCCGCGGAAGTGGTCGATTCGGAACACGTCGGCCTGCTCCAGCGCCCGCCTGACGCGGGCCGTCCACCAGCCGAAGTCTTCCTGGGCCATGCGATCCCAGTGGTACTGCGGGTTGCCCCAGCGCTGGCCGTCCACGGCCATCGCATCGGGCGGGCAGCCGGTCACCACGGTGGGCTGAAAATTCTCGTCGAGCGTGTACAGGTCGGGGCGCGCCCACACGTCGGCGCTGTGGTGGGCCACGAAGATCGGCAGGTCGCCCATCAGGTAGACGCCGCGGCCGTTGGCGTACGTCCTGACGGCGGCGAGCTGCGCGTCGAACTGCCATTGCACGAACTGCCAGAACGCGATCTCGTCGGCATGCTGCGTGCGCGCGGCGGCGAGCGCGGCGGGCTGGCGGCGTTGCAGGCCACCCTCCCACTCCCACCATGGCCGGTAGCCCGAGCTGGTTTCCAGCGCCATGAACAGCGCGTAGTCGTCCAGCCACGATGCGTGTTTCGCGCACCATCCGGCGAAGGCCTGGCGCTCGGCTTCGGTCGCCTGCGCCGCGAAGCCCTTGGCGGCGGCACGCAGCTGATCGATGCGCCATGGAATCACCCGGCCGTAGTCCACGCGGTGCGCGTCGAAGCCGCCCGCGGGCAGCGCCGGCGCGGCGAGCCAGCCCTTGGCCACCAGCGGCTCCAGCGCCACCATCAGCGGGCTGCCGGCGAAGGCCGACACGCTCTGGTACGGCGAGTTGCCCGGCCCGATGGGCGCGGTGGGCAGCAGCTGCCACACGGTCTGTCCGGCCGACACCAGCCCGTCAACGCACCGGAAGGCGGCGGGGCCCAGGTCGCCGATGCCGTGCGGGCCGGGCAACGAAGTGGTGTGCAGGAGCACGCCGGCGGAACGCTTCTGGAGATCCATGGTCATGAGGTCTTCTTGTCTTGACGAAGCACCACCAGCGCGCGCGCTGGCAGGTGCAGGGATTGGGCCAGGACGGCGTCGGCCGCGAGCGCGGCGCGCAGGTCGAGGCTGGAGTCGAGCGCCAGTTGCCAGAAGCCGGCCGGCAGGCGGAAGTCGAGCGCGCGATCCTCGCCGTTGAACAGCACCAGCAGCGATGGATCGACCAGCGCGGGCACCGCGGCCGCCGCCAGCGCCGCGTCGATCCGGCAGGCGAACGCCTGGGCCTTCTCGTCGTGCCAGTCGACGTCCGTCATCTCGTGGCCGCGCGGGCTCAGCCACGTGAGACGCGGCGCGCCGGCGCCCACGGCGGCGGTGGAACGCCAGTCGGTCGGCCGCAGCGTGGCGTGCGCGCGGCGCAGCGCCAGCGCCTCGGCGACGAAGGCCTGGAACGCGGTATCGGCCGCGGCCCAGTCCAGCCACGTGAGCGGGCCGTCGTGGCAGTAAGCGTTGTTGTTGCCGCCCTGCGTGTTGCCGATCTCGTCGCCCGCGCAAAGCATGGGCGTGCCCTGCGCCAGCAGCAGCGTGGCCATCATCGCGCGCCGGACGCGGGCGCGTTGCGCGTGGACGAGCGCGTCGTCGGTGGGGCCCTCCACGCCGAAGTTCGCGCTGGGCTCGCCGTCGCGGCCGTCGCGGTTGTCCTCGCCGTTGGCCTCGTTGTGCTTGCGCGAGTAGCTGGCGAGGTCGGCCAGCGTGTAGCCGTCGTGCACCGCCAGGAAATTGACCGACGCGAGCGGCGTGCGCTGGCGGTGGTTGAACAGGTCGCTGGAGGCCGTGAAGCGGCGCGCAAGCTCGCCCCGGCCGATCGCGTCCGGCGTGCCGGCGTGAAGCCAGTAGCGGCGCACCGTGTCGCGGAACTTGTCGTTCCACTCGAGGAAACGGCCAGGAAAGCGGCCCACCTGGTAGCCGTCGGGCGCGGCGTCCCAGGGCTCGGCGATCAGGTGCACGCGGGCAAGGATCGGATCCTGGCGCAGCGCGGTGAAGAACGGCGCGTCGGGCTGGAAGCCGCGGTCCGTGCGGCCCAGCACCGGCGCGAGGTCGAAGCGGAAACCGTCCACGCCCATCTCCTGCACCCAGTAGCGCAGGGAGTCGAGCACGAACTGCGTCACGTGCGGATGCATCACGTTGACGGTGTTGCCGCAGCCGGTGAGGTTCTCGAGCCGGCTCGCGTCGTCGGGCATCGCGCGATACCAGCTGGCGTTGTCCAGGCCGCGGAAGCTGACGGTGGGGCCGGCCTCGTTGCCTTCGGGCGTGTGGTTGTAGACGACGTCCAGCACCACCTCCAGCCCGTGCTCGTGCAGCGTGGCCACCATCGCGCGGAACTCGGCGTTGACGGCCGACGGGTCGTCCGGCGTCGTGGCCAGGCGCGGATCCGGGCAGAAGAAGCCCAGCGTGTTGTAGCCCCAGTAGTTGGTGAGGCCGCGTCCGCCCAGCGCCGGCTCGTCGACGGCGTACTGCACCGGCAGCAGCGACAGCGTGGTGACACCCAGCGCCTTGAAGTGCGCCACCGAGGCCGGATGCGCGAGGCCCGCGTAGGTGCCGCGCAGCGCGGGCGGCACGCCGGGCAGCTGCCGGCTGAAGCCCTTGACGTGCACCTCGTACAGCACCACGTCGGCGGGCGCCACGCGCGGCGCGTTCAGCCAGCCGCGCGCCGGCGTCGCGGCCGGCGCCACGCGGGCCTTCAACGCGCTGCTGGCGTTGTCACGATCGTCGAAGGACTGCGGGCCGTCGGGATGGCCAAGCTGATAGCCGTGGTGCTCGGGCCGCCACTCGAAGCGGCCGACGATCTCGCGCGCGCAAGGATCGAGCAGCAGCTTGTGGGCGTTGAAGCGATGGCCGTTGCACGGGTCATAGGCTCCGTGTGCGCGCAGTCCGTACACGGAGCCCGGACCGATGCCGGGCAGGAAGCCGTTGAACACGCCGTCGTGCGGCCCGTGCAGCTCGTAGCGCTTCAGCTCGGTGGCGCCGGCCGCGTCGAACAGGCACAGCTCCACGCGCTCGGCGTTCTGCGAGAACACGACGAAGTTGACGCCGCCGTCGCGCGCGTGCGCGCCCATGGGCTCACAGCGCCCCACCCGGACGGCTTCCGGGATGTCGTCCATCAGCCCGGAACCAGGTAGACGGTGGCCAGCGGCGGCACGACCAGCATGATGGACTGCGCGCGCCCGTGCGAGGCCACCGGGGTCGCCGGCAGCACCGCCGACGCGTTGCCCACGTTGCCGCCGCCGTAGTGCGACGAGTCGGTGTTGAGCACCTCGCGCCAGCCCGTGGGCCCGTCGGGCACGCCCAGGCGCCAGCCGAACTGCGGCACCGGCGTCATGTTGCTGACGGCGATCAGCATCCGGCCATCGGCGTCGCGCCGCACCCAGGCCAGCAGCGAGTGCGTGGCCTCGGTGGACTCGAGCCAGTCGAAGCCGAAGGCGTCGCAGTCCTGCCGATGCAGGGCCGGCAGCTCGCGATAGAGCCGGTTGAGGTCGCGCACCAGGGCGCGCACCCCCGCGTTGCGCGCATTGTTCAACAGGTGCCAGGGCAGCTCGGCGTCGTGGTTCCACTCGCTGTCCTGGGCGAACTCCTGGCCCATGAACAGCAGCTTCTTGCCCGGGTGCGCCCACATGAAGCCGTAGTAGGCGCGCAGGTTGGCAAAGCGCTGCCAGTCGTCGCCGGGCATCTTGCCGATGAGCGAGCCCTTGCCGTGCACCACCTCGTCGTGCGACAGCGGCAGCAGGAAGTTCTCGCTGAACGCGTACACCAGCCCGAACGTGAGCTTCTCGTGGTGCCAGCGGCGCTGCACGTGCGGCTGGCGCATGTACTGCAGGGTGTCGTGCATCCAGCCCATGTTCCACTTGAAGTGGAAGCCCAGGCCGCCCGCGTAGGTGGGCTCGGTGACGTTGGGGAAGGTGGTGGATTCCTCGGCCATCGTCACGGCGCCGGGCGCCTCGGTGCCCAGCACCTCGTTGATGTGCTTGAGCAGCGAGATGGCCTCGAGGTTCTCGCGGCCACCGTAGCGGTTGGGCAGCCACTCGCCCGAGGTGCGGCTGTAGTCGCGGTAGATCATCGACGCGACGGCGTCCACGCGCAGGCCGTCGACGCCGTAGCGCTCGATCCAGTACAGCGCGCTGCCGACCAGGAAGTTGCGCACCTCGGGCCGGCCGAAGTTGTAGATGCAGGTGTTCCAGTCGCGGTGGAAGCCTTCGCGTGGATCCTCGTACTCGTACAACGCGGTGCCGTCGAAGCGGGCCAGGCCGTGCGCGTCCACCGGGAAGTGCGCGGGCACCCAGTCGAGGATCACGCCGATGCCCTGGGCGTGGCAGGCATCGACGAAGCGCGCGAAGCCCTCGGGTGGCCCGAAGCGCGCGGTGGGCGCGTACAGGCCCAGCGTCTGGTAGCCCCACGAGCCGTCGAAGGGAAACTCGGTGATGGGCATCAGCTCGACATGCGTGAAGCCGAGGTCGGCCACGTAGGCGGGAAGCTCGGCGGCGAGCTCGTCCCAGGTCTTGAAGCCGCCGTTGGCGTGGCGCCGCCAGGAGCCGACGTGCACCTCGTAGAGGGACACGGGCGCGTGGCGGTCGTTCATGCCCGCGCGCGACGCCGGCCGCTCGCGCCGTGGCGGCATCGCGGCCACCAGGCTGGCGCTGTCCGGGCGCAGCTGAGCCGCCCGCGCGTACGGGTCGGCCTTGAGCGGCTGCAGCGCGTCGTCGGGGCCGACGATCTCGTACTTGTAGCGGTCTCCTTCCACCATGTGCGGGACGAACATCTCCCACACGCCCGAGCCGCCGCGGGCGCGCATCAGGTGGCGCCGGCCGTCCCAGTTGTTGAAGTCGCCCACCACGCTCACGCGAAGCGCGTTGGGCGCCCACACCGCGAAGCGCACGCCGGCGACGGCCTCGGCGCCTTCGCCCAGCGTGACAGGCTGCGCGCCCAGCACCTCGTAGGGCCGCACGTGCGTGCCCTCGGCCAGCAGGCGCAGGTCGTCGTCGGAGATCAACGGCCCGAAGGCATAGGCGTCGGCATACACCCCCTCGACGCCGGAATCCCAGCGCACGCGCAGGCGGTAGTCGAAGCGTTCGGTGCGGCCGTCGAGCTCGCCCTCGAACAGGTCGGTGCCGGAGCGGCGACGAAGCGGCGCGACGACGCCGCCCGCGGGCTCGACCACGTCGACGTGGTCTGCCCCGGGCAGGATCGCGCCCACCCACAGCCGCCCCTTCGGGTCGGCATGCATGCCCAGCACCGCGAACGGATCGTGATGGCGCGCGCGGACGAGCGCGCTCAGGTCGTCATCGGACAGCATCGGCTGCTCCGGTTCCGGCATGGGCATCAGCGCAACCGGGGCGCGGCCCACACGTGTTCGATGTATTCGGCGATCGTGCGGTCGGTGCTGAACGCGCCCATGCCGGCGATGTTGCGCAGCGCGCGCTCGGCCCAGGCCGCCGGCTGGCGATACAGCGCGTCGACCTGCTCCTGCGCGTGCACGTAGTCGGCGAAGTCGGCCAGCAGCATGTAGGGGTCGCGGTGGAGCAGCGGCTGCACCAGCGAGCGGTAGCGATCGGGCTCGCCCCACGAGAACACCCCACCGCCGATGGCGTCGAGGACCTGCTGCAGTGCCTGGTTTTCTTCCGCATAGAGACGCGGATCGTATCCCCACGACTTCATCTTCGCGACCGCATCCGTGCGCAGGCCGAACACGAACATGTTCTCGGCGCCCATCGCCTCGGCCATCTCGATGTTGGCGCCGTCCCAGGTGCCGATGGTGAGCGCGCCGTTCATCGCGAACTTCATGTTGCCGGTGCCCGAGGCCTCGGTGCCGGCGGTGGAGATCTGCTCGCTCAGGTCGGCCGCCGGCAGGATCACCTCGGCCAGGCTGACGCCGTAGTTCGGCAGGAACACCACCTTCAGCTTGTGGCCCACGCGCGGGTCGGCGTTGACCACGCGCGCCACGTCGTGGATCAGCTGGATGGTGAGCTTGGCCGCCTGGTACGCCGAGGCCGCCTTGCCGGCGAAGATCACCGTGCGCGGCACCCAGTCGGCGTCGGGATTGGCCACGATGGCCTGGTAGCGCGCCACCACGTGCAGCACGTTGAGCAGCTGGCGCTTGTACTCGTGGATGCGCTTGATCTGCACGTCGAACAGGCTGTCGACGGAGATCGTGACGTCGAAGTCGCGCCGCACGCGTTCGGCCAGGCGCTCCTTGTTGGCGCGCTTGGTGGCCAGGAACTCGTCGCCGATCTTCTTGCCCGCCGCCTTGTCGCCCAGCGCCTTCAACCCGCCGAGGTCGGCGCGCCAGCCGCCGCCGATGTGGCGATCGAGCAGCTCGCACAGCTCGGGGTTGGCCTGCATCAGCCAGCGCCGCGGCGTGACCCCGTTGGTGACGTTGAGGAAGCGCCGCGGCCACAGAGCGGCGAAGTCGGCGAAGATCGTCTGCACCATCAGGCGCGAATGCAGCGCCGAGACGCCGTTGACCTTGTGCGACGCCACGATGGCCAGCGACGCCATGCGCACGCGGCGCTCCCCGTTCTCGTCGATCAGCGACAGGCGCGCGATCAGCGCCGTGTCGCCGGGAAAGCGCGCGCCGACCTCGTCGAGGAAGCGGCGGTTGATCTCGTAGATGATCTCGAGATGGCGCGGCAGCAGCTCCTCGAACAGGCGTACCGGCCAGGTCTCCAGCGCCTCGGGCATCAGCGTGTGGTTGGTGTAGCTGGTGGCCTGCGTGGTGACGGCCCAGGCCTCTTCCCAGCCCATGCTGTACACGTCGAGCAGCAGGCGCATCATCTCGGCGGGCGCCAGCGCCGGGTGCGTGTCGTTCAGGTGGACGACGTTGTGGCGGCCGAAGGTGTCGATCTCGGCGTGCTCGCGCAGGTGGCGCGCGATCATGTCCTGCAGCGAGGCGCTGCACAGGAAGAACTCCTGCTTCAGGCGCAGCAGGCGGCCGGCGGCGGTGCTGTCGTCGGGATACAGCACCCAGTTGAGCGTGTCGGCGGCCTCGTAGTGCTGCCCGGCGGCCAGTTGCTCGCCGCGGCAGAACATGGCGAAGTCGATCGGGCGCGACGGCTGCGCGTGCCATTGGCGCAGCGTGGACACGCGCTTGGTGGCATGCCCCGGCACGACGAAGTCGCAGGCCTGGGCCACCACCTCCTCGGCCGGCTTCCACGCGCGTTGGCCGCCGGAGCTCTCGACGACGCCGCCGAACCCCACGGGGTATCGCAGCTCGGCGCGCACGAACTCCCACGGGTTGCCGTGCTTCAACCATTCGTCGGGCAGTTCCACCTGCCGGCCCTCCTGAATGGCCTGCGCGAACATGCCGTGTGCATACCGCAGGCCGTAGCCGAACGACGGCAGCTCCAGCGTGGCGAACGAGTCGAGAAAACAGGCGGCCAGGCGGCCCAGGCCGCCGTTGCCCAGCGCCGCATCGGGCTCCTGCTCGAGGATGTCTGCCAGCGCGCCGGCGCCGGCGCGCGAATCGAGCGCGGCCTTCAGCGCCGCCTCGAGCCCCATCACCGACAGGGCGTTGCGCAGCGCGCGGCCCATCAGGAACTCCATCGACAGGTAGTGCACGCGGCGGACGCTGCGCGAGCGCTTCGCGTCGGCCGCTTGCGTGGCGGCCCAGCGGTCGGCGAGCATCGGGCGACACGCCACGATGGCGGCGCGCAGGCAGGCCTCGGGCGACGGCGCGTTGCTGCGTTGCGAGAGCTCGCGCGTCCAGGCGGTGGTGAATTCTTGGCTCAAGGCGGGGTCTGCTGGGTCGCCTGCGCGGGCCCGGACGGGCTCGTGCGCCGGAGCAGCGACGGTTGACTTGCTCATTGCGGGAGATCCTTTGGCGGAGCGGGGCAGGAAGGACCGAAGTCGGCCGCCCGGCTGAACAGCGGCGAGTATCGCGCATCCCACATTATTTGTGTAGTTCTCCTACAAAGGGTTATCCCTGGTTCATCAAATCTTCACGTCTTCTACAGGTAGAAAATGAATGTACTTTAAGTAGTTACGCGTTGTTGGCCCGTCAAGTTGATTGTATATTCTCTACATTCCAGAGCGCATGCCGGGCCTCGGCATGCGCTCGGCGATCCAACACAAGCAAGCGGACGGGGCGCCAGCCACCGCCCGAGGAGACAAGACCCAGTGGCACACGTTCAGCTCGTGAAGGTGCAGAAGGCGTTCGGCGACATCCAGATCCTGCGCGACATCGACCTCGAGGTCCGCGACGGCGAGTTCATGGTGTTCGTCGGTCCGTCGGGCAGTGGCAAGTCCACCCTGCTGCGCACCATCGCCGGCCTGGAGGACATCACGGGCGGCACGCTGTCCATCGGCGGCAAGGTGGTCAACGACATCCCGCCGGCGGAGCGCGGCATCGCGATGGTGTTCCAGTCGTACGCGCTGTACCCGCACATGAACCTGTACGACAACATGGCGTTCGGGCTCCAGATCGCCAAGGTCGACAAGGCCGAGATCCACCGCCTGGTGCACCAGGCCGCCAGGATCCTGAACATCGAGCACCTGCTCGATCGCAAGCCCAAGGCGCTGTCGGGCGGCCAGCGCCAGCGGGTGGCCATCGGGCGCGCCATCGTGCGCAAGCCCGAGGTGTTCCTGTTCGACGAGCCGCTGTCCAACCTCGATGCCGCGCTGCGCGTGCGCATGCGCTACGAATTCGCGAAGCTGCACGAAGAGCTCAAGACGACGATGATCTACGTCACGCACGACCAGGTGGAGGCCATGACGCTGGCCGACCGCATCGTCGTCCTGGCCGCCGGAAGCATCGAGCAGGTGGGCTCGCCGCTCGAGCTGTACGAACATCCCGACAACCTCTTCGTGGCCGGCTTCATCGGCTCGCCGAAGATGAACTTCCTGGCCGCTACGGTCGTGTCGGCCGACGCGGGCGGCGCGCTGGTGCAGTTGGAGACCGGCGCGCCAGTCCGCTGCGAGGTGGACGCCGCGCGCGCCCGTCCCGGCGACAAGGTGGTGTTGGGCGTGCGGCCCGAGCACCTCGAGACCGCGGCCACCGGCGAGGCCTCCAACGTCATCGCCACCCAGCTCACCTTCGTCGAGTCGCTGGGCAGCACGACGCACGCGTACTGCGACTACCCGGGCGCGACCGAGACGCTGGTCTGCGAGCTCGACGGCCGCACGCGCCTGCGCAGCGGGGCCGCGCTCACGCTCGCCATCCCGGCGGCGCGAGCCTACCTGTTCGACGCCGGTGGCCAGGCCTTCCGCCGGCACGTCGCCGACGACGACGCGCAGCAAGAGGCCGCATGAGCGGGCAGCATCTCCTGCGCCGCGTCGCGGCGTGCGCCGTCACGGCCGCGCTCGCCGCCACCTCCGTCGCGCAATCCGCCGAGCCGCTCAAGCTGCTCGTATGGATCAACCCCGACAAGGGCTACAACGGCCTGCAGAAGGTGGGCGACCGTTACGCCGCAGACACCGGCGTGCAGGTGGTGGTGCAGCACCCCGACGACGCGCCGTCGAAGTTCCAGGCCGCGGCCGGCGCCGGCAAGGGCCCCGACATCTTCTGCTGGCCGCACGACCGCGCGGGCGAGTGGGCCAAGTCGGGCCTCATCGTGCCGGTGAAGCCGCGCCAGTCGCTGCACGACCAGATCGAGGACTCCGCCTGGGAGGCCTTCCACTACCAGGGCCGCACCTGGGGCTACCCGCTGTCGATCGAGGCCATCGGGCTGATCTGGAACAAGGCGATGCTCGAGGCCGCGCCCACCACGTGGGACCAGGTCATCGCCATCGACAAGGACCTCGCCACGCACGGCAAGAAGGCCATCCTCTGGGACTACAACAAGAGCTTCTTCACGTGGCCGCTGCTGGCCGGCTCCGGCGGCACCATCTTCGCGAAGAAGCCCGACGGCAGCCTGGACACCGGCGCCGTCGGCGTCAATTCGCCGGGGGCAGTGCAGGCCGCCACGATGCTGCAGAACCTCATCAAAACGGGCGTGCTGCCCAAGGGCGCGGGCTACTCCGAGATGGAGGGCGCCTTCAACCGCGGCGAGATCGCGATGATGATCTCCGGGCCGTGGGCCTGGGACAACGTGAAGAAGAGCCACATCGACTTCGGCGTGGCTCCCCTGCCCGCCGTGAACGGCCACGACCCCAAGCCCTTCGTGGGCGTGCTGGGCTGCATGATCGCCGCGCCCAGCCGGAACAAGGATCTCGCGCGCGACTTCCTGGAGCACTACGTTCTCACACTGGACGGCCTGCGCACCATCAACGCCGACGTGCCGCTGGGCACGCCCGCCAACAAGGCGTACTTCGCCGAGCTCAAGAGCGACCCGCACATCGCCGCCACCATGGACAACGCGCGCCGCGGCGAGCCGGTACCCAACATCCCCGAGGTGGGCAAGTTCTGGACGGCCATGGACGCCGCCCTCGAGGCCGTCACCAACCTGCGCCAGTCGCCGCAGGACGCCCTCGACGGCGCCAAGGCGCGGATCCTCGTCAAGTGACCGCCATGAAGACCTCCTTCGACTGGAAACGCGACGCGATCGCCTGGCGCTACCTGTTCCCCGGCGTCGCCGGCATGGTGCTGTTCGTGGCGCTCCCGCTGGTCTACACGATGTGGATCGGGTTCACGAACTACTCGTCGGTCCACCTGCTGAGCCAGGCGCGCGTGAAGGCCTACCTGCTGGAGCAGACGGTGCCGGACGAGGACCACTCGCTGGAATTCACGCTGCATCCGGACGCCGGCGGCCTGCGCCTGGTGCTGGCGCCATTCGACGCGGCTTCGGGCGCTTCGCGGTTCGTGTCGGCGCCCTTGAAGCTCAAGGGCGACAAGGCGGAAACGGCGGCCATGACCGCCCTGCCCTCCGACCTCGCGCTCGCGCCCGCGCTGGCCACGCGTGACACGCTGGCGCACCGCGACGCGTTGACGGCGCTCAAGCTGGCACTGCCGGACGGCCACGTCCTCGGTTACGCCGGCGTGCACGAGTTCGGCCCCTCCGCCGCCGTCTGGCAGGCCGACGCCGACGGCTCGCTGCTGCGCCTGGACGACAGGAAGTCCTACTGGCCCGACACCAACGAGGGCTTCTACAAGGCCGCCGACGGCGACCGCCTGCAGCCCGGCTTCAAGGTGACGGTGGGCGTCGCGAACTACGCGCGGATGCTGGCCGACAAGGAGTTCCGCGGTCCGTTCCTGTCCATCTTCGTGTGGACGGTGGTGTTCGCCGCGCTGTCGGTGGCCCTGTCCCTGGCCGTGGGCTGCACGCTGGCGGTGCTGCTGAACTGGGAGGGCCTGCACTTCCGCACGCTGTACCGCACGCTGCTGTTCCTGCCCTACGCGGTGCCCGGCTTCATCTCCATCCTCGTGTTCAAGGGCCTGTTCAACCAGAACTTCGGCGAGATCAACGGCATCCTGAACGCGGTGTTCGGCATCAAGCCGGCCTGGTTCGCCGACCCGATGCTGGCGCGCACGATGATGCTGGTCGTCAATACCTGGCTCGGTTATCCGTACTTCCTGGTGCTCTGCACCGGCCTGCTCAAGGCGATCCCGGTCGACCTGTACGAGGCCTCGGCCATCGCCGGCGCCAGGCCGCTCACGAACTTCCTGCGGATCACGGCGCCGCTGATCGTCAAGCCGCTGTCGCCGCTGATCATCTCGGCGTTCGCGTTCAACTTCAACAACTTCGTGCTGGTCTCGCTGCTCACCAACGGCCGGCCCGACTTCCTCAACACGAAGATTCCCGCCGGCACCACCGATATCCTGGTGTCGTACACCTACCGCATCGCGTTCCTCGACTCGGGCCAGAACTTCGGCCTGGCCGCGGCCATCTCCACGGTGATCTTCTTCCTCGTGGCGCTGCTGTCGTTCGCGAACCTGCGCGTCGCCGCGCGCAACAACCGGAAATAGGAGGCGAACCCGACATGGCCATCGTCACCGGCAAGAACCAGCGCTGGCGCGTGCTCGGCGCGCACGCGTTCCTCATCGCCCTGCTCGTGCTCACGCTGTTCCCGCTCGCGGCGGTGATCTCGATCTCGCTGCGTCCCGGCAACTTCGCCAACGGCTCGCTGATCCCGCGCGAGATCAGCCTGGAGCACTGGAAGCTGGCGCTCGGATTCGACGTCACCACCGCCGACGGGCTGGTCATCCATCCGCCGTTCCCGGTGCTGCGCTGGCTGTGGAACTCGATCAAGGTGGCCACCATCGCTTCGGCGCTGATCGTCGTGTTTTCCACCACCGCGGCCTACGCGTTCGCACGTCTGCGCTTCGCGTTCAAGATGCACCTCCTCAACAGCATGCTGCTGCTGCAGATGTTCCCGCCGGTACTGGCGCTGGTGGCCATCTATGCCATCTTCGAGACCATCGGCAACTACGTTCCCGCGCTGGGGCTGGAAACGCACGGCGGCCTGATCGTGGCCTACCTGGGCGGCGTGGCCACGCACATCTGGACGATCCGCGGCTACTTCGAGACGATCCCGGTGGAGATCGAGGAATGCGCCAAGGTGGACGGCGCCTCGCACTTCCAGGCCTTCTTCCGCGTGCTGCTGCCGATGGCCGTGCCCATCCTGATGGTCGTGTTCGTCTTGGCCTTCGTGGGCACCATCATCGAGTACCCAGTGGCGTCGATCCTGCTGCGCGAGGAGTCCAACCTCACGCTGGCAGTGGGCTCCAAGTACTACCTGGCCGACCAGAAATACCTGTGGGGCGACTTCGCCGCGGCGGCGGTGCTGTCGGGCCTGCCCATCACCGTGGTGTTCCTGGCCGCGCAGCGCTGGATCGTGTCGGGCCTCACCGCCGGGGGCGTGAAGGAATGACGCTTCGCCACGTCGCGGCCCTGCTGCCGCTGGCCTTCGCCGCCACGCAGGCGCTCGCCGTCGACTGCAAGGTCGACCCGCTCGCCGGCCGCGCGCTCTACGTGCGCGGCACGCTCAACAACTGGGGCGCCGAGGACGACGCCGCGCTGCGCTGGCTGTGCGACCACTGGGAGATCACCGGCCGAATGGACGGGGACGTCACGTTCAAGATCGGCGACGAGGACTGGTCGGCCGACGCCGACTTCGGCGTCGCGAACGAGGCGACGCTGCAAGCCGGCACGCCCGTCGCGCTCGTGCGCAAGGGCACGCCGCTGCAGGCGCGCCTGCACGGCGTGGAGCGTCTCGTGCTCACGCCCTCGGCGACGTCGGACGCCGCGCCCATGCTGCTGCTCATCGACCTGCCGGCGGACACGCCGCTGCCCGGGCCGGTCCCGTCGTCGATCACCGATCCCGTGGCGCTGAGCCTGGCCTTCGACTCGCAGGCGCTGGCCGACAAGACGCCCTATGGCGCGGTGCCCGTCGGCACGGACGTGGCGTTCGCGCTGTCCGCGCTGCCCGGCGTCGACCAGGTGACGCTGGTGGTGGAGACGCGCCGGCTGGAGGGCGACCAGGCGATCGACGCGTACGCAGAGCTCGCCCGCGTTCCGCTCGCGCGCACGAGCGACGGCGCGCGCGAGCGCTGGAGCGGCCGCTTCCGGTTCGACGCCGCGGCCGTGTACGGCTACTGGTTCGAGGTGAAGATCGGCGATCGCACGCTGGTGTTCGAGAACAACGCCACGCCCCTCTACTGGACGCGCGAGAAGGGCGTGGGCGGCGCGGGCGTGATCGCCGAGATGCCCGCCTCGGCCAAGCGGCTCCGCCGCTACCGCCAGACGGTGTACGCGCCGTACGCGGTACCGGCATGGGGCAAGGACGCGGTGTACTACTACATCTTCCCCGAGCGATTCCGGAACGGCGACCGTCGCAACGACCCCAAGCCCGGCGTCGACCGGTTCCACGACAAGACCGTGGAGTTCCACGCGAACTGGAACGACAAGCCCTGGCACCCCAACTCCGGCGACGGCAGCGACGACCAGTGGAGCAACGACTTCTTCGGCGGCGACCTGGCCGGCATCGTCGAGAAGCTCGACTACATCAAGAGCGTCGGCGCCAACACGCTGTACATCACGCCGCTGTTCACCGCGGCCAGCAACCACAAGTACGACACCGCCGACTGGAAGCACATCGACCCGCACTTCGGCACCAACGCCGACTTCGCGCGCCTCTGTCGGGAGGCGGCGAAGCGCGGCATGCGCGTGCTTCCCGACGCGTCGCTCAACCACTCGGGCGCCGACTCGATCTACTTCGACCGCTACGGCACGCGCGGCGGCCATGGCGCGTTCGAGGGCGGGAAGATCAACGCCGCCTCCCCGTATGCGAGCTGGTACACGTTCGACGCCACGCAGACGGAGCCCGACAAGCAGTTCAAGGGCTGGGTGGGCGTGTCCGACCTGCCCGAGCTGAACAAGGCCGACCGCTCGTACCGCGACTTCGCCTACGGCGCGCCCGACTCGGTCACCCGCACCTGGCTGGGGCTGGGCGCCTCCGGCTGGCGCATGGACGTGGCCCCGTGGGTGCCCGACGACTTCTGGCGCGAGTGGCGCAAGGTGGTCAAGCAGGCGAAGCCGGACGCCATCACCGTGTCCGAGACCTGGTGGGACGCGTCCAAGTTCCTGCTCGGCGACGAGTTCGACTCGACGATGAACTACATCTTCCGCGACGCGGTGCTGGACTGGGCGAACGGCGGCGACGCGCGCCGCATGATGGCCAACCTGGAGCACGTGCGCGAGGCCTACCCGCCGCAGAGCTTCGCAGCGCTGATGAACCTGCTGTCCACGCACGACACCGCGCGCTCGCTGCACGTGCTGGGCGACGTCGACGGCAAGAGCCCGGCCGCCGAGGTGGCGCTGGCCAAGCGCAAGCTGCTGCTGGCGATGCTGTTCCAGATGACCTACCCCGGCGCGCCGGCCATCTTCTACGGCGACGAGGTGGGCGTCACCGGCGGCCCCGACCCGATGAACCGCGGCACCTATCCCTGGGCCGACCGCGGCGGCCATCCCGATGTCGCGTTGCTGGCCCAGGTGCGCCGCCTCACGGCGATGCGCCACGACTGGCCGGTGCTGCGCCGCGGCACTCTGCTGGCGCCGCTGCACGTGGACGCGCATGTGGTGGTGCTGGCACGCGTCCTGCGCGCGGGCCGCGGCACATCCGCCCAGTGGGCCATCACGGCGACCAACAACGGCGACACCGCGCAAGACGTGGACGTGGCGCTGCCGCCCGAGGCCGTCGCCACCCACTGGCGCAGCCTGACCCCGCGCGCCCACGCCGACGTTCGCGTCGATGCCGGCACGCGCGCACGCCTGCTGCGAATCACCTTGCCGCCGAACGACGGCGCCGTGTGGGTCGACCAAAGATCGCCGGCGACGAGGCCCTGAAGGGATCGCGCGCCGCAGGTCAACGGCCGCGGCCGCGGGCGCGCGCTCAGGCGGCCAGGTAGAAATCCATGGGAATGAGTTCGACGGCCCATCCGCCCTCCTCGCCCAGCGTGGCGGCCGGGTGCATGGCGGCGATGCGCAGCGCTTCGTCGTGGCTGTCGGCGTCGATGATGAACAGACCGCCGACCACTTCCTTCGACTCGGTATACGGTCCATCGAGGACCTGCGTCTTGCCGCTGCGGGGGCGAAGCGTCCTCCACCTCTCCTTATCGCCCAGGGACGCGGAAACCAGGACCTTGCCGGTAGCGCGCATCTTCTCGTCCAACGCTGGACATTGGCTTACCAACTTCTTGACGTCGTCGGGCGCCATCGCGGCGAATCTTTCGGGCGTGAAGTAGGCGAGTCCGAGGTATTTCATGGGGAGTCCTTGTGGAAGGTGATCCATCGACGACGTAGGCGCAGACCGGAAATCGACAAAGCCATGGCGCCTGTTGGCCTTCAGCCGGGCGCCCATGCGGACAATGGCTCCAGCTCATCCATGCAGAGCAGGCGCTCGAGCCACTGTTCGAAGCGCCGTACTTCCGGCCGGTCGTGCAGGCGGGTCGTGTGCATGAGGTGGTATGAAAGCCCCCGCGTCGACGTGTGTGGAAGCACGACCTTCAACTGGCCACGCCGCAGCATCGGCAGCAACAACGGCGCCCGGCCGATGGCCACTCCCAGGCCGTCCGCGGCGGCAGCCATCATGTCTTCGTATCGGGAAAACTGCAAAACCGGCTGCATCGCGACGACGCCAAGTCCGAGTCGCTCGTACCAGCTGCGCCAGGACATGCCCGGGAACCGCTCGATCGGATGATGGAACACCAGATGCGGCAAACGACGCAGGTCGCCGGCGACCCGCACCCGATCGGCCAGTGCCGGCGCCGCGACGAGCATCAGCCGCTCGTGCGCCAGCAGGCGACTGGAAGCGGGCATGTCCTCCGGGCGCGCGAGACGAATCGCGAGATCGAATCCTTCGCGGTCCAGATCCACGTGACGATCCGAAGCATGGATCCTGACGTCGACCCCGGGGTCGAAGGCCTGATGAGCCGCCAGTCTCCCCACCAGCCACTGCGCCGCGAACGAGGGGGGCACCGTGATCGACACATGGGCGCGTTCCCGCTGGGCAACGTCTTCGACGACCGATACGAGCTCACCCAGGATGCGCGTGACGCCTTCATGGAGCCGCTGCCCAGCCGGAGTCAAGGTCAGCGTTCGCGAGCCCCTGACGAAGACCATCGTGCCAAGCGACTCCTCGACCATCTTCACCTGCTTGCTGACTGCCGACTGGGTGAGGGCCAGTTCTTCCGCCGCAGCGGTGAAGCTCAGATGGCGTGCCGCCGCCTCGAACCCGCGCAACGCCTCGAGTGACAAGGTTCGCAGGATGCGCGCGGTCGAAGATTCGGGCTGGGGCATGCGTGCCAAGAATACCTGAGCGGAAGAACTTTCGCACTCGGCGCCGCGACCTCGCGGGATGATGGCGCTCCCACGACTCCTGCATGGTGAATCCGATGTCGACAACCATCCTCATGGACAAGCAAGGCGCGCACGTCGTCCTCACGTTCAACCGAGGCAAGGATCTCAACGCATTGAGCTACGAACTCATCGACGAGCTCATGCTGCGTCTGGACGACTGCGAGAGCGACGACTCGGTTCGAACCGTCATCCTCACCGGCTCCGGCCGCAAGGCTTTCAGTGCGGGTGCGGACATCAAGGGCTTCGCGCCGGCGATCGCGGCCTCGCCCGAGACGGCACGCCGCGTCTTCGTTTCCCGCGGACAGGCGATGACCCGTCGCATCGAGGCCTTTCCCAAGCCCGTCATCGCCGCCGTGAACGGCTTGGCCTACGGCGGCGGATGCGAGATCGTCGAGGCCTGTGCGCTCGCCGTTGCCGCTGAACACGCCACGTTTTCCAAACCCGAGATCAAGCTCGGGTTCCCGCCGCCGTTCGGCGGAACCCAGCGACTGCCTCGTCATGTCGGTCGCAAGCGGGCTTTGGAGATGTTGCTGACCGGCGACGCCATTTCAGCGCAACGGGCATTCGAGATCGGGCTGGTCAACCGGCTCGTAGACGGCAATGCGCTGTTGCAGGACTGTCTGGCGTTGGCAGAACGCATCGCGCGCCATTCCGCCGTCGCCGTTGCCGCGACGCTGCGCGCCGTGACTCGCGGGATCAACCTTCCCATCGACGAAGCGCTGCATGTCGAGGCCGCCCAATTCATGATCGCGGCCGCTTCGGCAGACGCACGCGAAGGCACGCGCGCCTTCGTCGAAAAGCGGGCGCCGGTCTTCACGGGCGATTGACTGTGCCAGCGCCGAGCCAGCGCCGTGTGGCCCGGCCTGCTGGCAACGCGCGCCATTTCCCTGATCGATCAGGGCAGGGTTGCGCAGGTCACAATCACCCATGAACACGTCGCCCCCTGCAACGCGCCGGATCGTCCTGGTGGCCTTCGCCGATGCACAACTGCTGGACATCGCCGGCCCTGCCGATGTGTTCTCGACGGCCAACGAACTCAGCCAGCGCCCTGTCTTCGACATCGTCATCGCTTCGTCCGGCGGCGGGTTGATCAGGACGACGAGTGGCGTCACGATCGACACGACGCCGATACGCTCGGTGAATGCGAGCGACATCGACACCGCGCTCATCGCGGGCGGCCTGAGGGACGGCGTGGTCACGGCGATCCAGGATCGCGCGCTGGCGGCGTGGATGACCGCCGTGGCCGGATCGGCCCGACGCTATGGCTCCGTGTGTTCAGGCGCGTTCGCGCTTGCTCACTGGGGCTTGCTGGACGGGCATCGCGCAACGACGCATTGGTCGGCCGCGAGCACTTTGCGGCGGCTGCATGGTCGCACCTCGGTGGATCCCGACGCTCTGTATCTGCAGGACGGTCGGATCTGGACGTCAGGCGGCGTCACCGCGGGCATCGACATGTGCCTGGCCATGATCGAGGAGGACCTCGGCCGGGTACTGGCCACGCGCGTGGCCAAGCAACTCATCCTGTCGATGCGCCGGCTGGGGAATCAGTCGCAATATTCGCAGTTGCTCGATCTGCAGGCGGGACGCTACGCGGCACTGGTCGTCTGGATCCAGGCGCATCTGGGCGAATCGCTCGGCGTGGAGCGGTTGGCGGAATTCGCCGGGGAGTCGCCGCGCAGCTTCAGGCGACATTTCGAAGCCGAAACCGGCGCCACGCCGGCCGCATTCGTGGAGACCCTTCGCATGCAGGCCGCCAAGGAACAACTCGAGGCCGGCGCGACGGTCAAGGCGGCCGCGCGCGCAGCCGGACTGAGTTCGGGCGAGCACCTGGCGCGAACGTTCCGACGCCGCTTCGGCATGAGTCCCCAGCAGTATCGGGCGGTGCATTCGCACTGAGCGGCCGTTGCGCAGGCAAACGCGTGCGGAGGACCGGTCAGTGCCGTCCCCTACTCGCCAGGACCGCCGACAACCGAGTCGATCGCGGTTCCGGCGATGTGGTTGAAGTAGTTCGTGAAGAGGTTCATCGCGACATGCGCCACGATCTCGATCACCTCCTCCTGGCCGAAGCCCGCTGTCCGGACCGAGTCGAGCACTGCATCGCCCGGGTGTCCACGATCGCGCACGATCGCGGACGCCAGGTCGAGCACCGCCTGGGTACGGGCATCCAACGAACGGCCCTGCCGGTTCTCCGACAACTCGTCGGCGCCAAGCCCCTGCCCTTGCCCGGCCAGCGTGTGGATGTCGGCGCAATAGTCGCAGCGATTGATGCCGGCGACGACCAGCGCAATCTGCTCTCGCAGTGGCGCTGGCAACCTGCCTCCTGAGAGCGCCTCGACCTGTCCCAGGTAGAAGCGCAAGCTCGCGGGCGAATGCGCCAGCGCACCGATCATGTTGGGCACGTGTCCCAGCTTTCTGTGCACGGCGTGGAGCAGGTTGCTGGAGCGTTCAGGGGCATCGGACGACGTGACGGGTGCAATGTAGGGCATGGCTTCGAGCGCGGGCGAGCAGTGCTGCGTGGCTGGTCTGGTCATGTCGCCGCGCTCGGAAGATTGGCCACGGCGCAAGCGAGTCGCCGCCTGACGCGCGCGATCGTGTCGTCGTCTGCACGCTCGGGACGCCCGCTGTCGAACGGCGGTTGAGGCGCGTATTCGAGAAAGAGCTGGATTTCCCTGGCCTCGGCCTCGCCGCGAACCGTCGAGATCACTTCGAGCGCGAAGTCGATCCCCGCCGTCACGCCGCCGCCCGTGATCCGGTTGCGGTCCTTCGATACCCGCCCCGTGTCGATGGTGGCCCCGAAAAGCGGAAGGTGTTCCCGATAGGCCCAATGCGAAGCCGCCCGGAATCCCTTGAGCAGGCCCGCGGCCCCGAGCAACAGCGATCCGGTACACACGCTGGTGACCCATCGAGCCTGCGCGCCCTGCCTTGCCAGCCAGTCCAGCACCTGCGGATCCCGCATCAGGATCTGCTGGCCGGGCCCCCCGGGAACGCACAACAGATCCACATCGGGACAGGTCGAGAAGGTGTCCGTCGGCAGGAGGTACAGCGTGGCATCCGTGCGCACCGGTTCGAGGGTCTTCCAGACGAAGTGGAGGCGGGTGTCGCTCATGGCTGCCAGGAACTGCGCAGGCGCCGTGACGTCCAGCTGGGTCACGTCCGGGTAGATCAGGAATCCGACGCTGAATGGTTTGGTCATTCGATTTTCCAATGGCAGGGGGGCGTGTTCGGAGGGAAGACAAGAGCCACAAGGCACGGTCCGGTCGGCAAGCCCGGTCATTCGACGTTGAAATATGTCTCTGCGGACGAGGGAAAGCGACGCGCTCGGACATCGGACGCGTAGAGCGCCACGGCGCGACCGATCTCGTCGCGCAGGTTGGCGTAGCGACGGACGAACTTCGGCGTCCGTTCGAACAGGCCCAGCATGTCTTCGGTGACGAGGATCTGCCCATCGCAACCGACGGACGCACCGATGCCCAGGGTCGGGATCCCGACGGCCTGCGTGATCTCACGCGCGAGCGGCTCCGCGACGCCTTCCACGACGATCGCGAACGCGCCTGCCTCGAACGCGGCGCGGGCCTCTTCCATGACCGAGGAGCGCTCGCCCGGCGTTCGGCCCTTGGCGCGAAACCCGCCGTCGACGAGAACCGATTGAGGCCGCAGGCCGACATGCCCCATGACCGGGATCCCGCGTCGCACGAGGTAGTCGATGGTGACGTGCACGGTGGTGCCGTTCTCCACCTTGATCGCGGATGCGCCGGTCTCCTTCAGAATCCTCACTGCGTTGGCATGGGCGATCTCGCAGGGCCCTTCGTAAGACCCAAACGGCATGTCGACGACGACCATGGCGTGACGACATCCGCGCATCACCGCCTGACCATGGAGGATCATCGTCTCGAGCGTGACGCCGATCGTGTCGGGGAGTCCGTGCAACGCCATGCCGGCGCTGTCGCCGACGAGAATCAGGTCACACGCATCGTCCAGCAAATGCGCCATCGGGGCGGTGTAGGCCGTCAGGCAAACCAGCGCATCTTTGCCCTTGCGCGCCGAAATATCGGAGGCGGTCAGGCGCTTGGCATTTTCTTCTCGTCGAGTCGACATCGTCTGTTCCGTCGTCAGGTCATCGGGGAGTCCGACATCCAGACTGTAGGAAGGCGCGGCAGCGTGTCCGTGCCAATCTCCTGCCGATCCCGGCCAACCCCGGGACTGCCGGTGCCGACATCCGGTCAGGCCGAGTCTGGCAACCGGACGGTCCGTCGTTTGCCGTTGGCCCCTGATGTCCCAAGATCGACCCACCCTTTCCATCCGCTGGCTCGCGGTACTCGGCACGACTTTCGCAATCATGCTGGCAGCGGGCCGTCTGTTTTCCGCGCCCCTTCGTACGTTGTTGAGCAGCGGAACCGTCCGGGCCCTGGATCGCGCGGCTTGGAATCTGGCCCAGGCGGTCTCGAACGCCACGCTGCTGTCCGCCGCAGCCATGAGCAACGCCGTTCATGGGACTGTGGGGATATTGGTGTTGGCGGCAGCCTGTGCCTGGGGATGGAAGCGCCATGGACGACCCGAAGCCGGCATTCGGGTGTTGGTGGCTGTGCCTGCGGGGATGCTGCTGAATGTCGCGATGAAAGCGGCCATCCACCGCGTTCGACCCTCTTGGTCGATCGTCGATTTGCCATCAAGCTTCAGTTTTCCCAGTGGCCACGTGGCAGAAGCGACCGTGTTCTACGGATTGTTCGCAATCGAGGTCGCCAGACTGGAGGTAACCCGGTTGCAGAAAGCTTTGTGCGCGGCCGGCACGGCAACGATGATCGCGATCGTCGCGAGCAGCAGGATCGTGGTCGGCGTGCATTTCCTCAAAGACTGTGTCGGCGCCTTTGTCGAAGCGGTGCTGTGGCTGGCCGCCTGTTTCAGCCGCTCCCCACAGACAAAATCTTCAGCCAGTGAGAGGGACCGATGACGAGACGGGTGGCGTTCATCCTCGATGAAGGTTCGGGGGGCGGGACCAGCCGAGAGCCTTTCTCTCGCTACCGCGATCAGATTGACGAGCTAGCCAATGGCGCCAGCGTGTGGATCGTCCGGCCTGGCGTCGACATCCGTCAGCAAGTCGAAATCGCGCTGCGCGCAGGATGCGATGCCGTCGTTGCCGGCGGAGGAGATGGGCTCCATGCCGTTTCGTGTGGAACGCGACATCTCACCTATGGGCGGCGGCGGCGGCGGCGAACGGATGAGCCGGAAGATGCTTGAGCTTGGACATGCGCAAGTACGCGATGGCGATGAAGTTCTTCGCCGTGCGGAAGC
>JBBQYL010000016.1:0-41223 GCA_038208735.1 Burkholderiales bacterium
CGAGCGCGAACGCTCGCACCGCACGCAGCAGCCCTACTCGGTGGCGCTGTTCGACCTCGACCACTTCAAGACGATCAACGACCGCTTCGGCCACGCGGCCGGCGACGCCGTGCTGCGCGACTTCTGCACGCTGGTGCAGGCCCACATGCGCGTCACCGACCGCTTCGCTCGGTGGGGCGGCGAGGAGTTCGTGCTTCTAATGCCGGTGACCACGCCGGTGGAGAGCGCGTCGCTGGCCGTGGAGCGCATCCGCAGCGCGGTGGCGTCGCACGACTGGAGCAGCACCTCGGCGCTGCCGTCCGACGTGCGGGTGACGGTGTCGGCCGGCGTGGCCACCTGCGTGTCGGCCGAGTCGGCCGAGGCGCTCATCGCGCGGGCCGACGTGGCGCTGTACGAGGCCAAGGACGCCGGGCGCAACTGCTTCGTGATGGCGTCATGAGCGAGCGTGGATCCTGCGACTGCGCGCAGGATGACGACGTAGTGGCCTGCCATCCCGACTGCGCGCAGGATGACGACGTGTTTGCCTGTCATCCTGCGCGCAGTCGCAGGATCCATCGTGGCGTCATGTTGCCATGAAGCTCGTGATGAACAGCCCCGCCACCGCCACGCCCATCACCGCCGTCGCCGCCCATCCGAAGAAGCGGTGGCGCGGACTGATCGTGAGCTGGCCCATCAGCGCCTTCGACTGGCCGATCCACATCATCACCACCATGATGGGCACCGAGATCACGCCGTTGACGATGGCGCTCCAAACCAGCGCCTTGATGGGGTCGACGTCCAGGGTGCTCACCAGCGTGCCGATGAGCGTGGCCGCGATGATGATCACGTAGAAGCCGCGCGCCTCGTGGAAGCCGCGCGACAGCCCGACCTTCCAGCCGAACGCCTCGCTCACCGCGTAGGCCGCCGAGCCCGCCAGCACGGGCACGGCCAGCAGCCCGGTGCCGATGATGCCCAGCGCGAAGATCGCGAACGCGAACTCGCCCGCCACCGGTCGCAACGCCTCGGCGGCCTGCGACGAGGTCTGGATGTTGGTGATGCCGTGCATGTTTAGCGTGACCGCCGTCGAGATCACGATGCACAGCGCGATCACGTTGGAGAACACCATGCCGAACGAGGTGTCCTGCTTGATGCGCGACAAATGCTCCGCCGCGTACTCCGGGTGCTCGCGCAGCGCGGCTGCCTCGGGCCGGCGCGCGTTGTCCTCCACCTCCTGCGAGGCCTGCCAGAAGAACAGGTACGGGCTGATGGTGGTGCCCAGCACGGCCACCACCATGGACGCGTAGTCGTTCCTCGACGTGCCCGGCGGGATGAAGCGCCACGGCGTGAGGGCCTCGATGGCCACCTGGCGCCACGGCACCGATACCGACAGGATGACCGCCACGTACGCGAACAGCCCGAACGTGAGCCACTTGAGCACGCGCACCGTGCGCTCGTACGAGAACGACACCTGGCAGACGATGGACAGCACGCCGAAGCCCAGCACGTAGAAGGCCGGATGGCCGCCCGCCAGCAGGCGCACGCCCTCGCCCATCGCGCCGATGTCGGCCGCGATGTTGATGGTGTTGGCCACCACCAGCAGGCCCACCAGCAGCAGCGTGAGCCAGCGCGGGCACATCTTGGCGATGTTGGCGGCCAGGCCTTCCCCCGTCACCCAGCCGATGCGCGCCGACAGCATCTGGATGCCGATCATCAGCGGCGTGGTGAGCAGCAGCGTCCACACCAGGCCGAAGCGGAACTGCGAGCCGATCTGCGAATAGGTGGCGATGCCGCTGGGGTCGTCGTCGGCGGCCCCGGTGATGAGGCCGGGGCCCAGGCGCCTGGCGAGGCCGTTGATCTGGCCGTTGAGTTTCGTGTTCATTTCACACCTCCCAGTGCAGGCGCAGGGCGTAGAACGTCGCCGGTCCGCGATCCTTGTTGTAGCCGGGATTGGCCACGCGCTGCGCATCCGCCGTCAGCGCGAAACCCTCGCCCAGTTCGGCGCAGTAGTACAGCTCGGCCACGCGCTCGCGTCCGTAGCGCAGCGTGCCGTCGCCCAGGAACGACGTGATGCCGCCGCGTTGCAGATAGGCCTGGTGCGCCGCCGAGATCGCGTCCGCCCCGATCGCCAGGCCCACCACGTCCTTCTCGCGCGACCAGCGCGCGCCCTTGAGCGACAGACCCGCTGTCAGCGAGGCGTCGGACTCGGTGAACGCATACGTCTCGGTCTTGCCATCGGCGCGCATCGCGCGCACGAACAGGCCCAGGTCGGACGCCAGCTGCTGCTCGGCGTCGACGCCCACCCCGGCCTTCACGTGCGCGCCCGTGCGGACGGCGTCCAGGCTGGGCGCGGTGCCCGGCGACGCCGCCGCCAGCGCGTCGGCGTACGTGGCCATGCGCGCGCGGCTGCGGAACGCCAGCACGCGCACCGCGCCCGCGAGGTCGCCCAGCACGTGCGTGTGCACGAGCTCCACCTGGTCGCCGTAGTGGCGCATCAGGTGCGTATCCAGCGGCAGGCCATTGGGCGTGCGCGGCTCGGCGAAACGGCCGGCTCGAAGCGTCCACGAGCCGTCGTCGTAGTCGACGGCCACGCCATCGGTATAGCCGCGCGCGTCGGCCGGATAGTCGTACGCGCCGTACGTCATCAGGGCCCAGTTCATGAACTGGGTGCGCGGGTCGTGGGCGAAGGTGCCGGCGTCGAAGACGTCGAGCACCGACACCTTGCCGGCGGTCACCACCAGCCGCCGCGCATCGTAGCTGGACTTCAGCTGGTTGGCGTCGGCGTCGACGGCCACCGCGTCGCCGCCGAGTTCGAACGTGTGGCGCACGAACAGCCGCGCGATGTAGCCCTTGAGGTTGGCGCCGGACGTCTTGGCGAGTTCACCGTTCGGGAACGCCGCCAGGCCGCCCAGCCCCGACAGCGGCACGCCCTGCGCGACCTCGGGATCGAGATAGACCTCGGTGTCGTCGCCCACCCGGGCGCCGAGGTACGCGGTGCCGGTGAGCGAGTAGCCGGCGCCCGGCGCGCCGCGCAGGCTGCGCGGGCCCGCATAGGGCGAGTGGAAGGCCGGCTGCACCTGGCGGATGTAGGTGGCCTGGGCGTGGGCGCTCCAGTTCTCGGCGTCGTCGGCGGACGCGATCGTGGACACGGGCAGCAAGCACGCCGCCAGCAGGAACAGGAAGGGAAATTTCATGCGGAACTCCTCCGCGCGTCGGCTGCGGACGCGGCGAATGGGCGCCAGAGGCGCCGGAAAGGGAGGACCGGGCGCAGCGCGACGGGGCGCTGCTGTCCGGGCGGTAGAAAAGGGAAAGCGCCTTCTCCGCCCGGTGGCAAGCCCTCAGGCTCGCGAAATGGACGACGAAGGCACCCAACGGGGAACGGTGTCCATGGCCTTGTGCTTGTCGTGATCGAAGCGCGGATTATCGGCAGCCTTGCAAAACCCGGTCAAGCAACTTCGTCGGCGAACTGAACCCGCGCTGACGGTGACCCCGCGCCGCATCGGCACGCCACCTGCCATGCCGCTGGATGAGTTCGCCTCCGCCCGCCACGCGCCGCCTGCTTCCGCGATCGATCGCGGCGCGGGTCACGCTGGGCGTGATCGCCGCGCTGGCGGTGCCCGCCTGCACGTTTCAGTGGAGCTGGTGCCGGCCGCTGATCCGCCACTACGTCATGTCGCACTCCGGCCGCGACATCCGCTTCGACGACCTGCAGGTGCATTGGCGCGACGGGCTCGACCCGACGATCGAGTTCCGCGGCCTGACCATCGAGAACGCGCCGTGGGCCGCGTCGCGCCAGCCGTTCATCCACGCGGGGCGCATCGCCGCCACGCTGTCGTGGCGCAGCCTGGGCTCCGATCTCGTCATCGTGAACATGATCGAGATGGAGGACGCGCAGCTCGACATTGAGCAGCGCGCGGATGGCGTGCGCAACTGGCGCCTGGGCCATCCCGACGATACCGGCCCCCCGCATGCGCGCGTGCTGGCCCTGGACGCGCGCCGCAGCACGCTGCACACGGTTCACGGCGGCATCGGCCTGGAGCTGGACGCGACCACCACGCCGCTGGGCGCGCAGGAAACGCTGCCAACGCGGGCCGCGTTGCCGCTCACGAAGCGCATCGCCTTCGCCGGCACCATCGAGGGCCACGCGTTCGATGGCGAGGCACGCACCAGCGACGTGCTCACCTTCGGCGGGACGCCGCGCATGTTCTCCCTGCGCGCCACGGCCCGGGTGGGCACGCTGCGGCTCACGGCGGCCGGCCTGTGCGACGACGCTCATGCGCTGGGCGATCTCGACCTGGACGCCACGATCGCCACCGAAGGCAGCGGCGCGCCGTGGCCGTTGCCCGAGGCCGTCGCGCGCCTGCGCCCGCTCATGGCGCGCGGTCGCGTCATCAAGATCGGCGACCAATGGAACGCCGACGACCTGCGCCTGGCCGCTGGCCGGCACACATCGCTCGCGGCCGACGTCGCATTCACCGGAACGTTCAAGAGCGACACGCCCCGCCGCACGCTCAAGGCCACGCTGCGCGAGGCCGTGGTCGACCTGGACGACCTGTGGCTCCTGCGCGGCAAGACCCCGCCCGGCGAGAAGACGCTGCCGCAGACCCGCCCCGACGCCGACCACGCGCTGTCGAACCAGCCCTTGCCGCTGGCCCGGCTGCGCGATCTCGACGCCGACGTCGACCTGCGCACGGCGCGCCTCGTCGGAGCCGAGCGCGCGTTTGCGCAGACGGTGCGGGCCCACGCGGTGCTGGCCGCCGGCGTGCTTCGTGTGCAGCCACTGGACGTCGGCCTGGCCGACGGTCATGTCGTCGGCACGGTGACGGTCGATGCGGTGCAATCGCCCGCCAGCGTGGCCGTCGACCTGCAGGCAAGCCAGCTGCACGTCGAGCAGCTGTCGGCCACGCTGGCCGCCAACGGCGCGCTGTCGGGCGCGGTCGACGGGCGGGCGTCGGTCAAGACCCGCGGCGACTCGTCGCGCGCGCTCGTCGCCAACGCGACGGGCAGCGTCGCGCTGTCGCTGTCGGAGGGCGCCACCGTCTCGAAGCGCCTCGACGCCAAGCTGGGCCTGAACGGCGGCGAGTGGCTGCGCACGCTGTTCGACAAGTCGGCGCGCGTGCCGGTGCAGTGCGCCGAGGCCACGCTGGCGCTGGCCCACGGCGTGGCCACCGTCCGGAGCTTCGGGTTCGAGACGCCAGACACCGCGCTGGCCGCGGAGGGCTCGCTGAACCTGGTGGACGAGACCGTCGACGCGACCTTGACGCCCGCGCACAGGAAGCTGGCGCTGCTGGCGCTGGACAAGGCGATCAACGCCAGCGGCTCGTGGCACGCCGTGAAGATCAGGCTGGTGCCGACCTCGGCGGCAGAGCCGGCGCGCTGCGTCCTAGCAACGGCACCAGCCACACGATGACCGCCACCACGCTGCGCCAGCAAGACGTGACCCACAACTCGTCGCGCATCGTGGGCACCGCCGGCAGCGGCAAGCGGCTCCGTTCCAGCGCGGGGCGACGCCTGGCCCGCCGGGCACGCCAATCAACAGAAGCGGGGGATCGGTCCGTCCTGCGGCGTGGTATCGCCGCCCAGGTCGAGCATCAGCTTGTCCACGAAGCACCAGCCCCAGCCTTCGGGCGGGTCGTAGCCTTCGATGATGGGGTGCGACGTGGCATGGAAGTGCTTCGTCGCATGCCGATTGGGCGAGTCGTCGCAGCAGCCCACGTGGCCGCAGATGCGGCACAGCCGAAGGTGCACCCACTCGTCGCCGGTCTTCAAGCACTCCTCGCAGCCCGGCGCGCTGGGCGTGACGTGGGCGATCAGGTGGGTGTGCGTGCAGTGCTTGCTCATCGGGTGGCCTCGGGTCGCGACGTCGAAGCCACCGATTCTGCACGCTTCGCGTCGCCCCTGGCGCGGTCAGCGGCCCGTCTCGGCCAGGTAGCTCTTGCGCGCCGCGAAGCCGGTGTTCGAGAAGTCGGTGAACACGCCGTCGATGCCCGCGCGGAAGAACGCCAGGTACTCGGCGGCCGGGTCGCCCTTGTAGACACCCGCGAGGTACTTGGCCTCGTTGCGGAACGTGTACGTGTGGACGAACAGGCCGGCCTTGTGCGCGTCCGCGATCAGGCTGGTGGGCGCGATCGTGTTGACGTTGGCCAGCGTGCCCACGTAGGCGCTGCCGTCGGCGTTCGTCGCCGGGTAAGGCGACACCGTCAGCTTCATCACCTGCGGCTTCCACGGGCCGATGCCGTCGGCATAGGTCTTGACCTCGGCCAGTCCTGCCGGCGTCAGCATGGCGCCGAAGTAGCGCGGGTCGGCCGCCAGCGTCCAGCTGTACGGGCGGCCATCGACGAAGTTGTAGACGTCGTTGGTCTGGTAGATCATCGCGCCCGTCTTGTAGTCCGTGTCGTTGCCGTCGACCAGTTGGACCACCTTGGTGGCCAGGCCGATGGAACGCATGTACTTCAGCGCGGCCGGGTCGAAGCTCTGCACGAAGATTGGCGACGCCTTGGTATTGAGGCCGTTGTCGACGACCAGCTTGACGAACGCGTCGAGGTACGGATGCGGGCCGGTGCCGCAGCCGTTGGCGATGGCCTGGGCGTCGTTCCACACCGGGTTCTTGGCCTCGGGATACACGCTGATCGTGCGGCCGGTGGTCACCGACTTCGCCTTGGCGATGTCGATGATCTCCTGCATCGTCAGCACCGGGTACTGGCCATTCAGCGCGGTCGGGCGCTGGTCGCGCGCATCGTACGTTGTGCCGCCGATCCACTGCTTGAGTTCGGCGGCGGTGAAGTCGGTGATGGACCAGTCGTTCGTGTGGTCCTCGCCGTCGACCACCAGCGCCTGCAGGACGGACTTCGGATCCGACGAGAGGCGATCGCTCAGGTACTGCGCCGGGCCGCCGTAGGTGGCCACGTCGTAGCCCACGTTCACCAGCACGCCCGGCGTCGTGCGCTTGCGAGCGGCGACGGTCGGGTTGGTCTGCGCGATCGTCGCGATGTTGGTGTTGTCGCTGAGCCAGGGGTTGTGGCGCGCCACGAGCACGCAGTCCCTGGTCATGTGCAGGTCTTCCTCGAGCGAATCGGCGCCGGCGTCGGCCGCTCCTTCGTACGCGGGCAGCGTCTCTTCCGGATACAGCCCGGGCAGGCCACGATGGCCGATCACGAGGGGCACGCTGCCGTCCAGCGTCAGCAAGGGGGTCGGGGCAGGCGGCGGGCTGGAGTCATTGCCGCCACAGGCGGCGAGCACGGCGGCCGCGGCGGTGGCGACGAACAGCGGCGCGAGGCGCGCCAGGACGATCTGACGGGAAACCATGGGAGACCTCTTTCCTTTTTTTGATTCCGGTCATCCTCGATCGAAGCAGTGACGTCGCGATGACGCGACGACGCGGTTGCGATGACACGTGTCTCGCACGCGCCACGACGCCGGGTTGTCACGGCCGATTCACGCGCCTGACCTAGGCTGCGCGCAGTCGCCTGGGGAGCCCCCGCATGAAGATCCTGATCGTCACGGATGCCTGGACGCCGCAGATCAACGGCGTGGTGCGCACGCTGCAGATGACCGTGCGCGAGCTGCAGGCCCTGGGGCATGCCGTGGAGCTGCTGTCGCCCGACCAGTTCCGCTCGATCGCCTGCCCCGGCTACGCCGAGATCCGGCTGGCGCTGGCCAGCCGGCGCACGGTGCGGCGCCGCATGCTGGGGCTGGCGCCGGATGCACTGCATGTCGCCACCGAAGGCCCGCTGGGCATCCATGCGCGCGCGGTCGCCCTCGAGCAGGGCTGGCCCTTCACCACCGCGTACCACACGCGCTTTCCGGAATACCTGCGCGCCCGCCTGCCGATCCCGCTGTCGGTGAGCTACGCCTTCCTGCGTCGCTTCCACGACGCCGGCACGGCCACGCTCGCGGCCACGCCGGCCATCGTCGACGACCTGCGCGCGCACGGGTTCGCGGCGCCGCGCGTGTGGTCGCGCGGGGTCGACACCACGCTGTTCAACCCCGACGGCCCGCGCGAGCCGCGCGGCGCCGCCCCGGTGTTCCTGCATGTCGGCCGCATCGCGGTCGAGAAGCAGGTCGGCGAGTTCCTCAAGCTCGACCTGCCGGGCGAGAAATGGGTCGTGGGCGACGGGCCCGATCGCGCCCGGCTCCAGGCGATGTACCCCGAGGCCCGCTGGTTCGGCGCGTTGCAGGGGGAGGCGCTGGCACGCGTGTTCCGCAGCGCCGACGTGAAGGTGTTCACCAGCGTCACCGACACCTTCGGCCTGGTGCTGGTGGAGGCCATGGCCTGCGGCACGCCGGTGGCCGCTTTTCCGGTAGCCGGCCCCATCGACGTGGTGGGCCGCTCGGGCGGCGGCGTGCTCGACGCCGACCTGCGGCGCGCCTGCCTCGCGGCGCTGGCGCTCCCGCGCGAGGGCGCCCGCGCGCACGCGATGGGATTCACCTGGACCGCGGCCACGCGCCAGTTCGTCGACGCGTTGCCGCTGATCCCGCGGCCCATCGCGGGCATGCTGCGAGCCGCGGCCTGAGGCGCCGGGCGGCTCACCGGGCCTACGGCGCGGGGCGGCTCAGCGCCACGACATCACCTGGGAGAGCACCGCCAGCTCCGGCTGGCGCACGCCCGGCAGCGGCGGCGCGCCGTCGTCGCGGGTGGCGGGCTTGCCGCGCACGTCGCGCTTCGACCAGTCGAGGATCTCCAGGCGACCGTCCGGATGCTCCACCAGCGCCGTCAGGCTCTCCACCCAGTCGCCGTCGTTGCAATAGAGCACGCCGTCGATGTCGCGCATCTCGGCATGGTGGATGTGGCCGCAGATCACGCCGTCGGCGCCGCGGCGCTTGGCCTCGCGCGCCACGGCCATCTCGAAGTCGCCGATGTAGCTCACCGCGCGCTTGACCTTCTGCTTCAGGTACTTCGACAGGCTCCAGTACGGCAGCCCCATGCGCGCCCGCATCGAGTTGAAGTGCTTATTGAGCTTGAGGATGAACGTGTACAGCGAGTCGCCCACGTAGGCCAGCCACTTGGCGCACTGGATCACGCCGTCGAACAGGTCGCCATGGGTGACCCACAGGCGCCGGCCGTCGGCCGTCTCGTGCATCCACTCGGACACCACCTCGATGCCGCCGAACTCGTGCCCGACGTACTTGCGGGCGAACTCGTCGTGGTTGCCCGGCACGAAGATCACGCGGGTGCCCTTGCGCGCCTTGCGCAGCAGCTTCTGGATCACGTCGTTGTGAGCCTGCGGCCAGTACCACGAGCGGCGCAGCTGCCAGCCGTCGATGATGTCGCCCACCAGGAACAGCTCGTCGCAGTCGACCTGCTTCAGGAAATCGAGCAAGGCCTCGGCCTGGCAGCCGGGCGTGCCCAGGTGGAGGTCGGAGATCCAGACCGTGCGGACACGCACCGTCGCGCCGTCGCGCGGCCGTAGGTCTTCGGGCGGCGGTGCAAGGGGGTGGGCAGGGCGATCCATGGCTCGCCATCCTGCACCGCGTGCATGATGGTGGCGCGACAAGGCCGTGACGTTTGCGTGACTCGGCGCGATCTGGCGTGCCGCTGGCGCGGGCCTTGCATCACTGCTACAACCCGAAGGAACCCTGGAGACCCGAATGAAGCAGAAATCCGAACTGACGCGCGACGACGTCGCCCGCATCCTCGACCACGCCCGCGCCGAGGCGCAGGCCAACCATTGGGCCGTCACCATCGCCATCGTCGACGACGGCGGCCACCCGCTGGCCCTCGAGCGCCTGGACGGCGCCTCGCCGCTGTCGGCCTACATCGCCACCGAGAAGGCACGCACGTCGGCCATGGGCCGCCGCCCCTCGGGCGACTACGAGGAGATGATCAAGGCGGGCCGCCACGCCTTCCTGTCGGCGCCGCTCACCGCGATGCTGGAAGGCGGCCTGCCCATCGTCGTCGACGGCCAGGTGATCGGCGCGGTGGGGGTGTCGGGCGTCAAGTCGAACCAGGATGCGCAGGTTGCCAGCGCGGGCATCGCGAGCCTGACGGCCGCCTGACTCCTCACGAACGCGTGCGCGACGCGCACCAACGTGTGGCGCCTGTCGGCGCTCGCTGACGCCGCATCGGGCCGCGCGCCGACCGACTCGGCGCCCGGCAAAGACGAAGATGTTCCCTCATCGGCCGCACCGTGACAGCCGTGAAACCCCAATGGCAGGCTCCATGCTCATCAAGATCGGCTACGACATCGAACTCCAGGTCAGCGCGCCCATGGCGCTCATCTACCTGCTCCACGTGCATCCGTCGCGGCACGACGACCTGCAGACTCCGGAGAACTTCAACGTCTCGCCCCAGGTGGAGGTCGACAACTACATCGACTACTTCGGCAACCACTGCGGGCGCATCAACGTGCCCGCGGGCACCCAGTCGGTGCGCTTCACCAACGACGCCGTGGTGGCCGACTCCGGCCTGCCCGACCAGACCGCCTGGGACGCGTGGCAGCACGACCCGTGCGAGCTGCCCGTCAGTACCCTGCAGTTCCTGCTGGCCAGCCGCTATTGCGAGGTCGACAGCGAGCTGATGCAGTTCGCCTGGAACCAGTTCGGCAACGGGCCCATGGGCTGGGGCCGCGCGCAGGCCATCTGCGATTTCGTGCACAACCACCTGCGCTTCGACTATCAGCTGGCCCGCCCCACGCGCACGGCGCTCGACGGCTTCCGCGAGAAGACCGGTGTGTGCCGTGACTTCACGCACCTGGCCATCACGCTGTGCCGCTGCATGAACATCCCGGCGCGCTACTGCACCGGCTACCTGGGCGACATCGGCATCCCGCCGGTGCCGTATCCGATGGACTTCAGCGCCTGGTTCGAGGTGTTCCTGGGCGACCGCTGGCACACCTTCGACGCGCGCCACAACACGCCGCGCATCGGCCGCATCGTGATGGCCCGCGGCCGCGATGCCAGCGACGTGCCGATCACGATGGCGTTCGGGCAGAACACGCTCACGCGCTTCGAGGTGACGACGTACGAGGTGTGATGCCCCCTCGCCCGGGTGCGATGTCACCCGCGCGGCGTGGCGGGTGCTTACACTGGGACGAATCCCATCTCAGCTGCCACGCTCGCGCGCGGCTATCCGCACCGTGAGCACCAGCGACTCGTACGAATCCGTTCCCATCCTCACGCAGACGGTGGGGCTCGCGCCCGCGTCCGTCTCCGCGCAGGACTTCACCGGGTCGCGCATCCACCTCATCGGCGGCGAGAAGGGCGGCGTGGGCAAGTCGGTCATCTCGCGCCTGCTGGCGCAGTACTTCATCGACCACAACCTGGCGTTCACCGGCTTCGACACCGACCGCTCGCACGGGGCGCTGATGCGCTTCTACAAGGACTATGCGTCGCCGGTGCTGGTCGACCGCTTCGAGGCGTTGGATGCCATCGTCGAGAGCGCCATCGAGCAGCCCGGCCAGCGCGTGCTGGTCGACCTGGCCGCGCAGACGCACGATCCGCTCGTGCGCTGGATGGACGAATCCGGCGTTCTGGAGCTGTCCGCTGAAAGTGGCGTGCAGATCCACTACTGGCACGTGATGGACGCCGGGCGCGACTCCGTCGACCTGCTGGAACGCCTCATCGACCGCTTCGAAGGCCGGCTGCACTACGTGCTGGTGCTCAACGAGCTGCGCGGCGACGACTTCGGCAACCTGGAACGCTCGGGCCAGTTCGAGCGCGCCAAGGTGCTGGGCGCCCGCGTGGTGCGCCTGAAGCACCTGCAAGATGCGGTGCTGCGCAAGATCGACGCCACCGACACCAGCTTCTGGGCGGCCCGCACGATGGCCAGCAACGAAGGGCCGAAGCTGGGGCTGCTGGAGCGCCAGCGGCTGAAGATGTGGCTGGCGCACTCGTTCGCGGAGATCGCTGCTGTCGGGATCTGAGGTTCGTCGCCTTTTGCGGGGCGGTTTGCGGGTTTGTGGGTTTGTGGGTTTGTGGGTTTGTGGGTTTGACGGTCTGCGGGGCGCGCGGGGTCAGTCACGACTCACCGGGGGATTCTCTTTTGTTCGTGTCCCCCGTCGGCCTGCGGCCTCCTCCTCCTTTACCTCACAAAAGAGACTCCCCCGGTTCGCCGTTCCAACCATGGGCGGCCCGCAGACAACATTCGCTGGCGAAGAAGTCCGCGAGTTTTTAGTTTGGTCTTGGCATCGTCGGGCCGTCGAGGCCGCGACGATGCCAAGACCACCTCACAAATTCGCGGACTTCTTCCAACAGCGCATGTTGTCCGCCGGCACGCCGGGCGTGGACCGGCGAGGCGGGGGAGCTTGTTTTGTGAGGTAAAGGAGGAGCCGCGCCGCAGGCCGGCGGGGGACACGAACAGAACAAGCTCCCCCGGTGAGTCGTGACTGATCCAGCGCGCCCCGAAAACCACGAAGCACCAAACCCGTAGCCCCCTCAGCTCGCAAAGGAACAAACAAAAAGCCCGCCAAGGCGACAACGCCATGGCGGGCTCGAAACGCTGAACGGCCCGCCCGACCGGGCCGTCGCGTCGACGATCAGAACGAGTGGCGCAGGCCCAGCACGAACTCGTTGACCGTGCGGTCGCTGGCCGTCGTCAGGCCGGCCGGAATGGCGCCGCCAATGCGGCCCACGAACGCGCCGTTGGGGCTCTTGTCGTTGGCGAAGTGCGTGAACGACGTATACAGGTCGGTGCGCTTGGAGAAGTCGAACTGGTAACCCACGCCGTAGGCGTTGGTCTTGCCCAGGCCGACGTTGTTCTTGTCGGGGTTGTTCTCGACCCACTGCGCGCGCACGGTGTTCTGGCCGAACTTGTAGTCGCCGCCCACCCAGAAGCCCTTGCCGTCCATGTTGGCCGGGCGCTTGTCGTTCACGGTCAGGTAGCCGCCTTGGACCTTGAACGCGCCGAAGGTGTAAGCGGCGCTGGCTGTGATGATGCCCACGTTCGTCGCAGCATTGGCGGTGGTCGCCGCGTTGGCCGCCTTGTCGGTGACGTACGACAGGTAGGCGTCCAGGCCGTAGTTGGTGTAGCGCGCCGAGTAGTCCACCAGGCGGGTGCCCGACGTGCCGCCGGTGACTTCGCCGGCGCCGTACAGCACGCTGGCCTTGAAGCCTTCGAACGTCGGCGTGGTGTAGCGCACCGAGTTGTTGACGCGCGCCGGGCTGCCGTTCAGCTCCGAGCCGGTGGGCGTGGACGTGGCAGTCGCGTTGGCGCTGCCGCGGATGGGCTCGTAGCCGCCGGCGAAGCCACCGATGACGGCGGTGGTGGCGCCGATGCTCACGTTCGAGAACTCGGAGAAGTCGCCGGTCTGCGTGTAGATGCTGCTGTACTGGCGGCCCGCGGACAGGTTGCCGTAGGGCGAGCGCAGGGCACCGAAGGCCTGGCGACCGAACAGCGCGCCGCCCTGGGCGGAACTGCCGGTGTCGATGTTCAGGCCGCCTTCGAGCACGAAGTCGAAGAACAGGCCGCTGCCCAGGTCTTCCGTGCCCTTGAAGCCGATGCGGCTGCCCGACTGGCCGCCGGAGGTGACCAGCACCTGCTTGGCGTAGCCCGACAGGTATTGGCCGTCCAGGTCGACGATGCCATAGATGGTGACCGAGGATTGGGCGAAGGCGGCGGGGGCGACGAGCGCCAGCGCGATGGCGCTGAACTTGAATTTCATGGTTTTCTTTCGAAAGATCAGGGGTGAAGAGTGAGGGCGAGCCGGACGTTGCCGCTGTTGGAGGTGTTCTGGCGGGCTGACGACGTCGTCGACGAGATGAATTGTCGATTCCACACATCGTTACAGCCAGCGTTCAGGCCCGCCAATGCTTCGCTAAGCTTATGAATTTATTGAGCTTTGCGCCGTATGACCGGTAGCGCCATGGTGCTCGGCAGGTGTGACACCCAATTGACAATCACCCTTTTTCTCGGCCATTTCGTAGCAATCTCGCAACGGAGCCAGCGTATTTTTGGTGCAATTCACCACTTTGGTGCGCGATTACCCATGAAAACCCCGATGACTTCGCACTTGTCAGGTGCGTCCGGCCGAGCGTAAAGTCCGCGCAATCGTTTGCGCAAACGTTTGCGCGGCGAGTTCCCGTGGCTTTCCCGGCCCGACAGCACGGCAGCATCGACGCCGGCGCGGCCTTCAACTCTGGAGACAACCTCATGATCCGTTCGACCCGCCGCCTGGCCCTTCACACCCTCGCCGGCGCCGCCGCGCTCGCCCTGCTGCCGCAGTTCGCCCTCGCCGCCGACGCCAAGCCGCGCGTGGCGCTGGTGATGAAGTCGCTGGCCAACGAGTTCTTCCAGACGATGCAGGACGGCGCCAAGGCCGACCAGAAGTCCCGCGCCTCGGAGTACACGCTGATCTCCAACGGCATCAAGGACGAGACCGACACCGCCGCGCAGATCAAGATCGTCCAGCAGATGCTGGTGGAACACGTCGACGCGATCGTCATCGCCCCGGCCGACTCCAAGGCACTGGTGCCGGTGCTGGCCGAGGCCGCCGCCAAGGGCGTGATCGTGGTCAACATCGACAACAAGCTCGACATCGACGCGCTGAAGGAAAAGAACCTGGTCGTGCCGTTCGTGGGCCCGGACAACCGCAAGGGCGCGAAGCTGGCCGGCGACTACCTGGCCAGGCAGCTCAAGTCCGGCGACAAGGTGGGCATCCTCGAAGGCGTGTCCACCACGTTCAACGCGCAGCAGCGCACCGCCGGCTTCACCGACGCGATGAAGGCCGTGGGCGCCAACGTCGTCAGCACGCAGTCGGGCCAGTGGGAGATGGACAAGGCCAACGCCGTGGCCGCCGCCATGCTGCGCGAGCACCCCGATCTGCGCGCGCTGCTGGCAGGCAACGACAACATGGCCCTGGGCGCCGTGGCCGCCATCAAGAGCGCCGGCAAGACCGGCAAGGTGCTGGTCGTCGGCTACGACAACATCACCGCGCTCAAGCCGATGCTGGCCGACGGCCGCGTGCTGGCCACCGTCGACCAGTTCGGCGCCAAGCAGGCCGTGTTCGGCATCGACACCGCGCTGAAGGCCATCAAGGCCAAGACCGCGCAGAAGGACCTGGCGCCGGTGGTCGAGACGCAAGTCACGCTGATCACGAAGTGATGGATCCGACGCCGATGGCCCCGCAGGCTGCGGGGGCCGCGTCGCCGCCCGCGTTGCTGCAGGGCCGCGGCATCGGCAAGACCTACGCCACGCCGGTGCTCGCCGGCGTCGACTTCGACCTGCGCGCCGGCGAGGTGCTGGCGCTCACCGGCGAGAACGGCGCGGGCAAGAGCACGCTGTCCAAGATCGTGGCCGGCCTGGTGCCGCCCACGCACGGCACGCTCACGCTGGGCGGCGCGGCGTATGCGCCCGCGTCGCGCCAGGAGGCCGAGCGCCAGGGCGTGCGCATGGTGATGCAGGAGCTGAGCCTGGTGCCCACGCTCAGCGTCGCCGAGAACCTGTTGCTGGGGCGGCTGCCGCAGCGCCTCGGCTTCATCCGTGGCGAGGCGCTCAACGAGGCCGCCGCGCGCCAGATGGCCCTCATCGGCCTGGACGACATCGATCCGCGCCTGCCCGTGGGCGCGCTGGGCGTGGGCTACCAGCAGATGGTGGAGATCGCGCGCAGCCTGGTCGGCGAGTGCCGCCTGCTGATCCTCGACGAGCCCACCGCCACCCTGACCTCGCGCGAGATCGCGCACCTGTTTCGCCAGATCGAGCTGCTGAAGGCGCGCGGCGTGGCCGTCGTCTACATCTCGCATCGACTCGACGAGCTGCAACAGGTGGCCGACCGCGTGATGGTGCTGCGCGACGGCCGCCACATCGACACCCGGCCGATGCGCGAGCTGACGCAGGCCGACATCGTGCGCAGCATGGTGGGCCGCGACGTGCACGAAGGCCTCGACCGCGACGTGCGTCCGCGCGGGCGCCGCGCGCTCGCGGTACGCGGCCTCGCGCGCGGAACGGTGGTGCGCGACGTCTCGCTCGACCTGCATGCCGGCGAGGTGCTGGGCCTGGCCGGCCTCGTGGGCTCCGGCCGCACCGAGCTGCTGCGCCTGATCGTCGGCGCCGACCGCAAGGACTCGGGCACGGTGCTGCTGGGCGAATCCGACGTCCCCGCGAAGATTTCCTCGCCGGTGCAGGCGGTACGCGCCGGCATCGGCTTCGTCACCGAGGATCGCAAGTCGCAAGGCCTGCTGCTGCCGCAATCCATCCGCGTCAACACGACGCTGGCCAACCTGCGCGCGGTGTCGCGCGGCGGCTGGCTGCGGCGCGACGAGGAGCAGGCCGAGGTGGAACGCCTGCGCGAGCTGCTGCGCGTGCGCAGCGATTCCATCGAGCAGCCCGTGAGCGAGCTGTCGGGCGGCAACCAGCAGAAGGTCGTGTTCGCGCGCTGGCTGCACCGCGACTGCGACGTGCTGCTGCTGGACGAACCCACGCGCGGCGTCGACATCGGCGCGCGCGCCGACATCTACGCGCAGATGGACAAGCTGGCCGCCGCCGGCAAGGCGCTGCTGATGGTGTCGTCCGACCTGCGCGAGCTGATGTCGCAGTGCGACCGCATCGGTGTGATGAGCGCTGGCCGGCTCGTGCGCCTCTTCGAGCGCGGCGAGTGGACCGAACAACTGCTGCTGGAGGCCGCCTTCAGCGCCTACACCGATGCCGAGAAGTCGGCGTCGAAACAAGAGATCGCATGAGCTCGTCCAAACCAATCACCACCCGCGCCGCGCTCACCAGCGCCCTGGGCACCGTCGCCGGCCTGATGGCGGCGCTCGCGCTGATGGTCGGCTTCTTCAGCTGGCAGAGCGAATACTTCTTCAGCGCCGACACCTTCATCACCATCGCCAACGACATCCCGGCCGTGGCCGTCACCGCCGTGGGCATGACTTTCGTGCTGATCATCGCGGGCATCGACCTGTCGGTGGGCTCCACGATGGCGCTGGCCGCCGCGGTGGCCGGCATCGCGATGCTGCAGTGGCACTGGTCGCTGCTGCCCGCCACGCTGCTGGCCATGCTGGTGGGCCTGGCGGTGGGCGCCGTCAACGGCGCGATCACCGTGGCGTGGCGCCTGCCGTCGTTCATCGTCACGCTGGGCATGCTGGAGATGGCGCGCGGCGCGGCGTACGTGGCCACCGACTCGCGCACGCAATACATCGGTGGCGCCATCGACTGGCTGGGCAAGCCGATGGTGGCCGGGCTGTCGCCGGCGTTCTTCATCGCCATCGCCATCGTGGCGCTGGCGCAGGTGGTGCTCACGCGCACGGTGTTCGGCCGCAGCATGATCGGCATCGGCACCAACGAGGAGGCGATGCGGCTGGCGGGCGTCGATCCCCGACCCATCAAGATCGCGGTGTTCGCCATCGCCGGGCTGCTGGCCGGCCTGGGCGGCGTGTTCCTGTCGTCGCGCCTGGAGGCCGCCGACCCGAACGCGGGCACCGGCGCCGAGCTGGTGGTGATCGCCTCGGTGGTGATCGGCGGCACCAGCCTGATGGGCGGCCGCGGCTCGGTGGCCAGCACGTTCTTCGGCGTGCTGGTGATCTCGGTGCTGGAGGCCGGCCTCGCGCAGATCGGCGCCAGCGAGCCCACCAAGCGCATCATCACGGGCTTCGTCATCATCCTGGCGGTGGTGCTCGACACCCTGCGCGAACGCCGGAAAAAGCGCGCATGACCGACACGCCACGCGGCCATGCCGCCCTGCCCACCGGCCGCGCCAGCATCCGCGACGTGGCGGCGCGGGCGGGGGTGTCCGTCACCACCGTGTCGCACACGCTCAACGCCACGCGCTTCGTCAGCGTCGAGGCCAAGGCCAAGGTCCACGAGGCCGCGCACGCGCTCGGCTACGTGCCCAGCGAGGTGGCGCGCGGACTCAAGCACAACACCACGCGCACGCTGGGCATGCTGGTGCCCAACAACTCCAATCCGTACTTCGCCGAGATCATCCGCGGCGTGGAGCACCACTGTTACGGCGCCGGCTACAGCCTGCTGCTGTGCAACTCCAACGACGACCCGCAGCAACAGGCCGACCACCTGCGCGTGCTGGCCGAGCGCCGCGTGGACGGCATCGTGCTGGTGGCCTCGGGCGACGACGACGCCATCGTGGCCGCCTGCAAGGACCTGCGCCTGCCGCTGGTGCTGGTCGACCGCGAGATCGACGCGATCGACGTCGACCTGATCGAGGTCGACCACGCCGCCGGCGGCGAGATGGCCACGGCCCACCTGCTGTCGCTGGGCCATGCCCGCGTGGCCTGCATCGTGGGCCCGGCCGACCTGCGGCCCAGCCAGCAGCGCGAGGCCGGCTGGCGCCGGGCGCTGCAATCCGCCGGCATCGAGCCGCGCCCCGACGAGATCGGGCGCGGCGACTTCGGCCCGCAGAGCGGCGCCGCCGCCATGCGCCGGCTGCTGCAGTCGCCGCGACGCCCCACGGCGGTGTTCGTGTGCAACGACATGATGGCCATCGGCGCGCTGCACGCGGCGCACGAGGCCGGCATCGACGTGCCCGGCGACCTGGCCATCGTCGGCTTCGACGACATCGAGCTGGCCGCCTACACCTCGCCTCCGCTGACCACCGTGGCGCAGCCCAAGGAGGCTATCGGCACCGGCGCCGCCGGCCTGCTGCTGGAGCGCCTGCGCGACGGCCGCACCTCGCCGCGCCGCGCGATCCTCCAACCCGAACTGCACCGGCGCGCGTCCACCGCGCGCCCGCACGACCCCACATGAACGCTCCTGTCTCCACCACGAGGGCGATCGCATGACTTCCTCCATCGTCGTTGTGGGCAGCCTCAACATGGACCTGGTGATGCGCATGACGCGCGCGCCCGTGGGCGGCGAAACCGTGTCGGGCATCGACTTCGCGATGCTGCCCGGCGGCAAGGGCGCCAACCAGGCGGTGGCGTGCGCGCGCATGGGCGCCAACGTGATCATGGTGGGCCGCGTGGGCATCGACCCGAACGGCGACGCGTTGAAAGCGGGCCTCGCGGCCGACGGCATCGACGCACGCGAGGTCAAGGGCCTGGCGTCCACGCATACCGGCGTGGCGTCCATCTGGGTGGAGGACGACGGCCAGAACCGCATCGTGCTCGCGCCCGGCGCCAACGGCCTGCTCGACCCCGCCAGCGTGGCGCGCGCAAACACGATGATCGACATGGCCGGCATGCTGATCGTGCAGCTCGAGGTGCCGATGTCCGCGGTGCAGGCCGCCGTCGACCGCGCCTTCGCGGCGCACGTGCCGGTGCTGTTCAACCCCGCGCCCGCGGTGCCGCTGCCCGACTCGATCTGGGCCTGCATCGACATCCTCGTCCTCAACGAGAGCGAGGCCAGCGCGTATGCCGAGCTGGCGGTGGTCGATCCCAACTCCGCCGCCGAGGCCGGCGCGCTGCTGCGCGCCCGCGGCCCCGACCGCGTGCTGGTGACGCTGGGCGCCCAGGGCGTCGTCGTCATCGACGGCGCGGGCGCGCGCCACTCCCCCGCGAAGAAGGTCAAGGCCGTCGACACCACCGCCGCGGGCGACACCTTCATCGGCGCGCTGGCCGCCGCGCTGTGCGAGGGCCAGTCGCTGGACGACGCCGTGGCGCTGGGCCAGGCGGCCAGCGCGCTGTGCGTCACGCGCAAGGGCGCGCAGACCTCCATTCCCTACCGCCGCCAGCTGGCCCCGTCGACGGCCGGAGACCGCTCATGAAGCGCACCCCCCTGCTCCACGCCGAACTCTCCGAGGTGATCGCCCGCCTGGGCCACGGCGACCTGCTGGTGATCGGCGACGCCGGCCTGCCCATCCCCGATGGCCCGCGCCGCATCGACCTGGCCGTGAGCGCCAACGTGCCGCGCTTCCACGAGGTGCTGGCGGCCGTGCTGGCCGAGATGCAGGTGGAGTCGGCCGTGTTCGCGGAGGAGCTGCCGTCGAACAATCCCGCGGTGCACGCCGACCTGCTGCAACGCCTCGGCGACACGCCGGTCTCGCAGGTCTCGCACGAGCAGTTCAAGGCCGCCACGCGCGGCGCGCGCGCGATCGTGCGCACGGGCGAGTTCTCGCCGTATGCCAACGTGATCCTGCGCGCCGGCGTCGTCTTCTAGGGCCTAAGGCGCGCGCCGCAGGGTGCCGGTCACCGTCGCGGGCGCGGCGGCAAGCGACGGATCGCCCGGGCTGGAGCCCTCCCTGAACACCGACAACGGGATCGAGAAGTCGCCGGTCGGCAGCGCGGCGTCGTCGATATCGAACGTCAGGCCGAACACCGTCTTGTCGCCGCACTTTGCCAGCGAACCGATCGCGAAATGGACCTTCGCGTTATCCAGCGTGGCGGCAGGGCGCGCGCCGAGCGGCGCGATGATGAAGAGCCGGCGGTCGACGTGGCGCGACACGGACAGGTCGATCGTGCCGAGCCGCAGTGTCCGGTCGGGCATCCGGCGGAACGACGAATCGACGATGATCATCTCGTCGGGCCGCGCCGGCGGCGAACCCTTGCAGAGCTGGATGCGCTCGGACGGGGCGGCCTGCGCGCAGAGCGCGCTCGCCATGAACAGGCCGGCCAGCGCCGGGCGGAGAACTCTCGCAATCGTCATCGAGTCTTTCGAAAATGGTCGGCCGACTCGACCTCGGAAATCGCGCGCGGCGCAATGGGTTGTCAGCCCGAGATGTGCATCACATCCCGCACGACCGGGTAGATCTGGTTCTGCCAGCGCTTGCCGCTGAACACGCCGTAGTGGCCCACGTTGGGCTGCACGTAGTGCGTGCGCATGTAGGGCCGCAGGCTGCTGGCCAGGTCTTGCGCGGCCAGCGTCTGGCCCACCGCGCAGATGTCGTCGCGTTCGCCCTCGATGGTCACCAGCGCCGTGCGGCGGATGGCCGCCGGGTCGATCTTGCGGCCGCGGAAGGTGAGCAGGCCCAGGGGTAGCGCGAATTCCTGGAACACCTTGGCCACGGTCTCGATGTAGAAGTCGGCCGAGAGATCGGCCACCGCCAGGTATTCCTCGTAGAACACGCGGGTGACGTCGGCGCGGTCGAAGTCGCCTTCCAGCAGCTGCTTGTAGTACGCCTTGAACGCGTTCTCGTGGCGCTGGCGGTTCATGCTGATGAAGGCCGACAGCTGCACGAAGCCCGGGTACACACGCCGCCCGCCGCCCGCATGCTGCCACGGTACGCTGCTGATCAGGTTCTTCTCGAACCACTCGATGGGCTTGGACATGGCCAGCTGGTTCACGCTGGTGGGGCTGACGCGGCAGTCGATGGGGCCGGCCATCAGCGTGAGACTGGCGGGCGTGTCCGGATGGTTGTCCTCTGACATCAGCGCCACCGCCGCCAGCGCGGCCACCGTGGGCTGGCACACGGCCAGCACGTGGCCGCCCGGGCCCAGCGCCTCGGTGAACTGCATCACGTGCTCGATGTATTCGTCGAGGCCGAAGCGTCCGGCGGCCAGCGGCACGTCGCGCACGTTGAGCCAGTCGGTCACGTAGACGTCGTGATCCTGCAGCGTGGTGCGCACGGTGTCGCGCAGCAGGGTGGCGAAGTGGCCCGACATGGGCGCCACCACCAGCAGCTTGGGCTGCCCCGTGACGCCCTGCTTGTGGAAGCGCAGCAGCTCGGCGAACGGCGTGCGCACCACGACCTCTTCCACCACCGGCTGCCGCTCGCCCTTGACCATGACGCTGTCGATGCGCCAGGGCGGCCGCCGGTGCGTCACCTCCGACAGCTCGAACACCTTGCTGGCGGCCATGCCCGGACGCGTCATGCTGCCCAGCCCGGGTTGCGGCGGCTCGGTGCCCAGCATCGCGCCATGCACCTTCGCCAGGTGACGCAGCGGTCGAAGAAGGTCGGAATGCGCCTGATAGGCCTGGTACATCATGGATTCCCCAAGAGCTTTATCCGGAAGCGTTGCAACTAGCGTGCCGTTGGATCCCTGTCGTTGGGCACTTCACATCGTGGCACGCCCCTTGCGTCCCGTTGCAGCAATCCGTCAAGGAGTTCGCATGCCCGCACCCGCCAAGAACCCGACGAAGCCCGCCGTTCGCGAGCCCGTCGCCAAGCCGGCCCTCACGAAGCCGAAGGCGGGCACCGCGTCGCTGACGCTCAGCAGCAAGAACTATTCGTCGTGGTCGCTGCGCGGCTGGCTGCTGGCGAAGTTCGCGGGCCTCGACTTCGTCGAGACCATGGTGTCGCCCGACGACGCCGACGCGCGCCGCGAGCTGCTGCTGCTGGCCCCGTCCATCCGCGTGCCGTGCCTCACGCACGACGGCGCGCGCGTGTGGAACACGTTGGCCATCGCGCAATACCTCGACGAGAACTGCGCCGGCTCGGCCCTGTTCCCGGCCGACCGCGTGGCGCGCGCGCATTGCCGCTCGGTGTGCGGCGAGATGAACTCCGGCTTCGCCAACCTGCGTTCGTCGCTGCCGATGAACCTGAAGGCGCACCTGCCCGGCCACAAGATCTGGGGCGGCGCGCAGCCCGACATCGATCGCATCGTCGAGATCTGGACCGAGTGCATCGCCACCTATGGCGGGCCGTACCTGTTCGGCTCGAAGCGCAGCGCCGCCGACGCGATGTACGCGCCGGTGGTCACGCGCTTCCTCACCTACGACGTCAAGCTCAACCGGGCCTGCATCGAGTACGGTCGCACGATCATGGCGATGCCCGAGATGGCCGAGTGGATCGCCGCCGCCAGGCTCGAGCCCGACGACATCGAAGAGCTGGACATGGACTTCTGACGTTCACCAGGCCTGCGCCGCCGGCACCGCTGCCGGCGCGGGCGCGTCGATCGACTTGAAGTCGGCCGGCGACACGATCTCCAGGTACTCCATGTCGGGCGAGTAGTCGAACAGGTAATGGACGATGCCGGGCATCTGGTGCACGCAGTCGCCCGCCTCCACCAGCGTCTCCTGGTCGCCGTACATGAACCTGGCCCAGCCCTTCATCATGAGCACGATCTGGAATTCGGCTTCATGCCGGTGCCAGCCGGTGCCCTTTTCCGGTGCCATGTTGGCTTTCACAAGGTGCGCGATCACCTTTCCGTTGGTGGCCGCGGCCACGCCCAGGTCGCGGTAGAGGAAGAAGTCGCGCAAGCCGTCGCTGCGCCAGGGCGTGTCGCCCGGCTTGACGTGCGAGAACTGGGTATCCGCCATTTTCGAGTCCTCCTGCGAAGTGGGATTCGAGTTCGGCCATGCATAAGCTGTGCCGGAATGCTGCACCGCAGCGACGTCGCGCGCACCGCCCCGCGCTGCCGCGGGGCGCGCGGCGCGATACCGGCCGCGCGCCGCGAACGGCGGCGTCGAACCGCCCTCCATAATCGGTCGTCTCTGGCAATGGGGGAGTGCGCTTGAATCTGTTGTTCGCCGTACTGGGAGCCTTCGTCGGCGGCGTGCTGGGCAATGTGTCCGGCGCGCTGGCCATGACCGTGGTGGGTGCGCTCGCCGGCTGGCGCTGGAGCGCGAGCCGCCGCGCGGCGTCCGCGGACGACCCGGCGGACATCGTCGACGGCGTGCTGCTGCGGCGCCGCGTCGAGGCGCTCGAGCAGGAGATCGCGGCGCTGCGGCAACGCATGGCCTCGACCGACGGCGGCGTGGCGTCAGCGCCGGTCGCGAAGGCCGAGGCCGTCGTGCCGACCGCTCTGCTACCGCACGACGTGCCGACGACCGTTCCGTTACCGACGCCGCGTCCGGCGCTCGCGACCGTGCATGAGCCTGTGCCTGTGCCTGTGTCCGTGCCCGCGATACCCGAATCGGCCGTCCCCATCGCGGTGTCCACCGCAACCGCAACCGCGGCAGCGCCACCCGCCATCGCGCCGCCGCCACGCCAGCCCGTTGCGCCGCCGCCGCCGGCCGTGCCGTTGCGCGACCGGCTGCCGCCGTTCCTGGCGCGCTGGATCTTCGGCGGCAACACCATCGTCAAGGTGGGCGTGCTGATCCTGTTCCTGGGCCTGGCCTTCCTGCTGCGCTACACCGCCGAGCGCGTGACGGTGCCGGTGGAATGGCGCTTCGCCGGCGTCGCGCTGGTGGGCGTGGCGCTCACCGCGCTCGGCTGGCGCCTGCGCGACCGGCGCGACGCCGCGGGCGGCGCCGGCTACGGGCTGATCCTGCAGGGCGCGGGCATCGGCGTGTTCTACCTCACCACCCTGGGCGCGCTGCGCGTGGAGCCGCTGCTGTCGCCCACGCTCGCATTCGCGTTCATGGCGCTGGTGGCCGTGTTCGGCGCGCTGCTGGCCGTGCTGCAGGACGCGCCGTGGCTCGCGCTCGTGGCCGTGGCCGAGGGCTTCGCCGCGCCGGTGCTGGTGGGTTCGGGCAGCGGGGCCTACGTGCCGTTGATGTCCTACATGGCGATCCTCGACGCGGGCATCCTCGCCATGGCCTGGTTCAAGGCCTGGCGTCCGCTGAACCTCGTGGGTGCGGTCGCCACGTTCTCGCTGGCCGGCGCCTGGGCGCACGAGCACGACGTCGCCGCCGACTACGCCGGCGTGCAGGCCTTCCTGCTGTTCTTCTTCCTGCTGTTCACCGTCACCGGCGTGCTGTTCGCGCGCCGCGCGCTCGCCGCCGGCGACGAGCCGCCGCCGTCGACGCCGCTGGCCGCCCGCGCCGCCGACGCGCTGCGCCAGGTGGGCCGCGTCGACAGCACGCTCACCTTCGGCGTGCCGCTGGCCGCGTTCTCGCTGCAGTACCTGCTGGTGCGCGACTGGGCCTGGGGGCCGGCCTGGGCCGCCGCCGCGTTCGCGCTGTTCCACATCCTTCTGGGCGGCGGGCTGATGCGCACCACGCGCCCGCGCTACGCGCTGCTGGGCGAGGCGCACGTGATCGTCGGCACGATCTTCGCCACGCTGGCCATTCCGCTGGCGCTGCAAGGCGTGTGGACGGGCGCCACCTGGGCGATCGAGGCCGCCGGCATGTACTGGCTCGGCGCGCGCCAGCGCCGCACCTACGCGCGGGCGTTCGCGCTGGCCGTGATGCTGGGCGCCGCACTGCGCCTGGTGGCCGGGCTGTCGCTCGACCTGCGCACCGGCGTGCCGCTGGTCGGCGGATCGACGCTCGGCGTGGCGATGCTGGCCGTGGCGATGTTGGCGCTCGATGCGGTGCGCCGCCGCCTGGCCGCCGACGTGCGCAACGCGGTCGACGACCTGGCAGCAACCGCCGTCCCGTTCGCGGCGGCCTTCGCGCTCTCGACGCTGGCGTGGATGACGGTGCCCGTGATGTGGGCCGGCGCCATCACCGCCTGGATCGCGTTCGGCTGCGCCACGCTCGCGGCACGCCTCGCCGCGCCCTCGCTGCGCGTGGCCTGCGCGTTGCTGCACCTGTGCGCCATCTCGGCCACCACCGCGGCACTGCAGGCCACCGACATGAGCGTGGCCGCCGCGCACTCCTGGCCCGACCTGGTCGCCGCGATGCTGATCGGCGTGGCCCTGCTGGCCACCGGTTGGCTGGGACTGCGCGAAGCCTGGCGCGCGGCCTCCGAAGGCGAGCCGCGCCCGATCCCGCTGGGCAGCAGCGTCGGGCTGGTGCTGGGCCTGGCCGTCGCCAGCCTGAGCCTGCTGTTCGGGCTCGCGCCCGCCGATGCCGCGCTCGCGTGGCCGGTCATCGGACTGGCGGCCGCGGCCATCGGCGTGCGCCTGCGCAGCGGCGCGCTGGTGGGCAGCGCCTTCGCGCTGCAGGTGGCGACGGGCGTCGCCAGTTTCTTCTGCGAGCCTTCCGTGTGGAGCGCCGTGCCGCAGGGTGTCGCCGTCGCGTCCACGCTGTGGATCCCGCTGCTGCTGTCGGTTGCCGGCCTGTGGCTGGGCGACCTGCTGCGCGCCGCGCAGGCCACGGGTCGGCGCGCCTGGTGGCACGCCACGCCCACGCAGTGGGGGTTGGTTGCATGGGCGCTGGCGTGGTGGTCGCGCGTGCTGCCGCCGCTGGTGTGGCATGCGCTGCGGGCCCAACTGCCCGGCCCCGAAACCTTCTCCGCCTGGCCGCACTGGCAACTCGCGTGGGTGACGCTCACCGCGCTGGCCGCCGTCGCGCTCGCGCGCAGGCGCGACTGGCGCGTGCTGGGCCAGGCCACGCTGGCCACCGTGCCGGTGTGGATCCTGATGGCGCTGGTGCACGAAGGCGCCGGCGTGCCGCCGTCCGCGAACCTCGGCTGGCTGGCCTGGCCGCTGGCGCTCGTTGCGCATCCGTTGCTGCATCGGCTCCAGGCGCGCTGGCGTCCGGCGCTGGCCGGCGCGGCGCTGGAGGTGGCGGGCGGGTGGCTGTTCGTGGCGCTGGGCACGCTCGAATGCGTGTGGCGCGTGCAGGCCGTCGCCGGAGTGGACTCGGCCTGGCGCGCGCTGGCCCAGATGGCGGTGCCCGCGCTCGTGCTGGTAGCCAGTTCCCGCTCCGCGTGGAAGGCTCGCTTCGATCTCGCGTGGCGCCTCGCCGGCTGCGGCGCGCTGGCGCTGTGGCTGTTCGGCTGGCTGTGGGTCGGCAACACGGGCCCGGGCGACGCCGCGCCGCTGCCGTGGCTGCCGCTGCTCAATCCGCTGGAGATCGGCCAGGGCGTCGCCCTGCTGGCGCTGGTGGTCTGGGTGCGCTCGCTCGATGCCGCGTGGCTGGTGCGCATGCCGCCGAGGGCGCTGCCGGCCGTGGCAGGCGTGACGGCCTTCGCGCTCGTCACGGGCATGGTGCTGCGCACCTGCCATCACTGGGGCGGCGTCGCCTGGAATGCCGACGCGCTGTATGCATCGACGCTGGCGCAGGCCGCGCTGTCGGTCACCTGGTCGCTGATCGGCGTGGCGCTGATGGTGGCCGGCCACCGCGGGCTGCGGCGCGCGATGTGGGGCGTGGGCGCGGCGCTGCTGGGCCTGGTGGTGGCCAAGCTGTTCCTGGTGGAGCTGGCCGACCGGGGAACGTTGTCGCGCATCGTGTCCTTCATCGTCGTGGGCGGCCTGATGCTGGCGGTGGGCTACTTCGCGCCGATCCCGCCGCGCCGTCGCGACGACGAGCAGGACGTTCCAGGAGTTCCCGCATGAAGCACATCGTCTCCCTGGGCTCGATGGCACTGGCCCTGGCCTGCGCGAGCGCCGGCCAGGCGGCCGACGCCACGCTGCCGCTGACGCTCGCCGGCACCGGCCCGTACTACACCGTCGACGTGACGTTGCAGGCGCGTCAGCTGGCGTCCTCCAGCGACCTGGCCGACCTGCGCGTGCGCAACGCGGCAGGAGAGACGATGCCGTTCGCATGGGCGGAGGCCGCCACGCCGCCGCCGGTGCAGATGGTGTCGGCCCGCCTCTACAAGGTGCCGCTGCCGCCGCCCCCCGCATCCGCGATCGCGGGCACGCCGCGCCAGGCCTGGATCGTCGACACGAAGGACCCCGGCGACGACCTGCTTCGCCTCGACCTCGGCCTGGAACGCGACACCCAGGGCGTCTACACGCTAGGCGTCGAGGCCAGCGACGACCTGCAGCACTGGCACACGCTGCAGGACGACGCGCAACTGGTGCAGTTGCAGGCGCTGCCCCAGGTGGGCGCCGCCGGCACGCTGGCCAAGCAGCCCGGCCAGGAGCGGCTGGATGCGGTGGGCATCGACCTGGACAACGTGCCCGCGCGCTACCTGCGCCTGACGACGGCGCCGCACTCGGCGATACCGCCGCTGGTATCCGCCACCGTGCTGCGCGCGCTGCATCGGCAGGCACAGGCACCACTCCAGTGGAGCGAGCCGATCGCGGCGTCCGGCTGCGAGACCACCTCGTGCGACTACCCGCTGCCGCGCAACGCCGCGCTCGCCGCGGTGCAGGTCGTGCCCGCCGACGTCGACACCATCGCCCAGGTGATGGTGATGGGCCAGGTGGACGTGGGCCGGCTGCCGCCACCGCGCCATTCGCTGCTGCGCGGCCCGCTGCACGCGCTGCGCCTGAAGGCCGAGCGCGCGCCGACGCAGGCCGGCATGGCCTGGGACGGCGCCGCGATGGCCAACGTCTACTGGCTCACGCAGGCCTCGGGCGCCGCCGACCTGCACTCGCCGCCGGTGCGCCTGGACGGCGTGCCCTGGCGCATGCTGCGCCTGGAAACCTTCGGCCTCATCTCGCAGCTGGGCCACGTGGCGCCGACGATCCGCATTGCGGTGCGGCCGCGCCAACTCGTGTTCGTCGCGCGCGGTGCGGGCCCGTTCGTGCTCGCACGCATGAAAGCCAACGAGGCGTCGACGCCGATGTCGCTGGCGCAGTTGATGCCCGGCCGTGCGTCCGACGCCGCGTTGCCCGAGGCGACGGCCAACGTCACGGCCACCGCCGCCCCCGCATCCGCGGCTCCCGTCACGACCGGCGCGAGCGCGCCGGATGCCGCGCCGTCGCACACGCCCTGGCTGTGGGCCGCGCTGCTGGCCGGCCTCGCGCTGATGGTCGGCATGGCGTGGTCGCTGCTGCGCAAGCCACGCCCCTGATAAGACCCGCCGTCGCGAACAAATTCCGATGGCCGGCATCGCCCGTCCCAGACCGAGGCGAGGGAGCCGGATACGGCATGGCGTACGAGGTAAATCGCCCCGCCGCTGCGCTACGGCGGAGCGTTGCACATCGCGTAGTGGTTAGTCCGGTTGTCGAACTAATTCTGCATCGCTGGAATTGACAGCACCGGATGACAGCGTCGTTCATCGACGAGATGAAGCGGCGTGAGCTGCCACTGAGCGTCTTCCACTTCGACTGCTTCTGGATGCGCGAGTTCCAGTGGTGCGATTTCGAGTGGGACCGGCGCCAGTTCCCCGACCCCGAGGGCATGCTGGCGCGCCTGCACGAGCGCGGCCTCAAGATCAGCCTCTGGATCAACCCGTACATCGCGCAGAAGTCGCCGCTGTTCGCCGAGGGCGCCGCCGCCGGCTACTTCATCAAACGCACCAGCGGCCTGGTGTTCCAGACCGACCAGTGGCAGCCCGGCATGGCCAACGTCGACTTCACCAACCCCGCCGCGACGGCCTGGTACCAGGGCCACCTGCGCCGCCTGCTGGCGATGGGCGTCGACTGCTTCAAGACCGACTTCGGCGAACGCATTCCCGACCAGGACGTCGTGTACTTCGACGGCGCCGACCCGGTGGAGATGCACAACCTGTACGCGCTCCGCCTACGCGTCGGGCCAGCGCTATCCGGTGCACTGGGGCGGCGACTGCTGGTCCAATTTCGAGTCGATGGCCGAGAGCCTGCGCGGCGGCCTGTCGCTGACCACCTGCGGCTTCGCGTTCTGGAGCCACGACATCGGCGGCTTCGAGGGCAACCCCCCGCCGGCGGTCTACAAGCGCTGGATCCAGTTCGGCCTGCTGTCGTCGCACAGCCGGCTGCACGGCAGCAGCTTCTATCGCGTGCCCTGGCTGGTGGACGAGGAGAGCTGCACGGTGCTGCAGGCCTTCACGCGCCTGAAGCATCGCCTGATGCCCTACCTCTACGCGCAGGCCATCGCCGCCACCGAGACGGGCGTGCCGATGATGCGCTCCATGGTGATGGAGTATCCGCACGACCCGGCCTGCACCACGCTGGATCGCCAGTACCACCTGGGCGATTCGCTGCTGGTGGCGCCGGTGTTCACGGAGAGCGGCGAGGTGGACGGGTACCTGCCCGAGGGCACGTGGACGCACCTGCTGTCCGGCGAGACGAAGGCCGGCGGCCGCTGGGTGCGCGAGACGCACGACTTCCTGAGCCTGCCGCTCTACCTGGCGCCGGGCACGGTATTGCCGTGGGGCAGCGACGCCGAACGGCCCGACTACGCGTTCGACCGCGGGGTGACGCTGCGCGTGTTCGCGCTGGCCGATGGCGCCACGTCGTCGTTCGCGGTGGCCTCGTTGCAGGGCACGCTCGCCGCGCGCGGCACGGTGCGCCGCACCGGCGGGCGCTACCAGGTCGACATCACCGAGGGCGCGCTGCACGACTGGCGCCTGGACGTGGACGGCCGCCAGAGCGCGGTGCAGGGCACGGCGACGGGCCTGTCCTGGGAGGCCTGACCCGGCCTCCGCCGAGGCCTGGATGCACGATCGGGGTCAGGCACCTTCGGAGCCAGACCCCCCGGGGTAGCGCTTGAACCACCGGTCGACCTGCTCGATGAGGTCGAGCCAGTGGCTCGGGTGCCACTCGAAGCTGTGGTTGTCGTCGGGGTAGCGCACCAGCGCCGCCTCGACGCCGCACAGCTTCAGCGCGGTGAAATACATCTCCGACTGGCCGATGGGCGTGCGCGCGTCCTTCTCGCCGCACAGCACGATGGTGGGCGTGCGCACCTGGTCCACCAGCGACAGCGGCGAGCGGCGCCAGTACTGCTCGTGCATGCCCTCGGCCCACGGCGGCGCCGGGGCGCGGAAGTAGCCGAAGTAGTCGGGGCGATCCACCGTGAGGGTCTGGCTGACCCAGTCCATCACGCCGTAGATGACCGCCGCCGAGGCGAAGCGCCGGCTGTGTCCGATCAACCAGCTGGCGAGCACGCCGCCGGCCGACTCGCCCGCCACATGCACGCTATCCGCCGCGATGCCGCCGCGGGCGACGACCTGTTCCACGCAGTCCAGCAGCTGCAGCTCGGTGGTCCCGGGAAAGCCGGGCTCCAACGCGTCGGTGAACGCCTCGCCGTAGCCCAGCGAGCCCGGCGGGTTGATCATCAGCACGGCGTAGCCGCGCGCGGCCCACACCTGCGGCACGATGGCGAAGTCGGGGCTCCAGGCCAGGTACGGGCCGCCGTGCAGCCACAGGATCAGCGGCACCTCGACGTCGGGCGCGACATGCGCCGGGCGCAGCAGCCAGGATTGCCATTCGCGGCCCGAGGTCGTGGGCAGCCACAGTTCCTGCATAGGCGCCACGGTGCGGCCCTCCAGCCACGCCGACTCTTTCGTCAGCACGCGCTCGAGCGCGCCGGTGGGCGACAGGAGCGCCACTTCGTCGGTGCGATCCCGGCTGCCACGCAGGCAGGCGACGCGGCCGTCGCGCGCCACCGACAGGCCCTTCATGTACAGCGTGTAGCCCGAGCTGGCGCCGCCGCCCACGTCGCGGTTGAGCGTCGTCCACTGCCCCGCGAGCGTCACGCGCGCCAGGCAGCCGGCGCCCTCGTGTGGCAGCAGCGTGAGCAGGCCGGAGCTGTCGGGCAGCCACTGGATGCCCTGGTCGATGTCGAGCGCGTCCGGATGCGGCAGCACCATGATCGGGCCGCCCTCGCGCTGCATCACGTGCACCACGCTGGTCTGGAACGATTGCTGGCGATTGCGGTAGCCGACGAACGCGATCCAGCGGCCGTCGGGCGACACGGTGGCGCGGCACACGGGGCCGCCGAACTCGGTCAGGCGCCGCACGGCGCCGTCGACGAGGGCGAACTCGTAGACGTCGGCCTCGACCACCGTGCGCGGATCCGGCGGGCCTTGCCGGGGCCCGTGGCGCTGCATCGACATGACGATGTGGCGGCCATCCGGCGTCCACGAGATGCGGCCGGCCAGGCCCAGCTTCGTCACGTCCGCCAGCGGGCCGCCGTGCTCGTACGGGCCGTCGGTGAGCTGGCGCAGCGCGCCGGTGGCGGGCGTCAGCACGAAGATGTGGTGATGGCCGGGGGGCGGGTCACCCTCGTGGCCTTCCACGCGTCGCACCAGCGATTCGCTGTAGACCCCAGGCGGGCTCCACTGCGGAGTGCGCAGTGCCTCCCAGGCCGGCACGTCCAGTGCACGAGGTGCCTCGGGCACGCGCTTGACGAACGCCAGCTGGCTGCCGTCGCAAGACCACGCCAGGCCGCCGGGCGCCTCGGCCAACTGCAGCAACACCTCCCGCGTGCCCGTGTCCGCGCGCCAGCGCTCGATCGCGAAACGCCCGTGCGCGGACGTGACCAGCGCCAGGCTGGCACCGTCGGGCGCCCAGCGCGGCTGGCCGCCGCGTCCCAGCTCGACCTGGGCGCCCGAGGCGGTGTCCACCACGCACACCTCGCTGGCCCAGCCGTCGGTCTCCACGTCGGCGCGATTGCGCACGAACGCCACGTGGCGGCCATCGGGCGCGATCTGCGGGTCTTCAGGTTGGGCGCGAACAGCACGCCCAGGATGCCTGGAAACGTGAAGAAGTACGTGATCATGCAGAAAGGCAGCAGACGCTCCTGCTTGCCCGAGCCGATCCAGTTGCCCAGCACGCCGCCCAGCAGCAGGCCCAGCAGCGCGCCGCCCGCGTAGGCGCCGCCGAAGAAGGCCGCGGCCTCGTCGGGCGACAGGCCGAACTGGCGGTTGTAGAAGCTGGGCATCCACTTCGACAGCCCCGACACGGCGAACGACGCCCAGCTGAAGCCCAGCATGATGTGCACGAAACGGCGCCGCTGCCACAGCCCGCGCAGGCCATCGGCCCAGTGCAGGTTGGGCACGTCGGCCACGCCGCCCTCGTCGAGCTCGGCCGCCTCGCCCGACGTGCGATCCGGCACCAGCACGCGCTGCAGCAGCGCGGCCCGCAGCACGCCCACGCCGAACACCGCGAACACCGCGAACGCCGCGCGCCAGCCGTGGTGCACGCCCACCCATCCAGAGCGCGTCGGCCGCCTGGTGCTGCTCGACGTGGCGCCCACCCTGGCGATGTACGGGCAGACCTCGCAGGACTTCGCCACCGCCTACTGGCACTGGTTCTTCCTGATCCAGCCCGCCCCACTGCCCGAGCGCCTGATCGAGGCCGACCCGGCCGCCTACGTGCGCGAGGTGATCGGCCGCCGCGGCGCCGGCCTTGCCCCGTTCACGGAAAGCGCGCTCGCCGAATACGAGCGCTGCATCGCGCTGCCCGGCGCCGCGCACGGCCTCTGCGAGGACTACCGCGCCGCCGGCATCGACCTGGACCACGATCGCGCCGACCGCGACGCGCAGCGGCGCATGAGGACGCCCACGCTGGTGCTGTGGGGCCGCGACGGCGTCATCGAGCGCTGCTTCCGTCCGCTGGACGAATGGCGCCGCGTGGCGACGGACGTCCGCGGCGAGGCCCTGCCCTGCGGCCACTACGTCGCCGAGGAGACGCCTCGACGGTTGCTGGAGCGCGTGGACGCGTTCCTCGGAGAAGACCGCGCATGCCCGCCAGGACGTTGTATCGAAAGCTGGTCGACGACCACACCGTGGCCGTGCTCGACGACCAGAACGTGCTGCTGTTCTGCGACCTGCACCTGATGAACGAGTACACCAGCCCGCAGGCCTTCGCGGGCCTGCACGAGCAGGGACGGGAGGTGCTGATGCCACGCCAGAACGTGGCCACGGTGAGCCACGTGATTCCCACGCACCCGCAGGCGCATCGCGTGATCGCGCAGCCGGCCGCCGCGCTGCAGGCCAGCAACCTCAAGCGCAACTGCACCCGCCACGGCATCGCGCTGTTCGACACCAACGACGCGCTGCAGGGCATCGAGCACATCATCGCGCCGGAGCACGGCATGATCCGCCCCGGCATGGTGGTGATCTGCGGCGACAGCCATACCACCACCTACGGCGCGCTGGGCGCGCTCGGCTTCGGCATCGGCATCGGCACGTCGGAGGTGGAACACGTGCTGGCCACGCAGACGCTGGTGTATCGGCTGGCCGGCGACATGCGCATCCGCGTCGACGGCCGCCTGCCGCCGGGCACCACCTCGAAGGACCTGATCCTGATGATCATCCGCCGCATCGGCGCCCAGGGGGCGCGCGGCCACGTGGTGGAGTTCTGCGGCAGCGCATCGACGCGCTGTCCATCGAGGCCCGGTTCACCATGTGCAACATGACCGTGGAGGCCGGCGCCCGCGGCGCGCTCATCGCCCCCGACCAGGCCGCCATCGACTACGTGCTGGTGCGCGCGCCCGACATCGCGGGGGACGGCATCGGGAACACCCGCGAGCGCGCCCTCGCGCACTGGGCCACGCTGCACAGCGACGCCGATGCCCGCTTCGACATCGAGCACCGCTTCGACGCCGCCGACGTGGCGCCGTACGTCACCTGGGGCACCAGCCCCGACCAGGCTATTCCCATCGACGGCCATGTGCCCGAGCCCGACGGTGCCGCGCGCGCCGGCACCGAGCAGGCGCTGCGCTACACAGGACTGCGCCCGGGGATGTCGATGGAGGGCCTCGCCGTCGACCACGTGTTCATCGGTTCCTGCACCAATGCGCGCATCGAGGACCTGCGCGCGGTAGCTGACATCGTACGCGGTCGTCGCGTCGCGCAAGGCTTGAGGGCCATGGTCGTCCCCGGCTCCGGCGCCGTGGGCGCCCAGGCCGAGGCCGAGGGCATCGCGCAGGTGCTGCTCGACGCCGGCTTCGAATGGCGCCAGCCTGGTTGCTCGATGTGCCTGGCCATGAACGACGACGTCCTGGCGCCCGGCCAGCGCTGCGCCTCCACCACCAACCGCAACTTCGAGGGCCGCCAGGGCCGCGGCGCCATCACGCACCTGATGAGCCCCGCCATGGCCGCCGCCGCCGCGATCACGAGCCACATCACCGATGTGCGCAAGCTACCTTCCGGGAGCGCCGCATCAGCGACTCGACGCGCCGCATCAGCGACTCGACGCGCAGCATCAGCGATTCGACGCGCGGCATCGAGGGCATCGCCGCGCCGTTGCCCATCGCCAACCTGGACACCGACCAGATCATGCCCAAGCAGTTCCTGCACGGCATCGACAAGAAGGGACTCGCGCAGGGCGTGCTGTGGAACCTGCGCTTCACCGGAGACGGCGAGATCCGCCCCGGCTTCGTGCTGAACCGGCCCGAGTACGCCGCCACGCGCATCCTCGTTGCCGGCGCGAACTTCGGCTGCGGCTCGAGCCGCGAGCACGCGGCCTGGGGCCTGCAGCAATACGGCATCCAGGCGGTGATCGCGTCGGCGTATGGCGAGATCTTCTACTCGAACGCGATGAACAACCGGCTGCTGGCGGTGCTGCTCCCGGAGGACCAGGTCCAGGAGCTGATGAGGCAGGCACAGGCCGGTCCCCTCGAACTGGCGATCGACGTCGAGACGATGACCGTGACCTCCGACGCGCAGGCGCTGCCCTTCACGATGAGCGACCGTCACCGCACGATGTTCCTCGACGGCACCGACATGATCGGCGCTTCGCTGGAGCACAAGGCCGCGATCGAGGCGTTCGCGCAGCGGCATTGGACGGCGCGGCCGTGGGTGAAGGACGTGGCGGCCCGGACAATGTCTCGCCTGCACGGCGATTCTTAGCTGAGCATTAGCAAGCACCGAAAATCGGTGCCTGCGACTCGGCTGTCATGCCACCGACGGACTCGCGCAAGCATCGGGAACTCAGATGCGCCGCGTCACGGCACTGTCACACGCGCTTTCTACCGTGCGGACACCGTTCACTGTCGGATGCCCTCATGAAGCGCCTCATCGCCACCGCCTTTTCCACCGCCGCCGCCCTCACCGCCTGTGGCGGCGACTCGTCCAGCAACACACCCGCCGCACCGTCGATCGCGCACGTGCTGCTGATCAGCGTGGACGGCCTGCACGAGCAGGACGTGGTGCATTGCCTCAGCGTCGGCACCTGCCCCGCCATCGCAGCGATCGCCGGCACCGGCGTGCACTACACGGGCGCGGCCACGCCGGGCCTGTCGGACTCGTTTCCCGGCCTGGCGGCGCTGTTGACCGGCGGCACGCCCAAGTCGGCCGGCCTGTTCTACGACGTCTCGTACGACCGCACGCTGTTCTCGCCCGGCGACACCACCTGCACCGGCACCCGCGGCTGGAACGTGGTGTTCGACGAGACCACCGGCATCGACGGCTTCAACGGCGGCCCGCTGGTGCACCTGGACGGCGGCGGCGCGTTCAACCCGCAGGCCATCCCGCATGCGCTGGTCAACGGCGCCTGCGTGCCCGTCTACCCGCACAACTACATCAAGACCAACACACTGTTCGAGGTGGTGAAGGCCAACATCGCGAACGCGCGCACGGCCTGGGCCGACAAGCACGCGTGGGGGTACGACTGGGTGAACGGGCCTTCGGGCCAAGGCGTGGACGACCTCGCCCGCACCGAGATCAACTCGATCGATCCGGCCACGGGCTCGTCCTATGACGATGTGTACACGCACACCGAGACATTCGACAGCAAGCACGTGCAGATCATCCTCAACCAGATCGACGGCAAGACGAGCACGGGCGTCGATCTCGCGCCCGTGCCCACCGTCTTCGGTACCAACTTCCAGACGCTCAGCGTCGCTGAGAAGGCCACCCACGCCCACGGCGGCGGCTACACCGACGCCTCGTTCACGCCCGGCGTGAACGTGACCGCGGCAATGGCCTACGTCGACACGTCGCTGGCGCAGATCGTGGCGGAGCTGAAGGCAAAGAACCTCTACACGTCGACCTTGATCGTGCTGACGGCCAAGCACGGGCAGTCGCCCGGCAACCCCGCGCTGCTGGTGAAGAACGGCGACACGCTCACGGCACTGATGGAAGCCAACGGCTACCTCGACGCCGGCGGCGCGTTCGGCCAGGCGGCCACCACGTCGGGCAGTCTCAACGACGGCACGGGCCTGTCGGGTACCGGCATGATCCAGACCGACGACGTCGGCCTGATCTGGCTGCGCGACCCGAGCCGGGCGGCCGCCGCGGTGGCCACCATCAACGCGAACCTGGGCTGCACCGCCCCGGGCATCTGCGCGGACGGCGCCGGCGCGAGCGTGCTCTCCGGCGCCGCGATGGCGGCCAAGTTCGGCGACCCGGCCTCGGGACGCACGCCCGACATCATCGTCCAGCCCAACCCGGGCGTGATCTACACCAGCAGCACCAAGAAGGACGCCGAGCACGGCGGCAACGCGCCGGACGACAGCCACGTGGCGCTGATCGTGTCGTTCCCGTCGTGGACGGCCTCCACCAACGCCACCGCCGTGGTCACCACCCAGGTGGCGCCCACCATCCTGACCGCGCTGAAGCTGGCGCCGACGCTGCTGCAGTCCGTCCAGGCCGAAGGCACTGCGGTTCTTCCCGGCGTCAGGTTCTGAACTGGTGCGGCCGACGCCCTCGCCGCTACGCCGGCGGCCAAGCCCGGCTATTGGCAACTCCCATTCGCCCTCAAGACGCCACCTGAATAGCAACGACCGTAAGCCTGGCTCACGTGCCGAGCTACTAGCCCCATAGGCTGGAAGCATTCCACGACGGAGCTTGGCCATGGCGATGAACAGAATCCAATTCCAGCACGGCATGTCATTGCCGGAATTCCTGCAATCCTTCGGAACGGAGGCGGTTTGCGCGCAGGCCGTGATGGCCGCCCGATGGCCCAACGGCTTTTCGTGCCCGAAGTGTGGCGAGGAAGCGCACTGCGTGATCAGCGTCAATTTTCGCCCGCTGTTTCAGTGCAATGGATGCCGTCGGCAGACCTCGGTGACCGCGGGCACCTTGTTCGCAGGAACCAAGCTCCCGTTGACGACCTGGTTCCTCGCCATCTACCTGATCAGCCAGGCCAAGACCGGCCTCTCGGCGCTCGCCCTCAAGCGCCAGCTCGGCGTGAGCTATCCCACCGCCTGGCTGGTTCATCACAAGATCATGTGCGCGATGGCCGAGCGCGAAGACGCTCACCCGCTCACGAATGTCGTGCAAATGGACGACGCCTGCCTGGGCGGCGAACTCACCGGCGGCACGGCCGGCCGGGGCTCGGAGAACAAGGTGCCGTTCGTTGCTGCGGTTTCGCTCAACGAGAAGGGCCATCCGGCGTACCTCAAGCTCACGCTGGTAGCCGGCTTCACGCGCGATGCCATCAAGGAGTGGGCCATTCTGCACCTGGCGCCCGGCACCGTCGTCACCAGCGACGGCCTGAGCTGCTTCGCGGCAGTCACAGATGCCGGATGCGTGCACGTGCCGACTGTCGTGGGTGACCGCAAGCCACGTGACCTCCCCGAATTCGCTTGGGTCAACACCGTCTTGGGCAATCTCAAGACGACCCTCGCAGGTGCCCACCACGCGTTCAACTACCGCAAGTACGCCGATCACTACCTCGCCGGCTTCGCTTACCGGTTCAATCGCCGCTTCGACTTGCATACGCTCGTCGTGCGTCTCATCGTCGCTGTGGCGCGCGAAATGAACAAGGCGCGGTTTGCGACGGCCAGCGAGCTGATTCATGACCTCGAAGAAGGCGCCAAACGATAGGCGGGCGGCCCTGCCCAGGGCATCGGACCGTACCCAGGCCTTCGTCAAGGATTGGACGCGGCTTTCGCATTCCGGCCGCTACGACTTGAGGCGGCTCGAAGAGGTGATGCTGCTGCTGATCGCCAATGATGCGCCGCTCAATCCAGAGTGGCTTGATCATTCACTCTCGGGTGATTGGGCGGATCACCGTGAATGCCATGTCGGGGGCGACTTCCTGTTGATCTACCGCTTGGACAGGGCGAGCGCGAATGCGCAGATCAAATGGCCGTCGCCGTTTCGTGGGGGCATCACGTCAACCCGCTGGCGAAGAAGATCACAGAGCCAGCGCAACGCTTGTACTCCCTGCAAGCTACCGCGCGTTTCGGCTGAAGCCGCAACTAGAGCGAAAAAGTGACGCTCATCGGCGCGCTTCCCGTGTGCGCCTCGTAGGTTGCGCGGCCCTGGTAGACGAACGGGGCGCCCTTGCCGTTGACGAGCCTCGCCTCGCGGATGAAGAGATGGATCTGCGTACCGAGCGCTCCTTGTCCGACGATCTCCCGCCCTCTCTTGCCGGAAGGCGTCGTCGCGTTCTGGCTTTGCCAATGGAATGTCTGCTCGTCGATCCAGTGATCGTGATGACGATGCTCTTGAGACTTGCCTTGCTTGTTCAGGGTTACGAGCAGGATGTGGACGCGCTGCTCGCCCAGGACGACATGTCCGACGTTCCAGATGGCCTGGTTGAAGGTCTCGCCGAACAGCCCCGGGATGTCCTCCCGCGCGAAGGTCTGGCCAACGGCCAGGTCCAGCGGATGGACCACCGCCTTCAGGCGCGCAAGCGTCTTCATCTCATCGTTCGCGGGCAAGTCTTCGTAGTCAGGATTGTTCGCCTTCAAGACGTACGCGCCGGTCTTGGTCTTGGTGACGACCCGGAGCAGGTATTGGTTGTCGCCGCCCGCGTCGTCGTGCCGCTCGATGGCCATCACGGTTCCCGTGATGGAGCCTGCGTTGCCGGATGCGAGGAGTTCCAACAGCAGATAGTCGCCATCGCAGATCGGATTCTTTCCGCCGTCCATCGAGTTGCCGGTGGCTCGGGCGATGAAGTGGCGCGTTGCGTCCAGGTGGCCGTAGGCGGCCGGCAGCGCGCGATGTTCTTCTGCATCGGCACGGCCCGCCCTGAAGTGCCCGCAGGCGATCCTCAGGTTGGGGAAATAAGGGATCTCCATCGCGGACTTCGCACGCGCCGCAAACGCGATGACGTTCGACGCAGCCGCGTCGTTCTGACGTCGCACCTCATAGGCAGCGAGCCGGTAGTCGACAAGTTCCTGCAGCAAGGAATCTGCTGCAACCACGTCGACGGGTTGGAGCGCCACTCCGAAATGGAAGCGATCATCCTGGATGAGAAAGCTTGCGGCCGCGTCCTTGCCGCGATTGCCGCCGATCCAAGCGTTGATCGGGTTGTCCAGCCAGTACCGGCGCCACTCGGGGGCTCGGCCGTCGGGCAACGACGCAATGGCGTCCGGAAGGTCGCCCATCAGATTCTTGCGGCGACGCAGGACCTCCCACGAACGTTCAACCAGCGCATCGATCGCCGGCGGCCTCTGGAGGCCATCCATCTCAAGGAACGCCTCGAGCAAGACCATCTTGAAGCTCTTGGTCATCGCCGTCGTTTCGACCTCGGCGAGAAACGATCCAATATCGTCGACGACTCGCCTCTCGGCTTCGTCCAGGTCGTCGAAGCGACGTACCAGTTCGAACCAACTCCCATGTTGCCGTCTCAGCACCTGGAGGCTCGCACCCGCCCGATAGAACTCGGCCAAGGTCGGCCGCCGGCCGAGGCTCGCTCGCAGCGCTTCGTAGTCCTTCTCCGCGCCGCCACTGTCCAGCGACTTCAGCAGGTCGATGATCTTCAGGTCGTAGTTGACGTAGCAACCGTCGGGCAGTTCGAGGCGACCTTGCTCGGCCTGGCGGCCGAATTCCGCCAGATCCTTGTAGGTCGATCCGACACCGAACAATGCCTGCGGCTTCTGCAGGAAACTCTGATGGTTGCCGATGAAGTCGAGCACGACCAGATGCGTCTTCTCTTCGCTACGACGCAAGCCGCGTCCCAACTGCTGCAAGAAGAGGATCTTCGACTCGGTGGGGCGCAGCAACATCACGGTATCGATGCTTGGCAGGTCGACGCCCTCGTTGAACAGGTCGACCGAGAAGATGACGCTCAGGAGCCCACTGCGAAGTCGTTCGATCGCCTCGCTTCGTCCCAACTTCGAACCGGAATAGACAGCCGCCGAAACGGCGCCCATCTTGTTGAATTGCGCCGCCATATACTCGGCATGCCGCACCGAGGCGCAGAACGCCACGGTGCGCTTCAGACCCCGCTCACGCCATTGGTCGAGCGCGTGACGCGCACGCGCGAGGGTGGCTAGCTTGTTCGACAACTCCTCCGGGTCGAAGCGGCCGTTGCGCCACGGCACCTCGCGATAGTCGACGGAATCGTCCGAGATTCCGAAGTAGTGGAACGGTGCCAGCAGGCCAGCCTGGATGCCGTCGAACAGGTTGGTCGTGAACACCAGGTTGTCGTCGCACAGGGACAGGATGTCGGACTGGTCGGTGCGGTCGGGCGTCGCCGTCAGGCCCAGCATGAATCGCGGAACGAAGTGACCCAACAGCCGGCGATACGTGGCCGCGGCCGCGTGGTGGAATTCGTCGATGACAACGTAGTCGAAATGATCGGGCGCGAAGCGCTCCAAATGGGCAGCCCTTCCCAAGGTCTGGACAGAAGCGCACAGCACGTCCACCTCGACGTGGCGGCGATGGCCCATGTAGTAGCCCACGCGGCTCGTCGGCCGAATGCGCAGGAATGTCTCGGCCGCTTGGCTGAGAATCTCCTCGCGGTGCGCCACGAACAGTACCCGGCGGGCGTCCATGCGTCCCGCATCGAAGGCCGCGAGCCACGTCTTGCCCAGGCCTGTAGCGAGCACGACCAATCCGCGCCGATAGCCCGCTTCGCGGGTATCTTCCAGCGCCGCAAGTGCCGCCAATTGAACGGACGAGGGCTGCGGCGGTGGTTCGTACTCTTGGCTGCCAGGCGCAATTGCCTGCGGCGGAGGAATACGGCGGCGTTCATAGTCCTCGATCCACGCATGTGTCAGGGGCAGGGACTTCGGGTGCGCAAACAGTTCCTCGAAACGCTGACGTGCTTCGAGGAATCCTTTGTCGGTCGGATAGGCCACACGATAGTTCCACTCCAACCCATCCCACAGTGCTTGCCGGCTGATGTTGCTCGAGCCGATGAACGCCGCTCCCTCGACCAAGTCGCCGTCGGCAGATCGACCGAAGATGTAGGCCTTCAAGTGGAAACTGCCGCCTT
>JBBQYL010000017.1:0-41060 GCA_038208735.1 Burkholderiales bacterium
CGATGGATTTTGACCGAACGAAGATGATCGAGGCGCTGCGCCGAGTGGTCAGGCGAATGCACTACCCGTTGGAAGTGATGCTCGTGTGCGTTCGCTGGTACGCGGCCTACCCACTGAGTTTTCGAAACATCGAAGAGATGACCTCACAAGAAACAGTAACCGGAAGTAGCATCTTCATGCAGGCGCCGTGGTCAGTTTGATCTCGAAGCCAAGCGCTGTGGCGCGACGTTTCAATGCGGCGACGCTGCGCTGGTGCTGCTGTTCTTCGTAATGCTGCTGCCCCTGGTCGACGAAGTCTTCGCCGCGGGTGAGCATGAAGTACACCATTCGAGCGAGCTTGTGGGCTGTTGCGGTATTGGCGCTCGGCTTGTCCATTCGGCTGCACAGGCGGCGATAGAAGGCACCGAGCGCGGAACCGCTGCGAGAGAGGCTCATCGCCGCCATCTTGAGCGCTTGTCGGGCGCGGTTGGCCGATCGCTTGGTCTTAGCCGATAGCACCTTGCCGCCGCTGTGGCGGCGGCTCGACAGCCTCCGAGGGACGCAAGTCGAGGCAACAAGCGTGCTCGATGTGAATGCAATTGGATAGAGAACGTGCGCTCCGCGGAGAGGGGGCGCAGGCGTAACACCGGTTCCAGCCATGACGGCTCCTTGTGTGTGGACCAAGGCGGCCGTCACCGCTTCCAAACGATGGTGGCAGCCCGAGACGAGGTTGGAAGACCGGACACAAGGAACCGGCAGACCCGAGGGTCTCCCCGCCCGGGCCGCCATAAAGCGGTCGAGCGAGCACACACCAGCAACGGGGTGTGCTGACGCGCAAAAGCCGCTTGTTAGGCGGCTGCGCGCCTTGTGTTTCGGGCTTCCAAACCCGGCCTCGACTACGCCGAGACGCTATGAATGTAGCACCGGGGGCAGCGCGAGCGCAACGATCGCCGGGGCCGATCCCGGGCAGACGGGGTGCGTCCAGCTGTTGCTAAGTGATCGGCGGCGCAGATTTACCGCGCAAGCTTTGTCCGACGGTCGCCCAAGTCTTCCCAGACCATAGCGATCAAAACTGGCACCAGACTGGCACCAGGATCGCTCAAAGAAAAACGGCCTACAGCGCCATGCGCTGTAAGCCGTTGATTTCAATACTTAATTTTGGTGGGCCCTGAGTGACTCGAACACTCGACCTACGGATTAAGAGTCCGCTGCTCTACCAACTGAGCTAAGAGCCCGAAATTTCGGTTGCCGCCACCGCTGAATCAGCGATTACTGCAGCCTAAGATTCTACTTTGCTTTTTGCTAGCCATGCAAGCAAAAACTTTTACGGAGGGTGGTGGGTTGTGCGGGACTTGAACCCACGACCTACGGATTAAAAGTCCGCTGCTCTACCAACTGAGCTAACAACCCGGTTTCCGGCAGAGCCCCAAATCATATCATGGGTGGCTTTGAGACGGCAAGCCGGCTGCCCGGCGCCAGCGTCGGATCACTGCAGCAACTGCGCGATGATCTCGCCCGCGGCGGCCATGCCGAAACTGGCTGTGACCACCACCGTGGAGCCATAGCCGTGGCAGTTGAGCGTGTTGTCGCGCCGGGCCTCCGCGGCGGCAGCGCCTGGCTCGGCGTCGGCCGTGGCATCGGCATCGGTTGGCACTTCGCCGATGTCGCACGCCGCCTCTTCCGGCTTCGGCGGCGCCACGCTCTCGCGCGAGAACACGCAGCGCACGCCCATCTTGCCGGTGCGTGGCGCGCCGTGCTGCGAGCGCAGGCGCTGGCGCAGGCTGGCCAGCAGCGGGTCGTGGGTGGTGGCGTGCAGGTCGTCGATCTCGAGCTGCTCCGCGCGCCGCTTGCCGCCGGCGGCGCCACAGGTGACGAAAGCGGTGCCGGTGCGGCGCGCCCATGCGGCCAGCGCGAGCCTGGCCTTGCTCTGGTCGCAGGCGTCGATGACGGCGTCCACTTGGCCGGGCAGCAGGCCGGGCCAGTTGTCGGCGTCGGCGAACTCCTCGATGCAGTGGACGACGCAGCCGGGGTGGATGTCGGCGATGCGGCGCGCGAGCGCCTCCGCCTTGGACATGCCCAGGGTGGCGCCGAGCGCCTGGATCTGGCGGTTGACGTTGGATTCGGAGACGTGGTCGAGGTCGACCAGCACCAGCTGCGCGACGCCGCTGCGCGCCAGCGCCTCGACGGCCCACGAGCCGACGCCGCCCAGGCCCACGACGGCCACGCGCGCGCTTCGAACGCGCGCGTAGCCCTTCGCACCGTAGAGGCGCTTGAGACCGCCGAACCGACGCTCCAGGTCGGCGTCGTCCGCCGCGGCGACCGGCGTGGTCACCGGCAACGGACGAATGCTCACTGCATCACTTCAGGGACGTCAGGCGTTCACGTCCGGCGACGGCCGCTTCCGACTTCGGATAGGTCTTCATCAGGTCGGCCAGCGTGGCCTTGGCGCCCTTGATGTCGCGCAGCTCGATCTGGCAGTTGGCCACGGCCAGCTCGGCCTCGGGCGCACGCGCGTGGTCGGGCGCCGCGGCGATGAACGCCCTGAACGTGACGATGGCGCCCTTGTAGTCGCGGTTGCCGTACTGCGCGTTGCCCAGCCAGTAGCGCGCCAGGTCGGCATAGCCGCTGGCCGGATAGCGCCGCAGGAAGCCGCCGAGCGAAACCTGCGCCTTGTCGAAGTCGCCGCTGCGCAAGGTGGCGGTGGCGTCGTTGTACGCGGCGATCTCGTCGGGGTCGGCGTTGAAGGTCTTGCCGTCCAGGTTGACCTGCTGCGGCTCCACCTTCTTTAGCCGGTCGTCCACGCCCTGCACGATGTTCTTCTGCTGGCGCTGGACGTCGGCCAGATCCTTGGCGAGCTGCTCGTTGGCACCGCGCAGCTGGGCCATCTGCTGGCGCAACTGCTCGTTCTGGTTCGTCAGGTCGAGCAGCGCGTTCTGCAGTTGCTGCAACTGTTGGGCGGTCTGCGACGTCTGCGCCTTGGAGCCGTCCTCCAGCTGCGAGATGCGCGTGCGCAGGTCGATGATGGCGCGGCGCGCCTCGTCGTCGTCGAAGATGCCGGCGTGCGCGCTGCTGCCGCAGGCCACCAGGGCGACCAGCGCGCAGGCGCGCCGCACGCCCGCGAACCCCAGTACCGTAGCCATTACTTGCTGCGCAGTTCGACGCGGCGGTTCTTCGCCCAGGCCGATTCGTCATGGCCGTCGACGGCCGGACGTTCCTTGCCGTAGCTCACCGCTTCAAGCTGCGAGTCGCCCACCCCCAGCACCTTCATCTGCTGCACGACGGCTTCGGCGCGCTTCTGGCCCAGGGCGAGGTTGTACTCGCTGCCGCCGCGTTCGTCGGTGTGGCCTTCGGCCACTTCCTTGGCGCCGGAAGTCTGCTTGAGCAGGTTGGCGTGCGCCTCGACGATCGGGCGGAACTCGTCCTTGACGGCGTAGCTGTCGAAGTCGAAGTAGATGACGCGGTCGAGCGTGATCGGCGCGTTGATCTTGGTGCTCTGGTCGGTGGTGGCCACCGTCGACTTGCCCGTGTCCGGCGTGGTGGTGGTGCTCGTCGTCGTGACGTCCTTCTTTTCGACCTCGGCAGGCTTGTCGAGCTTGGTCGACGCGCAACCGGCCACGACCATCACGCTGGCCAGGGCCAGCAACATCTTTCCGGAATTCTTGATCATCTGATTTACTCCTACCAGCACTATGAACATATGGCCGTGAGCGCCCCTGCGCTACGGCTCTTTCCCACAGTCAGCGGCTGTATGGGCCCCAGACAGGTTCTCGGATGTCGAGCCCCGATTCGAGCAGCTTCGACTTGAATTTTCCATCGACGGTCGTCGTCATGAGGACGTCGCGGCCATCGGCCTTCGTCGCGTAGATGATGTAGCGGCTGTTGGGCGCGAAGCTCGGGCTCTCGTCGCTGTTGGTGTCGCTGACCCCGCGCACTTCGCCGGTGCCCAGGTCCATCACCATCACCTGGAAGCCGCTTCCGCGCGAAATGTACGCAAGAAGCTTGCCGTCCGGACTCAATGCGGGGCTGATGTTGTAGGCCCCATTGAACGTGACGCGCTGCGCTCCGCCGCCGGCGACCGCCTGGCGATAGATCTGCGGACCGCCGCCACGGTCGCTGACGAAGTAAAGCGAGGCGCCGTCGGCCGAGAACTTGGCCTCGGTGTCGATGCCCGTGCTCTCGGTGACCCGGCGCACGTTGCCGCCGTTGCGGTCCATCAGGTACACGTGCGACCCGCCGTCGCGCGACAGCGTGACCGCCAGCGTGCGGCCGTCCGGCGAGAACGACGGCGCGCTGTTGGAACCCTTGAACGCGGCCACCTCGCGGACAGTGCCCTGCCGCACGTTGCGGATGACGACCTTGGCCTTCTTGTCGTGGAAGGTGACGTAGGCCAGTTCGCCGCCGTCAGGCGACCAAGCGGGCGAGATGATGGGCTCGTTGTCGATCAACGCGGCCTGGATGTTCTCGCCGTCGGCATCGGTAATGCGCAGCGTGAACTTGCCTGGCGCCTTGGTGACGTAGGCGATGCGGGTGGAGAAGATGCCGCGCTCGCCGGTGAGCTTCTGGTAGATCTGGTCGGACACGTGGTGGGCCGCCAGGCGCAGGTCGACCGGCAGCGAGGGCTCGCTCTGGCCGCCCAGGTCGGCGCCCTTGACCACGTCCCACAGGCGGAAACGCACATCGATCTTGCCGTCGGCCAGGCGCGTGGCCGAGCCGGCCACGACGGCGTCGGCGCCGGCGGCGCGCAGCTTGTTGTAGTCGGGCAGCCCGTTCTCGTCGCCCGGCGCGACGCCGTCGACGATCTTGAAGATGCCGCTGCGCTCGAGGTCGGCGCGCACGATGGCCGAGATCGACTGCGGCTGCCGGTCCTCGTCGCGGAAGCGACCGAGCACGATCGGGATCTGGGCGGCGCCCGTGCCCTTGATCTCGACGCGAAATTGGGCGAATGCCGGCGTCAGGGCCGGCAGGGCGAGGGAGGCGCCGAGGGCGCGCAAGGCTTGTCTTCTAGGCCACATGGAGGATTCAATGAGTCCTGTTCAGTCGGAAAAGTTCCGGAAACACAGCGTGCTGTTCAGCAGGCGCATTGTAGGCAGCAAGAACAAGGCCTGCTTGTAGGCCAACAACCCATCCGGCGGGTGGTCGGATAATGGCCCTTCCGCCCATTCGCGGACGGCTCGCGCCGCCCGCCCACCACGCCGTCGATGAACTCCCTGAAGCAGCGTCTCGCACGCGTGATCCCGTACTTTCGCGACAACAGCGCCGGCGCCCTCGCGCTGGCCGGCGGCGCGATGGTGGTGGCGGCGGCCACCGAGCCGGCCATCCCCTACATCCTCAAGCGCGTGCTGAACAGCGGCTTCAAGGAGACCGGCGGCCTGCCGATCTGGACGATCCCGCTGGCCATCGTGGTGCTGTTCATGATCCGCGGCATCTCGTGGTGGGTGTCCGCCTACGGCCTGACCAAAGCCTCACAGAACGCCGTCCTCGCGGTGCGGGCCCACATGTTCTCGCACATGCTGCGCGCATCGCCTGCGCTGTTCACCCGCAACACGGCGAGCAGCATCACCAACAACATCGTCTACGAGATCCAGCAGGGCGCCAACCTGCTCATGTCGTCGGTGCAGATCCTCATCCGCGACTCGCTCACCTCGCTGTTCTTCCTGGGCTACCTCCTATACCTCAACTGGCGCCTGACGCTGTTCGTCGTGGTGCTGCTGCCCATCACCGGCTACCTGGTGCGCGTGGTCAGCAAGCGGCTGCACCGGCTCAACGTGGCGGGCCAGAACGCCACCGACGACCTGGCCTACGTGGTCGAGGAGAACGTGCTGGCCTGGCGCATCGTGCGCCTGCACGGCGCCGCGCAGCAGGAGCAGCGCCGCTTCGACATCAGTTCGCGCCTGATGCGCAGCCTCAACATCAAGCAGCAGGCCTCGGGCTCGCTGATGAGCCCCGTCACGCAGGTGCTGGCGTCGTTCGCGCTGGCCGCGGTGCTGTGGATGGCGCTGGCCGAGAGCACCCGCTCGCACGGCACGCCGGGCGACTTCGTGGCCTTCATCACCTGCATGCTGCTGCTGATCCAGCCGGCCAAGCACCTGTCCGACGTGATGTCGCCGCTCACCCGCGGCACCGCCGCCATGGAGCGCGGGCTCGACATGATGGAGAACGTGCCCGTCGAACAGGGCGGCACGCTGTCGCCGGGTCGGGTCAAGGGCGAGATCGAGTTCCGGGACGTGGCGCTGCACTACGCGGCGCGGGACGCCGCCGAGACCCCGGCGGACGCCGCCAGGGAGGGCCCCTCCGCGGCGCTGTCCGACATCACGCTGGCGGTGCGCGCCGGCGAGACCGTGGCCTTCGTCGGCCCGTCGGGCGCCGGCAAGACCTCGCTGGTCAACCTGCTGCCGCGCTTCGTCGAGCCCAGCGCGGGCAGCGTGCTGATCGACGGCGTGTCCATCAAGGACTACGAGATCGCCGCCCTGCGCAGCCAGTTCGCGCTGGTGAGCCAGGACGTGGTGCTGTTCAACGACAGCGTGGCGGCCAACGTGGCCCTCGGGGCCCAGGCCGACCCCGCGCGCGTGCGTGACGCGCTGGCGGGCGCGAACCTGCTCGGGTTCGTCCTGTCGATGCCCGGCGGCATCGATGCCCGCATCGGCCACAACGGCACGCAGCTTTCAGGCGGCCAGCGCCAGCGCCTGGCCATCGCCCGCGCCATCTACAAGGACGCGCCGATCCTCATCCTCGACGAGGCCACCTCGGCGCTCGATTCGGAATCCGAGCGCGCGGTGCAGTCGGCGCTGGAGGTGCTGATGAAGGGCCGCACGACGCTGGTCATCGCGCACCGGCTGTCCACCATCGAGCACGCCGACCGCGTCATCGCGATGGAGCACGGACGCATCGTGGAACAGGGGCCGCATGCGCAACTGCTCGCGGCCGGAGGCCTCTATGCGCGCCTGCACGCGATGCAGTTCAGGGGCGCGTGAAGCGGTAGGACGTCAGGACGTCAGGACTGCGCGCTGGCGGGCTGTGGCGCGATGAGATCCAGATCAGGCCGGTGCACGCAGCCGGTAACGAGCGCGAGCCCGGCGAGGCACAGCGCGATCACGATCGATGTCTTCATGATGTTCTCCAACGATGGCGAGGCGCTTCGGCCTCGGGGGGGGCGTCGCCGCTGGAACGAGCCGGGCAACGTCCTGACCGGCAGCGGCGCGGCCTGGGTCGGCCCTCCGGTTGACGGTGAGCCATTCTCATCGAAACTGTGGGCTTTCGATGGGCGAAACGGGAAGTCCCTGCCCCTAGAGTCACCCTTTTGGGGGAAACGCCTGGTCCGGCGCCGCGTCGCGATGCGTGGGAAACACCAGCAGCACCTCGGTGCCCCCCGGGCTGGACTCGATTTGCAGCGTTCCACCCAGCGCGCCGGCTCGCCGCCGCATGTTCTCCAGTCCGCGTCCCACGCGCGTGCCATCGATGCCCCGGCCGTTGTCGATGATGGCGATGTGCGCCCTCTCGTCCAGGCCGGGCTCGCCCGTCAGGCCGGTGGTGACCGTGATGCGCGTGGCCGCCGCATGCTTCAGGCAGTTGGCGAACGCCTCCTGCACGATGCGCAGGATGGACAGCACGCTGTGCGGCGTGAGCATGGGCAGCGGCGGCAGGTCGACCACGTTCCACTGAAGCTCGATGCCGCCCTTGCCCAACCGATCCTGCAGCCGGTAGCGCAAGGTGCCCAGCACGGTGAGCAGGTCGTTCTCGACGGGCTCCAGTGAGTCGATGATCAACTGCAGGTCCTCGATGCTCTCGCGCAGCACGGTGGCCACCTGGCCGTCCTCCGGCGGCAGCCCGGGATTGGCCTCGCGATCCATGCGCCGCACCAGCGAGAGCGCCAGCGTGAGCTGCGAGCCGATGCCGTCGTGCATCTCGCTCATGATGCGGCCGCGCTCGAACGCCAGCGCCTGGTTGCGGCGCGCCTCCACCAGCTGCTCGTAGTTGTGCTCCAGCTCGGCGGCCTTCTCGCTCACGCGCTGCTCCAGCACGGCGGCCAGGCGTTCGTAGGCGTTCAGCGACTCGACGAAGCGCTGGATGAGGATGGTGCCCACCACGCCCACGAACAGCGGCGCGCTGAAGTGCGTGAGGTAGAACCGGTCGGTCCAGGTGCTGGACGAATAGAGCCACAGGTCATAGCCGCTGAGGCCGATCTGGGTGGAGCCGGCCACCGCCAGCATGGATCCCTCGAGCAGGCTCACGCGCAGTCCCTGGCGCACCAGCATCACGAAGTAGAAGCCCGAGGCCAGCAGCGTGCCCAGGTACCACAGGTCGATGGCGTAGCTGGGCAGCAGGTCGCTGAACATGGCGGCGGCGCCGAGCACGAGGTACACCCACGCGCCGAACTCGACCAGCGGCCAGCGCTTGCCGCAGTAGCGCAGCGTGAACATGAACATGAGCACGGCGCGCAGCACCTGGGCCGCCTCCATGCAGCTTTCCCAGAGGTGGGCCGACAGCGGCGGGTAGAGCGAGAAGTAGTCCAGGCTGATCAGCGTCCACAGCAGCGACACGCAGCCGAACCAGAAGTACATAACGTGCGAGCGCCGCCCCAGCCACACGCCCAGCAGGAACAACCCGATGGTGGCCGTGCTCACGCCCAGCACGCGCACCAGCTCGTTCTGCCAGAACACGCGCAGCCGCCACCGGGCCAGCATCCTGCCTTCGGAACCCAGCTGCACGGGCGCGAGCCAGGCCCATTCCCAACCGTACGCGCGCTGCTGGATCTCGATCTGGTTGTCTCCCGCGCGCAGCAGGCCGGCGGGCATGAACGCGTACTGCGAGCGATTCCAGTTCAGCGGCAACGGTTCGGTCATCGAGCCGAACTGGTGCACGTACTGCCCGTTGACGAAGAGCCTGCCGGTGCGATTGAACGCCACCATGTACATGGCCACGCCACGTGCGGGCACGGCGTCCAGGTGGAAGCGCAGCTTGAACCAGGCGTCCACCTGCGGCTGCCCGCCGCGGTGGCCGGACCACATCTTGGCCAGCGGCACCGTCTGCCAGGCGCACTCGGCCCCGGGCAGCTTGTAGGAGAGTCCGCCCAGTTGGCAGAACTGCGCCTCGCGGATGACGGTGGACGGGGTGGCCTGGTCGGCCGCGGCGGACAACGCAGCGGGGGCGATCGCCTGCGAGAGCGAGCCGCCGAGCACCCCCCAGGCCACGAGCGCGAACGCGATCACGAGCGTCGGCACCACCACCCGATCGCTCACCGGCACGCGCAGCCGGGCGAGGACGGCGCGCCCCCACCGCAGGCTCATCGGCGGGCCCTCTCGCCGCCGCCCCGGTGCGAGCGCCCCGCGCTCACAGCAGGCCCATGCGGCCGGCCTCGAACACGGCCTCGGTGCGCGAGTGCACGGCCAGCTTTCGGTAGATGTGCTTGACGTGCGTGGCAACGGTGTGCGCCGACAGGTGCAGCATGTTGGCGATCTCGCCCACGGTGAAGCCCTTGGCGATGAACAGCAGCACCTCGCGCTCGCGTTCGGACAGCCCGCCGTCGTCGACCACCGCCGCGGGTTGCGGCGACTCGGGCGTGGCGCGCTTGAATCGATGCAGCAGCTGGCGGGCGATGACGGGGCTGATGGGCGAGCCGCCGGCGCGCAGCTCGCGCACGGTCGCGCCGAGCGTGTCGTTGAGGCTGCGCTTGAGCAGGTAGCCCGTGGCGCCGGCCTCGATCGACGCCAGCACGTGGGCCTCGTCGCCGAAGACCGTGACGACCATGATGTCGACTTCGGGCAGCGTGCGCGAGATCTGCAGGATGAGGTCGATGCCGTTGCCGTCGGGCAGCCCCAGGTCGATGAGCGCGACGTCGAAGTTGCCGTGCAGGATCGCCTCGCGCGCGGCCGCGACCGAATTGACCTGCGCGGCCAGCACCATGCCGGCGTCGCGCGCGATGGCGGAACAGACCGACTCGCGGAAGGCGTCGTCGTCGTCGACGACCAGGATTCGGGTGGGGGTCGCCTGGGCGATCTCGAGGATTTCGGGCATGCGTCATTGGATCAAGCCGCGGCGCCGCTGTAAACGCCTGGAACCGGGTATTCTTCGCCCAACGATGAACGACTGGCTGCACGACCTGGCAACGGCGCTCGGCAATGCCGAGGCATGGCAGGCGCTGCGCCGCGTGCTCACCATGTTCATGCTGGCCGAGGGCTGGCAATACGCCGCCATCACGTTCGCGTTCTGGTTCACGCTGCATGTGCTTCTGCGCAGGCGCCTGGCGCACCGGCTCATCTCCGGCTGGCCGCGGCCGGGCGACGTGCGGCGCGAGATGCTCTACTCGGCCAGCTCGCTGCTGCTCTACTCGGCCGGCGCGGCCGCCATCCTGGGCCTGCTGGCCAACGGCAGCGTCGAGATCTACGCGAAGCCGCTCCAGCACGGCCTGCCCTGGCTGCTGCTAAGCCTGCCGGTGCTGCTCGTGTGGCAGGACCTCTGCTTCTACTGCACCCACCGGCTGATGCACACGCGCTGGATGTTCCGCCACGTGCACGGCGTGCACCATCGCTCGCGCGAGCCCTCGCCCTGGGCCGCGTACGCCATGCATCCGGTGGAGGCGATGGTCAACGGCGGCCTGCCGCTGCTGGCGCTCGCCGTGGTCCCGGTGCAGGAGACGGTGCTGGGCCTGTTCGTGCTGCACCAGGTGGTGCGCAACGTGCATGGCCACGCCGCCATCGAAAGCCTGCCACGCGGGTTCACTCGCCATTGGTTCTGGGGCCGCTTCACCAGCACCACGCACCACCACCTGCATCACGAGACGGCCCAGGGCAACTACGGCCTGTGGTTCACGTGGTGGGATCGCCTGTTCGGAACGGAGCGCGCCGACTACGCGCAGCGGTTCGAGAAGGCCACCCAACCAAGGCCGAAGGTGCCTGGCATCTCCTGCGTACCCGCGGGTGATGCCTGACGCCGATCACCGGCTCACGTTCGGCGTCAGGCATCTCGGGGGCCTAGAGCAGCACGATGTCGTATTGCTCCGGATTCATCGTGGCCTCCGCGCTCAGCGAGATCGGCTTCTTGATGAATGCTGAGAGATCGGCCAGGTGCGCGCTTTCCTCGTCCAGCAGCATCTCCACCACAGACGCGCTGGCGATCACGCGAAACTCCTTGGGGTCGAACTGGCGCGCCTCGCGCAGGATCTCGCGCAGCACGTCGTAGCACACGCTGCGCGCCGTCTTCACCTGGCCGCGGCCGGCGCAGGTGGGGCACGGCTCGCACAGCATGTGGGCCAGCGACTCGCGGGTGCGCTTGCGCGTCATCTCCACCAGGCCCAGGCCCGTGAAGCCGCTCAGCGTGACCTTGGTGCGATCCTTGCCCAGCTGCTTGCGGAACTCGCCCAGCACGTTCTGCTGGTGATCCTCGCGCGTCATGTCGATGAAGTCGACGATGATGATGCCGCCCAGGTTGCGCAGGCGCAGCTGGCGCGCGATGGCGCCCGCGGCCTCGAGGTTGGTCTTGAAGATCGTCTCGTCGAAGTTGCGCGCGCCCACGAAGCCGCCGGTGTTGACGTCGACGGTGGTGAGCGCCTCGGTCTGGTCGATGATGAGGTAGCCGCCGCTCTTCAGGTCGACGCGGCGCGCCAGCGCTCGCGCGATCTCCTCCTCGATGTTGAAGAGGTCGAAGATGGGCCGCTCGCCCTTGTAGTGCTCGAGCCGGCCCACCGAGCTGGACGCGTACGTCTCGCCGAAGGCGCGCAGCGCGTCGTGCTGCAGCTTGGAGTCGATGCGAATCGTCTGCGTGCTCTCGTTGGCGATGTCGCGCAGCACGCGTTCGGCCAGGCTCAGGTCCTGGTGCAGGATCGACCCCGCGGGACGCGCCAGCGCGCGCTCGCGGATGCGGTTCCAGGTGGTGCGCAGGTAGGCGATGTCCTCGGCGAGTTCGGCGTCGCTCGCCTCCTCGGCGTTGGTGCGCAGGATGAAGCCGCCGCCGCCGTCGGCCGGGTTGCCCGCCAGCGCGATCATGCGCGTGCGCAGTTGCTCGCGCAGCTCGTGCGAGCCGATGCGCTGCGAGATGCCGATGTGGTTGTCGTGCGGCAGATACACCAGCAGCCGGCCCGCGATGCTCACCTGGGTGGTGAGGCGCGCGCCCTTGGTGCCGATGGGATCCTTCACCACCTGCACCGTGAGCGCCTGGCCCTCGAACACCAGCTTCTCGATGGCGGTGGGCACGCCCTCGGGCTTGGTGGACGGATGGCCGTGCAGGTCGGCCACGTGCAGGAACGCCGCGCGCTCCAGGCCGATGTCGATGAACGCCGACTGCATGCCGGGCAGCACGCGGGCCACCTTGCCCAGATAGACGTTGCCGACGAGGCCGCGCTCCAGCGAGCGTTCGAGGTGCAGTTCCTGGATCGAGCCGTTCTCGATGATCGCGACGCGCGTCTCTTGAGGCGACCAGTTGACCAGGATGTCGTGCATGGAGAGGCGGTCTCGGGTGTCGTTATTCTTGGAACTGGACTCCCGCGTCCAACAACAGTTGCGCGGTCTCGTGCAGGGGCAAACCCATGATACCGGAGTAGCTCCCGCCGATGCGCTCTATCCACGCCGCGATGCGGCTCTGGATGGCATAGGCGCCGGCCTTGCCGAACGGCTCGCCGCTGGCCACGTAGGCGGCGATCGCGGCATCGGGCATCGCCGCGAAGCGCACGGTGGACACGCTCAACGCGCTGGTGCGCGCGCGCCCGCCCGCGGACGCGAGCGCCACGGCCGTCATCACGCGGTGCGTGCGGCCAGACAGGCGCGCCAGCGTGGCGTGCGCGTCGGCCGCGTCCACCGGCTTGCCGAAGATGCGCCGACCCAGCGCCACGGTGGTGTCGGCGCACAGCACCGGCGCCGGCGGCAGGCCGCGCTTCTTCAGGCGGGCGACGGCGGCGTCGAGCTTCAGCTGGGTGACGCGTTCGCAGTAGACCGCGGGCGTCTCGCCGGGGAGGTGGTCTTCCAGCGCCTCGGCGTCTTCGTCGGGCGCCGCCAGCAGCAGCTCGTGACGCACGCCCAGCTGATCGAGCAGCTGGCGACGGCGGGGGCTTTGCGAGGCGAGATAGATGAACGGGTGTTTTTTCATGATCCCAAGACTCTGTCATTCTGCGCGGAGCGAAGCGGAGTCGCAGAATCCACGCGAACGACGCCGCGTCAGCGCGCGTGGATCCTGCGACCGCGCGCAGGATGACAACCGATCTATTCCCTGTGATACGGATGGTTGGTGGACAGCGACCACGCGCGGTACAGCGCCTCGGCCAGCAACGGCCGCACGAAGGCGTGCGGCAGCGTGAGGTCGGACAGCCGGGCCGTCTCGTCGGCGGTGGCCTTCAAGCCGGGGTCGAGGCCGTCGGGGCCGCCGATGAGAAAGGCCACGTCGCGGCCGTCGCCGCGCCAGAATTCGAGGCGGTCGGCCAGCGCGCGCGTGCTCCAGCGCGTGCCGCGCTCGTCCAGTATCACGCGGCGCACGCCTTGCGGCAGCGCGGCCTCGAGGCGTTTCGCCTCGGCCTGCATCAGTTGCGCGGGCGCCTTGCCGGCGCGCGGCTCGGCCTTGACGGCCTTCAGCTCGAGCCGCATCTCGGGCGGGAAGCGGCGCTCGAACTCGTCGTAGGCGGCCTCGGCCCAGGCGGGTGGCTTCTGGCCGACGGAGGCAATGATCAGTCGCATGGTCTTTCGGACAAAAAAACGGCGACCGAGGTCGCCGTTCGTGTCGCGGTGGAAAGGGCCTCAGCCCTTGCGCGCCGCCACCTTCTTGGCCACGGCGGCCTTGCTGGTGGCCTTCTTCGCCACGACCTTCTTGGCGGCGGTGCCGGCGTTGCGCGAGCTGTGTGCCGACACGACGACCTTCTTGACCGGCGCGGCGGCCTTCACCGGCGCCTTGCCGGTGCGCGCGGCGGTGGATCCGGCGCGCGTCTTGGCGGCGGCGGACACCTTGCCCGCGGCCGTCTTCGGCGCCGGCTTGGCCACGCCCTTCTGCGAGCCGGCCGGCTTGGTGGCCGCGGCCTCGCGGGCCGTCAGCTTCCTGGGGCCGCGCGTGGACGTCGAGCGCTCGGCCGGCGTCTTGGCCGCCGGCAGCTTGACCGGCGTCTTCCTGGCGGCGGGCTTCTTGAGCGCGGCCTTGCGGGCCGGCGTCTCGTCGTCGTGGTCGACGGCCTGGGTGGCCTTGACGCGCTTCTTCTTCGGCGCGGCCGCGGGCTCGTCGTCCTCGTCCTCGTCGAAGCCCTCGGAGGCCTTCACCAGGCCGCCCGACCGCGTGTTCAGCTTGATGGCCACCGGCTTGCCGCCCCAGATCTCTTCCAGGCGGTAGTAGTCGCGGATGGACGGTTGCATGATGTGCGCCACGGCCGCGCCGCAGTCGACGATGATCCACTCGCCGTTTTCCTCGCCCTCGGTGCGCAGCACGTCGAGGCCCGCGGCGCGCACGGCGTCGCGCACGCTGGCGGCGAGGCCCTTGGTCTGGCGGTTGCTGGCGCCGGAGGCGACGATCACGCGCTCGAACAGCGGCGACAGGTGCTCGGTGTTGAACACCTGGATGTTTTGCGCCTTGACGTCTTCGAGGCCGTCGACGATGGCGCGTTGGAGTTTGCGGATGTCCATTTATTTTCTATTCACGCGGTATCGGTGTGCGGAGCCAGGTCAAGACCTGGCACCGGGCAATTGAATGTATAAGTTGTTGTCGGCAATATAGCGCGCTACCGGCGTGCCGACCAGCGCCGTGACGTCGAGCCCGGCCGCGGCGCGCGAGCGCACCGTGGTGGCGGAATGGGGAAGCGCCGGCATCTCGACGATGCGCAGCGCGTGGGCAATGCCGGCCAGGCCGGGGGCGGCGCGCACGGGATCGCCGTCGCGCGCGGACACCGCCAGGCCGGCGAGCGAGAGGATCTCTCGCCACTCGTGCCAGGTGTCGAAACGGGCGTACTGATCCTGCCCGATGACCAGCCACCAGCGCGTGCCCGGCTGCTCGGCGTGCAGCTCGCGCAGGGTGTCGACGGTGTAGCTGGGGCCCGTGCGGTCGAGCTCGCGCGCATCGATCGAGAAGCGCGGCTCGCCCTCGGTCATCCGTTGCAGCATCGCGACGCGGTCGGCGCGGGACGCGGGCGCGCGGTCGGCCTTGTGGGGCGACTGGCCCGCCGGCAGCCACACGAGCGAGTCCAGCGGCAACTGCGCGAGCGCCGCGTCCGCGAGCGCGCGGTGCGCGAGGTGCGGCGGGTCGAAGCTGCCGCCGAAGAGTCCGGCGGAGCGGGGGGGGTTCGTCAGGGGGTGATCCAGTCGCGCGGACGCAGGAAGTCCGTGTAGAGGCGCGCCTCGGGGGTGCCGTCCTCGGGCGCCCACCGGTAGCGCCAGGAGGCGAGCGGCGGCATCGACATCAGGATGGCCTCGGTGCGGCCGCCCGACTGCAGGCCAAACAGCGTGCCGCGATCCCACACGAGATTGAACTCGACGTAGCGGCCGCGGCGGTAGGCCTGGAAGTCGCGCTCGCGCTCGCCGTACGGCAGCGCGCGGCGGCGCTCGACGATGGGCAGGTACGCGGCCAGGAAGGCGTCGCCCACCGAGCGCAGCATCGCGAAGCCCTGCTCGAAGCCGAGCTCGGCCACGTCGTCGAAGAAGATGCCGCCGATGCCGCGCGGCTCGTTGCGGTGCTTCAGGAAGAAGTACTCGTCGCACCACGCCTTGAAGCGCGGGTGAAGGTCGGCGCCGAACGGGACGAGCGCGTCGCGGCAAGTGGCGTGGAAGTGGCGGGCGTCGTCCTCGAAGCCGTAGTACGGCGTCAAATCCATGCCGCCGCCGAACCAGAACACCGGCGCACCGTTCTTCGAGTCGGCGGAAGCCTTCGAACCAGCGTATGCCTTCGGCGTGGCGCAGAACATGCGCACGTTCATGTGCACCGTCGGCACGTACGGGTTGCGCGGGTGAAACACCAGCGACACGCCCAGCGCCTCGAACGCGGCACCAGCCAGCTCGGGTCGCGCGGCGGTGGCCGACGCCGGCAGCGTCTGCCCGGCGACGTGGCTGAAGTTGCAGCCGCCGCGCTCGAACAGCGCGCCGCCCTCGATCAGGCGCGACAGGCCATCGCCGGTGAGCGTGCCGTCGGGCGGACGTGTCCATCCGTCGCTCAGGAAGGCGCCGCCATCGGCGGCCTCCATCGCGGCGACGATGCGGGATTGCAGGTCGAGCAGCCAGCCGCGAACGGCGGCGACGTCGACTTCAGCGCTTGGAGATGGCACGGTACCCGATGTCGGTGCGATGCTGCTCGCCGTCGAAGTGCACGGGGCGCAGCGTCTCGTACGCGCGCTGCTGCGCGGCGCGCGTGGAGTCGCCCAGCGCGGTGACGCACAGCACGCGGCCGCCGGTCACGGTGGTGACGTCGGCGTCCAGCGCGGTGCCGGCGTGGAACACGACGGCCTCGTCGGTGTCGGCCGGCAGGCCCGTGATGCGATCGCCCTTGCGCGGCGACTCCGGATACCCGGCGGCCGCCATCACCACGCCGAGCGCGGCGCGGCGATCCCACTGCAGCTCCACCTGGTCGAGCGTGCCGTCGGTGGCGTGCAGCAGCACCTCGGCCAGGTCGCTCTTCAGGCGCATCATGATGGGCTGCGTCTCGGGGTCGCCCATGCGGGTGTTGAACTCGAGCGTCTTCGGACGGCCCTTGTCGTCGATCATCAGCCCCGCGTACAGGAAGCCGGTAAAGACGATGCCGTCCTTGGCCATGCCCTCGACGGTGGGCGTGATGATCTCGTGCATCACCTTGGCGTGCACGTTGGGCGTCACGATGGGCGCGGGCGAGTACGCGCCCATGCCGCCGGTGTTGGGGCCCGTGTCGCCGTCGCCCAGGCGCTTGTGGTCCTGGCTGGAGGCCAGCGCCACCACGTTCTTGCCGTCCACCATCACGATGAAGCTGGCTTCCTCGCCGGCGAGGAACTCCTCGATGACCACGCGCGGCGCGTCGTTGTGCTGCACCGCGAGCCCGCCTTCGGGCTTGAGCATCCAGTCGACGGCGGCATGCGCCTCGCCCAGCGTCGTGGCAACGACCACACCCTTGCCCGCCGCCAAGCCATCGGCCTTGACGACGATGGGCGCACCCACCGTGTCGACGAACTTGTGCGCGAGCGCGATGTCGGTGAAGGTCTCGTAGGCCGCGGTGGGAATGCCGTGGCGCTTCATGAAGTCCTTGGAGAACGCCTTGGAGCTCTCCAGCTGCGCGGCGGCCTTGGTGGGGCCGAAGATGCGCAGGCCGTGCGAGCGGAACACGTCCACCACGCCTTGCGACAGCGGGCCCTCGGGGCCCACCACCGTGAGCGTGATCTTCTCGGCGATGGCGAACGCGGCAAGCGCCTCGGACTCGGTGATGTCGACGTTGACCAGGCGCTTGTCGGCCGCCGTGCCACCGTTGCCGGGGGCCACGTACACGCGTTGCACGCGGTCGCTCTGGGCCAGCTTCCAGGCCAGCGCGTGCTCGCGCCCGCCGCCGCCGATGACGAGACTCTTCATTCGGAAAGTACCGCGTTGTGATAGACGTCCTGCACGTCATCGAGATCTTCGATCACGTCGAGCAGCTTCTGCATGCGCGCGCTGTCGTCGCCCGCCAGCTCGACGTGGCTTTCGGGACGCATCGTCACCTCGGCGCCGTCGGGCACCAGGCCGGCGGCCTCCAGCGCCTTCTGCACCGCCTCGAACTCGGACGGCCCGGTGAGCACCTCGATCGAGCCGTCGTCGTGGGTGACGACGTCGTCGGCGCCGGCCTCGAGTGCCACCTCCATGAGCTTGTCCTCGGACGCGCCGGGCGCGAAGATGAACTGCCCCACGTGCTTGAACTGGAACGCCACCGAGCCTTCGGTGCCCATGATGCCGCCCCACTTGGAGAACGCGTGGCGCACCTCGGCCACGGTGCGCACCTTGTTGTCGGTCATCGTCTCGATGATGACGGCGGCGCCGCCGATGCCGCGGCCTTCGTAGCGGATCTCCTCGTAGCTGACGCCTTCGAGGTTTCCGGTGGCCTTGTCGATGTTGCGCTTGACGGTGTCGGCGGGGAGGTTCACCGCCTTGGCCTTCTCGATGGCCAGGCGCAGGCGCGGGTTCATGCCCGGATCGCCTCCGCCGGTGCGGGCGGCCACCATGATTTCACGGATGACGCGCGTCCATTCCTTGCCGCGCTTCTCGTCCTGGCGACCCTTGCGATGCTGGATATTGGCCCATTTCGAGTGCCCGGCCATAAGAAGACGCTCCTGGATGCGACGCTGCCCGGCGCATGACGTTCGCCGGGAGGGTTTTGGGGGAAACGAGCATTTTAGCCGGCCGGGAGCGCCTGGCCTGTCGCGCCCCCCTTGCACAGCGCGAATGGTCATGCGCATCCCATCGTTGGAGGGGTGATGCGCGCTGGCTAGACTCGCCAGACCCCTACAGGAGAACCGTCATGACCTTGCGCCTCGGCGACATCGCCCCCGACTTCGAACAGCAATCCAGCGAAGGCCCGATCCATTTCCACCAATGGCTCGGCGACAGCTGGGGCGTGCTCTATTCACACCCGGCCGACTTCACCCCGGTCTGCACCACCGAGCTCGGCTTCACCGCCAAGCTGGGCGACGAGTTCAGGAAACGCAACGTGAAGGTCATCGCGCTGTCGGTCGATCCGGTGGAGCAGCACCACAAGTGGATCGCCGACATCAACGAGACGCAGAAGACCACGGTCGACTTCCCGATCATCGCCGACGCCGACCGCAAGGTGAGCCTGCTGTACGACCTGATCCACCCCAACGCGAGCGCCACCGCCACGGTGCGCTCGGTGTTCGTGATCGACCCGCAGAAGAAGATCCGCCTGACGTTCACCTACCCGGCCAGCACCGGCCGCAACTTCGACGAGATCCTGCGCGTGATCGACTCGCTGCAGCTCACCGACTCGCACAGCGTGGCCACGCCGGCCAACTGGAAGGACGGCGACCCGGTGGTGATCGTGCCGTCGCTGCAGGATCCGGAGGTGCTGAAGGCCAGGTTTCCCAAGGGCTGGGATGCGGTGCGGCCGTACCTGCGCATCACCCCGCAGCCGAACAAGTGAACCCCACCCTGGCAGCGTGTTTGCAAATGCCTTTTGCGTCGTTGCCGCACCCCGCCCCCCGGTCACACACTGGCCCTGCGCCAACGCAAGGGGGCGTGACGGCACGCCGGGGTTGACGGGCCTCGGCGGGTGGAGGGAGCGGGACAGGCGTCTCGCTCCCTTTTACTTTTTTGCAGGCACACTTCGAGGCCATGAGCGCCGAGCCGATGACCCCGCCCTCCTCCGAGCCGCTGCTCGTGGCCTGCCTTTGCGCGCAGTGGTGCCGCACCTGCGACGCCTACCGCGACACCCTCCTCCACGTGCGCGACGCGCTGCAGCCCACGCACCCCGGCGTCCCGCTGCGCTTCGCCTGGGTCGACATCGAGGACGAAGCCGAACTGGTGGGCGACCTCGACATCGAGGACTTCCCCACGATCCTGCTGGCCCGCGGCGACCTGGTGGTGTTCTTCGGGCCGCTGCTGCCGCACGCGCAGACGCTCGATCGGCTGGTGCGTGGCGCATTGGCGGGCGACCTGGCTGCCCCATCGGCCGCAGCCCTCGCGCCCGACGTGCGCGCCCTGCCCGCGCGCCTGCGCCACCACGCCATGCTGTAGGGGCCGGTCAGGCCACCCGCAACTTCCGCTCCGACTTGTAGCCGCGTTCCACATCCCTCTTCAACTCGGCCGCGAACTCGCGCAGCCCGGCCTCCAGGCGCCGCCGGATGAAACGTCCCACCAGCTTCCCCACGAACGGCCGCAGCGGCTGCGTCAGCGTCAGTTCGACCAGCGTCCCGGCGTGGCTGCCATCGTTGCTGCGAAAGAAGCGCGCCACCATCGAACGCCCCCAGTGCGGGCCGGAAACGCAGTGGTCGAGCACGCTGCCGTCGGAGCGCTCCTGGCGTTCGAACAGGTTGCGGATGGTGCGCCAGCCCACGCGCTCCACGCTTTCGTAGCGAGGCCCGGCGGGCCCGGGCGGCAACTCACGCAGGCGCTCGTGCGGGTGCACGCGGGCGACCTCGCGATGGTGCAGGTCCACGTAGTGCGCGCGGGCCACGTCGGGGCCGACCGCCACCCATTCGTCGTGCTGGATCTCGATGAAACCGGACATGCGCTCCCCCTTGCTGTTGGCCATGCCGCGGCCCGACCGGGCGCGGCAGGATCAAGGGGATTACGTGGGACCCGCACGGCCGGATTCAGCCTCCCGGCCAAATCCGCGTGGGAACCAAGGAGATCAGGCCAGCCGTGCCGGCGTCGCGTACCACAGGGCCGCGAAGAAGTGGCAGGTGGTGCCCGCCAGCACGAACAGGTGCCAGGCGAAGTGCAGGTACCTGGCGCGCGAGTCGAAGATGAACACGACGGCGCCCAGCGTGTAGGCCACGCCGCCGGCCAGCAGCCACAGCAGCCCGGCCGTGGGCATCGCGTGGATCAACGGGCCGGCCGCCAGCAGCGCCGACCATCCCATCGCCACGTACAGGCCGGTGGACCACAGCGGGTGCTTGAGCAGGTTGAGCAGCTTGACGGCGATGCCCGCGGCGGCCATGGCCCACACGGCGCCGAACAGGGTCCAGCCCCAGCGGCCGTTGAGCACGCCCAGCGCGAACGGCGTGTAGCTGCCGGCGATGAACAGGTAGATGGCCGCATGGTCGACCCGATTGAGGAACGACTTGACGCGGCCCTCGGGCACCGCGTGGTAGAGCATCGACACGGCATACAGCGTCATCATCGTGACCGAGAAGATGCTCACGGCCACGATGTTGACGGCGGTGCCATGGCGGGCGGCCATGACGACCAGGATGGGCAGCGACGCGATGGCCAGCAGGAAGCCCAGGCCGTGGCTGACCGCGTTGGCGATCTCTTCGCCAAGCGTTTGCGGACGGTCTTCGATGGTGAGGGTCATGGCGGAATCCTACCGGCTTTGCTGACGAGCTTGGTGACGCTGCAGCAAAGCCCGTGCCCGATCCATGACCTCGATCAGCGCGTGCCGATCGTCGGCGCCCTCAGGGCCGGATCGCGACGAGGTTGATCAGGGTCTCCTCGCGCACCGCCGGCGGCCTGATGCGCAACGCACGCTCCAGCAGCCCGAGGTCTTCGCGGCTCCACCACAGGAACGGGCAGGACACCTGGGCGTCGGGCACCGCGAAGCCAGCGGCGCGCACCAGCGCCAGGTACTCGGGCGCCGTCTTCTGCACCTCCATCGGGTGGCGGAACAGCAGCCGGATGATCCACGAGTGGATGTAGCGCCGCGTGGACTCGGCGAACAGCAGCTTGCCGCCCGGCTTGAGCACGCGAAAGAACTCGCCGATCGCGCGATCCTGGTCGACCAGGTGGTGGAAGGTCTGGTGGCAGAACAGCAGGTCGACGCTGGCATCGGCCAGCGGCAGCGCCGCACTGCTCGCGCGCACGACCTCGGCCGCGTTGCCGGACGCCGTGCGCACCCGGGCCGCCTCGCGCGTGGCGGCCTCCACCATCTGGGGCGCGATGTCGAGGCCCACCAGGCGCTCGGGCCTGAAGCGGTCGTTGAGCTTGCGCAGGGAACCGCCCCAACCGCAGCCCACGTCGACCACCACCGGGTAGCGGTCGCGCGGCGCGGGATCCAGCCGCGCCAGGTCGCGCAGCGCCACCTCCAGCACGTGCACGTCCCAGGTTCGGGTCTGCAGGAACCAGTCGCCGAAGGCGGTCTCGGGGATGTAGTCGGGCAAGGGCTTGGCGGTGGGCATCGTTGGTCTCGGGATTCAGGCGCCGGCGACGCGCCAGTACCGGCCAGGCGCGGCCGGGTCGATGCCCGCGCATTCCGCGTGAGCGAGATCGTCGGCGCTCGCGCTGCAGACGGCCACGTGCAGCGGTGGCGCGGACCACGTGCGCACGTTCGCGCCGGCGGGCGCGCAGGAACGCGCGATGACCTTGCGGAAGTCCCAGGGCGCGCCGCCGCCGCCCACGGCCTTGAACCACGCCTCCTTGGCCGTCCACGCGGTCAACAGGGCCGGTTCGCGCCGCTCGGCCGGCAGCGCGTTCCAGTCCTCGAGTTCGGCTGGCGCCAGCATCAGCGCCGCGCGTTCCGAGGCGTCGGAGCGCGGCCGCCGCGATACCTCGACGTCGACGCCGACCGCCGCGTCCGACACCGCCGCCGCGACCCATCCCAGCCGGTGCGAAATACTCGCACTCACGGTGCGGGGGCCCTGCACGATGGGCGCCGTGCCGGCGTCGGCGGAGATCGTCCAGGCATCGTCAGCCGCACCGGACCACGTCCGCAACAGGCTGCGCAGCAACCTGCGGCTCTCGACCCAGGCCAGGCGTGCGGACGGCGCGAGCGTCGCCCAGCGCGCCCGCTCCGACGCGCCCAGCCACACGGGCGCCGCAACGTCTCCGGTCTCGTCGATCGGCGCCACGGCCACCTGCAGCATCAGGAGCTCGTCACTTGCCGATCTTGACGAAGGTGCCCTTCAGCGCGATGCCGCCGACGAAGGTTCCATCGATGCACTGGAGGTCGGTCGGGCTGCTGAACAGCTCGTGCTTGTTGTAGCTCACGATGTCGACGACGGCATTGGCGCCGTCACGCACGGCGCGATCGTGCAGGCTGATCAGGGCCGACAGCGCGGCCCACTTGCAGGCCTGTTCCGGCGTCTTGTTGAAGGCGTTGGTCTTGGCGTTGGCGATGTCTTCGCCCAGCTTCTTGCCGCCCTTGGGAGACTTGCCCGCCAGGTAGAACTTGACGGTGTCGTCCAGCTTGGCCTTGGCCTCGGGCATCTCGAGGACGGATTCCAGCGTGACGTTGACCGGATCGTTGCGGGCGAACGCCGGCGCGGCGGCGACCAGGCACAGCAGGGAGGCGGAGATGAGCTTCTTCATGGATTCCTCGGCTTGAATGTCAATACCGCTCGCCGTTGCGCGTGCGCACGGCTTCGCGGATGGCGGTACTCAGGTCGTTGACCCACTGGTTGTACGTCGGATGGATGTCGTGATCAACGACCGGCTTCGGACGCCGGGACGCTGGCCGCTTCGGGCGCGGTGACGTCTTGCGACGGCGGCACGAACTTCGGGTCGCGCGTCCAGCGCGCCAGATCCTTGCTGATGCTCACGGAGTCACGTTCCATGAAGCCGCAGATGCCCTTGAAGGCGCCCCAGAAGCCGCCCATCGTGGTGCGATGCAGGCTGGTCGAGCGCACCACGACGCCGTCATGCAGGATCACCGCATCGAGTCCGAGACCCTTCGGGCCAGTCCAGTTGTTGCCGCGGGCACCCCAGATCGTGGTGACGGTGATCTTCAGCACGTCGCCGTCGGTCGATTCAGTAACGCCTGGACCCTTGTTCGCACGACGCAGCGCATCACCCACGTGCGTGGTCAGCATCTCGCCCAGTCTGCATTCGTCGCGCACTTCGGCGCGCGGGTCGGTCGTCGGCGCGAAGACCACCGGTGTGAGCAACGACACCTGTTCGGACGAGGCCGCCGACCTGGCCGCGTCGGCCGACGTGGCGGCACCGATCAGCACCAGCGCTGCGCCGAGCATGTAAACCTGCTTCATGTGAACTCCCTCCTGAGGATGAATTGGAAACTTGTCTTCAACCGACCCAGCGCCTGAAGATCAACGACGTGTTGATTCCCCCGAACGCAAAATTGTTGCTCATCACGATGTCGGTCTCGATGATCCGGCCCTCGCCCGTGATGTAGTCCAGCGCGCCGCAGCGCGGGTCGACCTCTTCGAGGTTGAGCGTGGGGGCGAACCAGCCCTCGCGCATCATCTCGATGGTCATCCAGGCCTCCAGCGCGCCGCAGGCGCCCAGCGTGTGGCCCATGTAGCTCTTGAGCGAGCTGATGGGCGCGCGCGGGCCCAGCACCTCGCTGGTGGCCTGCGACTCGGCCATGTCGCCCTGCTCGGTGGCGGTGCCGTGGGCGTTGACGTAGCCCACCGAGTCCGGCGTGATGCGCGCGTCCACCAGGGCCATGCGCATGGCCCGGGCCATGGTGGCGGCGTTCGGGTGGGTCACGTGCGTGCCGTCCGAGTTGGTGCCCCAGCCCAGCAGTTCGGCGTGGATGGTGGCGCCGCGCGCCAGCGCGTGCTCCAGCTCCTCAAGCACCAGGGTGCAGGCGCCCTCGCCCAGCACCAGTCCGTCGCGCTTGGCGTCGAACGGGCGCGGCGTGAGCCGCGGGGTGTCGTTGCGCGTGCTGGTGGCGAACAGCGTGTCGAACACGGCCGCCTCGGTGGCGTCGAGCTCCTCGGCGCCGCCGGCCAGCATGGCCACCTGGCGGCCGGTCTGGATCGCCTCGAACGCGTAGCCGATTCCCTGGCTGCCCGACGTGCACGCGCTGGTGGTGGTGACGATGCGGCCCGTGAGCCCGAAGAACACGCCGATGTTGACGGCCGCCGTGTGCGACATCATCTTGATGTACGTGTTGGCGTTGATGCCGGCGGTGGACTTCTCGGTCATCATGCGGCCGAAGTCGCCGAGCGCCGGCGGCGAGCCGGCCGACGAGCCGTACGACACGCCCATGCGCCCGCTGGACAGCAGCGGGCTGCCCACCAGCCCGGCGTCGGCCAGCGCCAGCTCGCTGGCGCGCGTGGCCATCAGCGCCACGCGACCCATGCTGCGCGTGGACTTGCGGTTGTAGTGGGCCGGCAGCTCGAACGGCTTGGCGCGAACGCCCAGCTGCGTGTTGAGGCCGTCGAACTGCGCCCAGTCGGGCATGTGTTCGACCGCGTTGCGCAGGCTCTTGAGCGCGGCGAACACGGTGGGCCAGTCGTGGCCCAGCGGGCTGATGGCGCCGAATCCGGTGACGGCGACGCGCTTCATCCGACCATCCCTCCGTTGACCGAGATCACCTGGCGCGTGATGTACGCCGCCTCGGGCCTGAGCAGGAAGGCCACCAGCGCGGCCACTTCGTCGGGGGTTCCCATGCGGCGCAACGGGATGATCTTCATCGCTTCCTCCAGCACCTGGGGGGTCACCATCTCGGTGTCGATCAGCCCCGGCGCCACGCAATTGACGGTGATGGCGCGCTTGGCGAGCTCGACGGCCAGCGACTTCGTCGCCGCGATCACGCCCGCCTTGGCGGCACTGTAGTTGGTCTGCCCGCGGTTGCCCATCAGCGCCGACACCGACGCCAGCGTGACGATGCGGCCCGGCTTGCGGCGTTGCACCATCGGCATCACCACCGGGTTGAGCACGTTGAAGAAGCCGTCGAGGTTGGTGTGGATGACGGCGTCCCACTCCTCGCCGCTCATCGCCGGGAACGCATTGTCGCGCGCGATGCCGGCGTTGCAGACGACGCCGTAGTAGGCGCCGTGCGCCTCGATGTCGGCGAGCAGCGCGGCGGACGCGGCGGCGCGGTCGGCGACGTCGAACGCCAGCACGCGTGCCGAGACGCCCAGAGCGCGCGCCTCGTCGGCGACGGCGTTGGCCTGCGCGACGCCAGTGCGGCAATGCACCACCACGTCGTGGCCGTCGCGCGCCACCGCGAGCGCGATCGCGCGCCCGATGCCGCGGCTGGCGCCGGTGACCAGCACGGTCATGCGGCCGGTCGGTTTCTCGTTGGTCTCGTTCATGATCCTCTTTCCCCGGGTGCGCTCTGCGGCGACCCTTTCCCTGGATTCGCTGGCGGCTCGAACACGCTCAGCCGCCCGCTGGCCAGCACGCGGCCATCGTGCTCGATGCGGCAGTCGAACATGCCCAGGCCGTTGTCTCCCATCAGCTCGCATTGCCCGAAGACGCGCAACTCGGCGCCCACGGGAAACACCGGCACGTGAGCCTCGTAGCGGCGGCTGCCCAGCAGGTAGCCGATTCTCGGCGATCCGCCGCCCTCGCGGTTGCGCGCGCCCGACCACGCCGCCACGGCCTGCGCCATGTACTCGATGCCCACCCACGCCGGCACGCCATCGGGCGTGGCGAACACGCCCTGCGCGGGCACCCGCACGCGGGCCACGACGCTCAGCTCGTCGCAACGCTCCACCGACGACAGCAGGCTCATGGCGCCGCGGTGCGGCACCCACGCGTCCATCTCGTGCGGCGGCCAGGCTGGCGCGCGGTCAGCGGGCGTCGTCATGGCCGCGAGAACAGCAACGCGGCGTTGCTGCCCCCGAACGCGAAGGAGTTGCTCAACACGTGGCGCACCGGCCGGCCCAGCGCGGTGCCGGGCGCCACGGCACGCAGCGCCGGCAGCGCCGGGTCGGCCACGCCGTCCCACCAGTGCACCGGCAGCCGGCCCGTGGGGTTGTCCACCAGCGTGTGCCACGCGAACGCGGCCTCGATGGCGCCGGCGGCGGCCAGCGTGTGGCCGGTGAGCGGCTTGGTGGAGCTCACCGCCACGTCGCCGCCCAGCACGCGCTGCACCGCCAGGCTCTCCATCGCGTCGTTCTGCTCGGTGGCCGTGCCGTGCAGGTTCACGTAGTCGACGTCGGCGGCAACCACGCCGGCGCGGGCCAGCGCGCGCTGCATCGCCTCGGCGGCGCCGCGGCCGGTGGGCTCGGGCGCGGACATGTGGTGCGCGTCGGCGCTCTCGCCCCAGCCGGACAGACGCACGGGGCCTTCGTCGCGGCCCATCAGGAACAGCGCCGCGCCCTCGCCGATGTTGATGCCGCGCCGGTTGGCCGACAGCGGATTGCAGCGTTCGGCCGACACGGCGTCCAGCGCCGAGAAGCCCGCGATGGTGAAGCCCGTCAACGCGTCGCCGCCGCCGGCCACGACCGCGTCGACCGCGCCCGAGCGCAGCAGGCGCGCGCCGGTGGCGATGGCCTTGGCGCCCGACGAACAGGCCGTGGAAATGGCGTAGGCCGGGCCGGTGATGCCGAGTTGCCTTGCCACGCACTGCGCGGCGTTGCCCATCTCTTGCAGCGCGTAGTCGTAGCCGGCCGGCCAGCCCAGGCCCGCCTGACGCTGCCGCACGGCCGCGACGCCTTCGTCGAGGCCGGCGGTACTCACGCCCAGGACCACGGCGAGGCGGTGCGGGCCGAAGCGGTCGACGGCGGCCTGGACGCGTGCGCGCAGCGACGCCAGCGCCGCCAGCAGCAGCGCGTTGTTGCGGCTGCGCTGCTTGACGGGCAACACGTCCAGCGACGGCAGCGGCGCGTGGACGGCGCCCAGGTGCAGCACGCGGCCGGGGGTGTGGAGATCGGTGGGCGCGACGCCCCCCGGGGTATCTGCCCACAGTCCGGCGCGAATTGCCTCGGGGGTATCGCCCAAAGCGCAAACGCATGACTGGGCCTGGAGAAAGATGGCGGTCATGGCTTCGTCAGGGCGCGGGTGCCAGAGTTGTCGTCGAGGTCGCGCGATTCGATCTTCAGCTTGAAGTGGTCGCGGCGCTGGTCGAGTTCGATCAGCGTCGTGGCGGTTCGTGGATCCTGCGACTTCGCGCAGGATGACAGGGGGCAAAGCCGCGTGACGACGGTGACCACCTCGTCGCCCTGCCTGAGCGTGCGAACGTTGCCGTCTTCCCCCAGCGTCCAGCCCGTGGGCAGCGCGGCCTGGATGGCGGACGCGGGCCACAGCGTCAGCTGCAGGTCGCTGAGGATGCGCGATCCGGACACGGCCTGCGGCCACCACGGCGCCTTGCTCTCGTCCAGGGTGATGCCATCCCAGGACAGGCGCGCGGCCACCTGGCCCATGGCCACCATGCCCATCTGCACGTGCGTGGCGTCGGCCTCCAGCAGCACGTCGAGCTGCTGGTCGTGGCCGGGCGCCTGCAGCGTCAGGTGCTGCTGCAGGTTCAGCGTGCGGCCCAGCAGCGACGGCGCGAGGCGCAGCTGTGGCGTCGAGCGCGAGTCCGCGGGCGCGCTGGCGGATTCCGCGTTGACGACCGCGGACGCGCCAGGCGCGGGCGATGGCGCGCTCGCGCATCCCGAGAACGCGCCCGCGCCCGCGCAAGCCAGGATCAGCGAGGCGATCAGGCGCTGCACAGTTCCTCCAGAACACCCAGGCGACGCTTGGCCTGCGCCACGTACGGGTTCTTCTGGTCCCACGCGTAGCCGGCCAGGATCGACGCGATCATGCGGCGGATGTCGGGCGTGTGGCGCTCGTGGAAGATGATCTTCTGGAAGCCGCCGGCGTACCACGCGTCGACGAACGCGCGAAAGGTGTCGACGCCCGCCTTCAGCGGCACGGCGTAGTCGGCCTGCCAGTCCACCGTCTCGCCCGCGAACTCGCGCTCCAGGCACTGCGCGGCCAGGGACGCCGACTTGAACGCGATGGTGACGCCGCTGGAGAACACCGGGTCGAGGAACTCACCCGCGTTGCCCAGCAGCGCGAAGCCCTTGCCCCACAGCGACTTCACGTTGGCCGAGTAGCCCACGATCTGGCGCGCCGGCGTGTCCCACACCGCGTCCTTGAGCAGCCCCGACAGGCCGTCCTCTTCCGCGAGGATGGCGCGCAGGCGTTCGGTCTCGGTGCCCGCGTACTGCGCCAGGAAGGCCTGTTCGGCCACGACGCCGATCGAGCAGCGGCCATCGGAGAACGGAATGGTCCAGAACCACACGTCGGGGCGCTTCGGATGCACCGTCACGCGGATCTTCTGGCGATCGAACGGGCCGTCCTGCGGTATGCGGTCGGCGATGTGCGTGAAGATGGCGCCGCGCACCGGGAAGTTGGACGGCGTCTCCAGCTGGAGCAGGCGCGGCAGCGTGCGGCCGAAGCCGCTGGCGTCGAGCACGAAGCGCGCTTCGACGTCGTAGGTCCTGCCGTCGGCATCGCGTGCGGTGACGCGCGGCCGGTCGCCGTCGAGGTCGATGGCGGTGACCTCGTGGCGGTAGCGGATCTGCGCGCCCTGGCGCGCCGCGGCGTCGGCCAGCACCTTGTCGAAGGTGGCCCGCTGCACCTGGTAGGTGGTGCCCCAGCCTTCGGAGAACTTGTCGCGGAAGTCGAAGTCGGTGTACTTGTCGCCCCAGGCGAACGCGGCGCCGTTCTTGAACTGGAAGCCGGCCTCCACCACGTCCTGCAGCATGCCCGCGGCCTCGATGTATTCCATGCTTTGCGGCAGCAGGCTCTCGCCGATCGAAAAGCGCGGGAACTGCTCGCGCTCGAGCACGAGCACTTGGCGGCCCTGCTGGCGAAGGAAGCCGGCGGCGACGGCCCCGGCGGGGCCGGCGCCGACGATCAGGACGTCGGTGGTTTCGAGAGTCATGGGGCTTTCACGGAAACAGGGGGAACGGCGGAACGCGTTCGGTAGAGCGGCGTCGCGAACCAGACGATGAGGATGCCGAAGAGCAGGGTCAATCCGAAAGAGCGCAATGCCGGCGTGCTCGACAGCGCGAGCAGGCCGAACGACAGCCACGTGCTGGCGGCGCCGAGCACCACCGACAACCACGCCGAGCCCGCGTCGGCATTCTCGCGTTCGAGCAGGAAGATGCCGTAGTCCACGCCGATGCCCAGCAGCAGCGCCAGCGCGAGCACGTTGAACAATTGCAGCGGCTGGCCGCACAGCGCCAGCAGCGCCAGGGTGCCGGCGGTGGCCGCCGCGGTGGGCATCCAGGCACGCCAGGCGCGGCGGCCGTAGCGCCACGTCAGGGCCAGCAGCACCGCGGCGTGGCCGGCCACCAGCAGCAGGCCCATCATGTGGCGATAGCGTCCCAGCAGCGCGGACACCGACTGCACCTGGTCCACCCAGCGAACGCCGGGCAGGCCGTCGGCGCTCTTCGCGATGTCGGGCAGCGCCGCCAGGTCGCGCACGCCGCGCAGCATCACCACGCTTGCGAAGCCGGTGCCGTCGTCGCGCACGGGCACGGCGCCGATCCATAGCGGACGCGCCACCGCGGCCGCCGGCGAGTCCAGCCAGTGCGCAAGCGTGAGCGGCCTCGCGTCGAAGCCGGCGCGGCGCTGGGTCTCGCCCAGCACCTGGTCCACGCCGGCGATCACGCCGTCCTCGACGCGCCGCGTCAACGCCGCGTCGGACTGCTGGCGCGCCAGCGACGGTACCCAGTCGGACAGCGCGCGGTAGCCGGCCAGCTCGCCGTTGGCCACGCGGGCGTCGAGGCGCGCCTTGAGGGCCTCCTCGCGTTGCAGCACGTCGTCGGCGCCGGTGCCGCGCACCACGAAGAACTGCGCGGGGCTCGGCAGGCCCAGCAGGCGGCCGATCTCGCGCTGCGCGTCGACCAGCGCCGGAGGCGAGGACTGCAGCTGGCGCAGGTCGTCGTTCACGCGCAGCGAGAACAGGCCCACGGCCACGGCCACCGCCAGCGCGGCGTGCACGAGCCACGTCGAGCGCGTGGCGCCGAAGCGCGGATAGCGCGCGAAGCTGGCCACGATCCAGGCGGAGAACCGCGTGCGCCCCGGCGCGCCGCGGTCGATCCAGGGGAACCAGCAGAGGGTCGTCAGGAAGGTGGCGACGATGCCCACCACCGAGAACAGCGCCATCTGGCGCAGCCCCGGAAACGGCGGCACGCCGAGCGCGAAGTAGCCCAGCGCGCTGGTGAGCAGCGCCAGCGCGAGGCCGGGCAGCAGCGTCGACATCATGCGCAGCGGCGCCACGCCGGGCGCGCCCTGGCGGCTGGCGAAGTAGTACAGGCCGTAATCCTCGGCGCAGCCGATGAGGCTGGCGCCGAACACCGTGGTCAACAGGTGCACCTGGCCGAACACCAACGCCGTCACCGACAGCGCCGTCCCCATGCCCACCAGCAGCGACAGCGTCATCAGCAGGCGCGGCCACAGCGAGCGGAACGCCAGCCACGCCAACACCAGCACGCCGGCGAGGGAGCCCCAGCCGATGGTGTTGGTCTCGCGGTGCGCGCGCGACGCCGCGTACTCGGCATGCAGCGGCACGCCGCCGGCGATCACCCTGGCGCCCGGCGCCGCGGCCTGGGCGGCGGCCCGGCCGGCGGCGAGTGCGTCGGAGACCGGCGAGTCGCCGCTGAGCGAGAACGCCGAGCCCGTCGTCTCCTGCAGCAGCACCGCCCACTCGAGGCCGCCGTCGCTGAGCGCCAGCACGCCATCGCGCGCCCGCGCCCGCGTGTCGCTCGCGCGCGCCAGCCACCACTGCGGCCACAGGCCCAGCGGGTCGGCGTTCCAGTCGGCCAGCCGCAGGCCGCCGCCGGGCTGCGCCAGCGCGGCCAGCGCGCCCTGCACCAGCGCGCCAGGGGCTGCGTGTTCGAGCTGCGCCCGCTGCGCCGGCGTGAGCAGGCGGTCGCGGTACGGCGCGTAGAAGGCGAGCGTCTCGCGGAGGCTCTCGGGGCTCGCCATCGCACTCGTCTTGAAGAGCGCTGCCGGGGTTACCGAGGTCCTGTCCCAGGCACTCGAGTAGGCGGCCCTCGTCCACGCGTCGGCGGCCCGGCGCGCGCTGGCCCAGTCGGGCGCGCCGATCATCACCACCACCTGGCGCGACACCTGGTCGGCCAGCTGGCGCGTGGCGCGGCCCACCTCGGGCGCCTGCTCGTCCTGCGGCAGCAACGCCATCACGTCGGTGTCGAAGTGCGCCGCGCGCCAGAAGTGCCACTGGTGCACCGCCACCACCACGCTGCACGCGAGCCACAGCCACGCCGCCACCTGCCACGGCAGGCGGCGCACGGGGCGCGACGCGGCGTCGAGACTCATCTGAAGCGGGCCGCGTCTTCGGCCGACAGCGCCGCGGACGGTACCTGGCGCGCGAAACGGATCTGCGTGACGTCGCCGCGCGCCTCGTCGATGCGCACCGACTGCACGTCGCGCTCGCCCGCGAGCGTGGCGCGCACGAGGAACTTCGCGATGTTGGCGTCGCGCGGCGTGAGCACCAGCGTCCAGCCCACGGCGCCCACCGGCTGCGACACCACGGTGAACCTGTCGGCCAGCCCGTCGACGTCGGCGGCCAGCAGCGAGAAGATCAGCGCGTTGACCTGCTGCAGCCCCGGCTCGGCCTGCGCGTCCATCAGGTTGCTGGCGCTGCCGTCGGCATTGCGCGTGAACAGCTTCGTGGGCGTGACCACCAGCGTGCTCTCGAACGGCTGCAGCGTGTGCCACCACACGCCCTGCCCGCGCGCCACCAGGAACTCGCCCTTCGAGACGAGCGGGTTGCGGAAGCCCTTGAGCGTCTTGGTCTGCTCGAACTCGCCCCTGAGCACCGGCGCCACCTTCAGCCGCTCGTGCACCAGCTTGACGAAGTCGGCGGCCGGCGCCGGCGCCGACACCGACGCCGCGGCGAACACGGAACCGACGAATGTCGCGGCCACGACGAGGCCCGCGCAACGCAGGCTCTTCATCACGTCGCCACCCCCAGCCGTTGCCACAGCACCGCCGGGCACACGTACTGCATCTCGCCCGTCTTCATGTCCACCGCCACCTGGATGGAGGACGCCGTGTTGATCTTGCGGCCGGTCGCCTTGTCGCGGATCACGTAGTTCATCTTCAGGCGGTTCTCCCACTCGACGATCTCGGCGCGCACCACCAGCGGCTGGTTGAACACGGCCGGCCGGCTGTACTTCAGGCGCAGGTCGACGATGGGCCAGCCGTAGCCCGACTCGCGCATCTGCAGGTAGCCGTAGCCGAACTTCTCGAGCAGCGCGCAGCGCGCCAGCTCGAGGTACTTCACGTAGTGGCCGTGCCACACGATGTCCATCATGTCGATGTCGAAGAACGGCGGCACGACGTCGATCTCGTGCGACAGGTCCGGCGGCATCGGTGCGGTGGCCTCAGGCATCGGCGTACAGCGCCCATTCGCGGCCGCGCAAGGCCACCAGCAGCGCGATGAGGTCGGTGTCGAGCGCCCGATCCTCGACCACGAACGGGATGCGCCGCTCGAGGTCGGCCTGGAAGGCCTGCAGCGCGGCGCCGGGCACCACGCCGTCCTGCGCGCAGCGCAGCGCCACGCCCTGGCGCGCGGCCACCAGCATGCCCACGCATACCTGCTCGGTGAGCTCCAGCACGCGCAGGCAGTCGCGCGCGGCGATCGTGCCCATGCTCACCTTGTCCTGGTTGTGGCACTCGGTGGAGCGCGAGAACACACTGGCCGGCATCGTCTGCTTGAGCGCCTCGGCAGTCCAGGCCGATACGCTGATCTGCAGCGCCTTCAGGCCGTGGTTGATGGCCGCGCGCGGCCCCGTGGCGCCCGACAGGTTGGACGGCAGGCCGTGGTTGTAGCGCGTGTCCACCACCAGCGCGAGCTGGCGATCGAGCAGGTCGGCCACGTTGGCCACCGCGTTCTTCAGGCTGTCCATCGCGAAGGCGATGTGGCCGCCGTAGAAGTGGCCGCCATGCTGCACCTGCTCGCGCTCGCCGTCGATGATCGGGTTGTCGTTGGCCGAGTTGAGTTCGTTCTCGATCAACTGGCGGAAGAACGGCAGCGCGTCCTCCAGCACGCCGATGACGTGCGGCGCGCAGCGCAGCGAGTAGCGATCCTGCAGCCGCTGCTCGTTGCGCGCGGCCGGCTTCGCCGAGTCGGCGGCCAGGTCGGCGCGCACCCGGGCCGCCACGCGTTGCTGGCCGGCGTGCGGCTTGACGGCGAACAGCGCCTCGTCGAAGTGGTGTGCGTTGCCGGCGCTGGCCAGCACGTTGCAGGCGGTGAGGCGCGCGGCCAGGCGCGACACGTACTCGGCGCGCTCGTACGCCAGGCACGCCAGCGCCGTCATCACGGCCGTGCCGTTCATGATGGCCAGGCCTTCCTTGGGACGCAGGCGCAGCGGCTGGCGGCCCAGCGCGGCGAGCGCCTCGGCGGCCGGCTGGAGGCGGCCCTGGAACAGCACGTTGCGCTCGCCGCACAGCGCGGCGGCCACGTACGAGAGCGGCGTGAGGTCGCCGCTGGCGCCGACCGAGCCCTCGGCCGGGATCTGCGGCAGCACGTCGTGCTGGATGAACGCGGCCAGCTGCTCGAGCAGCTCGACGCTGACGCCCGACACGCCCTGCGACAACGACTGCAGGCGCGCGGCCAGCACGGCGCGCGTCTCGGCCGGATCGAGCATGCGGCCCAGGCCCACGCCGTGGTAGGCGAACAGGTGGTGCGGCAACTCGGCCACCAGTTCGGGCGGGATCACGACGGTGCAGGAATCGCCGTAGCCGGTGGTGACGCCGTAGACGACGCCGTCCTCGCGCAGCAGGCGTTCGAGAAAGTCGGCGCCGCGGCGGATGCGAGCGCGAAAGCCGGCATCGGCCGACAGCTCGGCAAGCGCGTCGCGTGCGGCCAGCGCACAGACGTCCTCGATCGTCAGGCGTGCGCCGTCGAAGGTGATGGAACGGGAATCAGTCATGGCGCACGGGCGTGGGGGGAGCAGCGAGCGCCCCGGGTTGATTCCAGAAGGAAAAGAAGTTGAACCACTCGAACGGCGCGCGCGCCAGCTGGCGCTCGATGCGCTGCGCGAAGTCGGTGGCGTACACGGTGCAGGCGCCCAGGCGGTCGCCGCGCGGCAGCACCACGCGCTCGGCGAGCCGCTCGAACACCACCTCGTGGGTATCGTCCAGGCGGATGCAGCCCAGCGAATAGAGCGGGCATTTGAGCAGCGAGGCCAGCATGTAGGCGCCGGTGGGAAACGCGGCGAGGTGGCCGAGGAACGGCACCTGCACGGCGCTCGCGCGGCCGGCCATGATGGGCACGCGGTCGCCGGCGATGGCCACGAACTCGCCGCGCTCGACGCGCTCGGCCAGCATCACCGCGGTGGCCGGCGAGATCTCGGTGACCTGCAACAGCGCGATGTCGCGGCCCGGCGACAACCGCTCCAGCATCCGGTTGAACTGCTCGGCGTGCACCGTGTGCACGAGCACCGTGAGCTTCATGCCCGGCGTGGCCTCGGCCGACGCCTGGCACATCTCGAGGCAGCCCATGTGCGCCGTCACCAGCAGGCCGCCCTGCTTCTCGCGCACCATCGCGTCGATGGCCTCGCGCCCGACGAATCGGATCGCCTTGAGCTTGTAGCGGCCGCCCACGGCCAGCATCTTGTCGAGGATGGTCTCGGCGAACGAGAAGAAGTGGCGCAGCGTGTCGCGCCGGCCCGGCTCGTGGCCCAGCCCGCCGGTGGCGTGTTGCAGGCGCTGCAGGTATTCGAGCGAGGCCTCGCGCGCGCCGCGGTTGACCGCCCAGTACCACAGCACCACGGGATACAGCACGATCCGGAACGGCAGCCGGCCGCCCACGCAGAACAGCGCGTACAGCAGCCACATGCCGCCGACGAAGGTCTCCTCGCCGATGGACGACCAGTGGCGTTGACCGGTGCCGCGGCTGCGGGGATGCACCGCGCTCATTTGCTCGCCACCTTGCGCCACAGCAGCAGCGGCGAGCGCGCGAGCATCCCGAAGGCCAGACGCGTATGCATCTTCGTGATGAGCCAGTTGTCCAGGCCCAGCCGGAAGTGCGACAGCCCGTCCTGCGGATAGGTGACGCGCGTGGGCACGTTCACGATGCGCATGCCGCGCCAGTGCAGGCGTACCAGCACCTCGGGGTCGAAGTCCATGCGCCGGCCCAGGCGCGCCTCGTCGAACAGCCGCACCACCGGCGCCAGCGGGTACACGCGGAAGCCGCACATCGAGTCGCGGATCTCCAGCGACAGCGAGTTGATCCACACCCAGATGTGCGTGGCGTAGCGGCCCACCAGCCGGCCCAGCGGCACCGTCTCGTCGTAGACTGGCACGCCGCAGATCACCGCGTCGGGTTGCGCGGCAGCGAGCGCCAGGAACTTGGGGATGTCGCCGGCGTCGTGCTGGCCGTCGGCGTCGATCTGCAGCGCGTGCGAATACCCCGCCGCGGCCGCCGCGCGCAGGCCGGCCATCATCGCCCCGCCCTTACCCTGGTTGAGCGCCAGGCGCACCAGCGTGACGTCGGGCGCCCGGGCCAGCGCGTCGAGCACCGCGGCGCAGTCGGCCGAGCTGCCGTCGTCCACCAGGATGCAATGCAGGTGGTTGGCGCGCACGTTGGCCGCGACGGCGCCCACGGCCTCGCCGTGGTTGTAGACGGGAATGACCGCCACCGCACGGAAGGTCTGCGCCATCACGCGGATTCCGGCGCGGCGAACACCAGGCGGCCGCTGGAATGCCGGCCGGCCGTGGAGCGGTATTCGAAGTGCAGCGTCGACGTGGCCGCGTTCCATTGCAGGTCGAGGTCGAGGTGCATGCCCGGCAACGCCGGCTGCGAGAACTTCAGGGCGTCCATGCGAATGAATCGGGTGGGCAGCGCGAAGCGTTCGCGCGCGAAGGCGATGGCCCAGTCCACCTGCGCGACGCCGGGCAGGATGGGCGAGCCGGGAAAGTGGCCGTCGAAGACGAGCAGCTCGGGCGTCAGCGCCAGAGAGGCCTGCGCGCGGGCTTGCTCGGTGATACGCCACTTGGGCGAAGGTCGCTGCGGGCGCGCCTCGGCGGCCGGCGCGAACAGGGCGCCCAGCAAGGCCTCGGTGCTCTTGCCCTGCGCATTGACCGGCAACGCATCGACGAGGCGCCAGCGGCGCGGCAGCGCCACGCGGTCGACCGCGGCCAGCAGGCGCGCGCGCAGTTCCGCCACCAGCGCGGGCTTGCCGGACGCGGCCAGCTTCGCGCGGCCCGCCTCGGTGAGCGAGACGACGGCCGCGGGGCGCACGGCATGGGCCACCGGCGTGCCGGCAACCTCGACCACCGGCGGCTCGTCGGCCAGCATCAGCACTCGCGCCTCGGCCACGTCATCGGACGACGCCAGGCACTGTTCCATCGCGGTCAACGACACCCGCTTCTCCTCGATCTTGACGATGCGGTCGACGCGGCCGTGCAGCTCGAAGCCGTCCATGCCGTCGCCGGCCGGAGTGGCGCGGTCGGCCGTGCGATACCACTCGGCGTCGGGCAGGTGCGGCGAGCGCACGCACAGCTCGCCGTCGTCGATGCGGAACGCGATGCCCGGCAGCGCCTGCCACGTATCGCCGTGGCGGGCGCGCTGGCGCCAGGCCACGCCGCCCGTCTCGGAGCTGCCGTACACCTCCACCGGCGCCACGCCCAGCAGCGCCATCGCGCTCTCGGCGGCTTCGGGCGGCAGCGGGCCGCCGGACGAGAACACGCCGCGCAGCCCGGCGCGCGCGGCCGACCAGTCGAGCGCCTCGGGCAGCCGGCGCAGGTGCGCGGGACTGGCCACCAGCACCGCGGGTCCGGCGATGCGCAGCGCGATCTCCTCGTTGAACACCAGGCGCTCGGCCGCGAACGGCCGGCCGGACGCCAGCGGCCACAGCACGCGAAACAGCAGGCCGTAGATGTGCTGGTGGGTGACGGTGGCCCACACCAGCGGCGGCTCGTCGACCGGGCCCGCGTCGTCGAAGCCGGTGATGCGCTCGCCCGCGGCGACGGTCTCGGGCGCCAGGTTGACGGGCGCGAGGCCGGTGTCGCACAGCGCGCCGAAGCGCGTCTCGAGCGCGTGCACCTCGGCGTCGAGCTGGGCCAGCCGCTTGGAGATGGCCAGCGGCTCGCCGTTGGTGCCCGAGGTGTAGACCACCAGCTGCGTGGCCTCGCGATCGAGCGGCGCGAACGCGGCCTCGCGGGCAAAGGCGCGCGCGGGCGCGGGACGCGCCAGCGCGCCCGGGAGGTCGCCCAGGAACCCGTCGGCCATGCCACGCAGGCGGGCCACGGTGTCGTTCTGCATGTCGCCGGGCACCACCACCGTCTTGCCGGCATGCCACGCGCCGAACAGCGCCGTGGCGAAGTCGAAGGTGTCCTCGACGAACAGCGCCCAGCGCGCGCCGGGCTGCGCCGCGAGCAGGTCGCGCCACGCCGCCACCTGGTGCGCGAAGTGGGCCTGCGTCAACGCCTGGCCGGCGCGCGACGCCACCGCCGCCGAGGGCGAAGCGGGCATGCGGGGCAAGGCGGTCAGCGGGCGCCAGCCGACGGCGTCAGCCACCGTGCGCCGCCTCTTCGCGGGCGATGCGTGAGCGCACGCGCCGGCGCACCAGCCACTCGCCGCCCATCAGCGCGCCCATGGCCACGTACGACAGCAGGCCGTTGTACAGCGCCCAGACCGCGGGCGTGGCCCACAGGGCCGTGGCCAGCGCGGCCAGGCCGTTGACGACGAAGAAGCCGCACCACACCTGCGTGACGCGCCGCGTGTAGACGATGGCGGCCGGCGGGAAGTGCGACTCGCGCAGGCGGGCGAGGCGCTCCACCACGCTGGGGCCGCGCCACAGGCTCATGCCGAACAGCCCGAGCATGACGAGGTTGACGAGCGCCGGATAGAGCTTGAGCGGCCCCCAGCGATCGCCCAGGAAACTGGCTGCGGCCAGCACCGTGGCGAGCGCCGCGGCGCCCAGCCAGAACGACTCGCGCGTGACCCAGGCCCGCGCGAGCGCGAGCGCCACCAGCAGCAGCGCGATCCAGCGTGGGCTCACGTGCCCCAGCGCCAGGTACACCACCACCGGATAGGCGAGGCTCACCACCGCCAGCAGCGCGGCCAGCAGCGGCGGCGTCCTGCGGACGGGCGCGAGCGTGGGGGCCGGAGTGGCCATCGAAGGGATCACGCGGTGGGCGCTTCGTGCACGAGGCCGTACAGCGCGTCGACGACGTCCTGCACCGTGCGCACCGACTTGAAGGCCTCGGGCTGCAGGCGCTTGCCCACCAGCGGCTTCAGCTGCACGATGAGGTCGACGGCGTCGATGGAGTCGATGTCCAGGTCCTCGCCGAGGCGCGACTCGCGCTTGATGCGCGACGGCTCGATGTCGAAGGTCTGGTTCAGGATCTCGATGATCCGGGCGAAGATGTCATCCTTGGTCATGGTCAGGCTCATGGGGTCGGTCTCAGGCCTTGCCCTGCGACACGACGAAGGCGGCCAGCGTCTTGACGCTGGCGAAATGCGCGCGCACCTCTTCCGACTCGCCCGACAGGCTCACGCCATAGCGCTTCTGCAGCGCCAGGCCCAGCTCGAGCGCGTCGATCGAATCGAGTCCCAGGCCGTCGACGAACAACGGCGCCCCGGCGTCGATGTCGGCGGGGGTGAGGTCTTCAAGCGCCAACGAGGAAATGATGAGTTCCTTGATGTCGTTCTCAAGCTGCTGCATGGGGTCTCTCCGCGCCAAGGTGGCGCGCCAGTTCGTCGTTGAGTCGGCGTGCGGCCAGCGCCTGCGCGCCGTCCTCTGCCAGGTGGGAATCGATGGGGATGTCGGCGCCGACGTCGATCACGAAGTGGCCGGCGCGGCACGGCACCCGCCACCATTTGTCGCTCTTGCCCAGCATCTGCGGCGAGCACGTGATGCGCACCGGGGTGATGGCCAGCTCGCCGCGCACCGCCAGGTTGGCGGCGCCGCGCTGCAGCCGGCCCAGCGCCGCGCCGGCCGGCGTGCGCGTGCCCTCGGGAAACACGATGAGGTTGTTGCCGGCGCGCACCGAGGCCACGCAGTCGTCGATGAGGCCCGGACCCGAGTCGTTGCACACGTAGCCGGCCGCGCGCACCGGGCCGCGCGTGAACGGGTTGCGCAGCAACGCGGCCTTGACGATGCAGTCGGCGTCGCGCACCAGCGCCATGAGGAACACCACGTCGATGAGCGACGGATGGCTCGCCAGGATGAGCAGGCCGTTGCGCTTCAGCCGTTCGCGGCCGCGCACCTCGAGGCTGCAAACGCGAAGCGCGCACAGCATCGCCACGAACACGCGGAACAGGTGGTGGATGGCCCAGCGCACGAGGGCCGAGCGGCGCCGGTGATGGCGCACCACGACCAGCAGCAGCGGCGCCACCAGCCCGCCCAGCACCAGTCCGCCGACGCCGAAGGTGGCGAACGAGAACCCGGTGGCGCCCACGCGCCACCAGCGGTTCAGCAGCGAACTGAGTCTCTGCGCCGTCGAGGTGGCCAGCTCAGGCATCGCGGCTCCAGGTGCAGCGGCGGCCGTCGGCCTGTTGCGTGAGCGAGGGCGCGTCGGACAGGCCGAACCACAGGGTCTGCAGGCTGGCGGGCAGTCGGGCGGGCGCCCCGGCGACGGCGGCGTCGTTGGCGTCGTCCGCGCCCTGCCACTCGAGGTGCAGCGCACGTTCGCCGGCCCGCGGGCGGCGCAGGCGCCAGGCCCACGCGAAGTGCGCGCTGGGCTCGTCCTCGAAGCCGGCGTAGCCGTCGGGCAGCGGCGAGTCGTACACGATGAGGCTGGCGCCCTTTGCGCCGTCGTCGAGCAGGCCCAGCGCCTCGACGACGCCGGCCGCGGCCGTGGCGCGCCCGGCCGCGATCGCCGACGAGTTGCGGCGGTCGCCCCGGGTGAGCGCGATCATCGCGCCGATGGCGTTGTGCACCGACAGGCCGAAGGCCGTGGGCGACAGCGCGTTGCCGCGCGCCTGGTCGGCCAGGAGCTCGAGGCAACGGCCTGTCTCGCCGTAGCGCGACGCATACACCGTGGGGTTGTCGGAGAGATCGCCATCGAGGTCGCCCGCGAGGTCGAGCACGGCCTGCGCCGCCAGCCGGCCCAGCGGCGCGAAGCGCCGGCGCAGCATCGGCGCGACCGCGGCCAGCGCCACTTGGGGCTCGCCCTCGGGCAGCCATGGCGTGGCCGCCCACTGCGACCAGCGCTGTGGCGTGTCCACGCCGGGCGCGCAGGCCGCCCAGGCATCGATGACGAATGTGTGACTCAATTGGCTAGCCCTGACGCCGACGGTCGCCGCAATGCGCGGCGCCGCTTTTTGTGTTGTCCACGGCTTTGGCCGCGTGACCTCAAGGTCCGCTTCGCAGCCCTGCCGGAACCCCGGCGGGGTCGCTCGGCGGCCTCCCCTTCCAACCCGCTATTTTAGCCTGCGCCCGACCTTGATTCCTGGGGAGTGGCCCCAGGCAAACACTCCGTTTCACGAGGGGGCGCGGCACATTTCACGGTCGATCGACCGGCGGTTGACAGGTCGTCCGAGGGTTCTCCCCAGGACAACGCCGCATCTCGCGCCGCATGGCGCGCATCTGGCGACGGTCGACGACGTCCTGTCGCGCGCCGGTGGCGTGTCGCGCAACGGGACGCGACCATGCGTCCACTGCCTTCAACCCACCCCAGGAAACCACCATGGCCTCGCCGCTCGACATCCTCACCCACACGCCCATCGCCGTCTGGGCCGTCCTCGCCGCGCTCGTGCTCCTCGGGCTGCGCCAGACACGCACGCAGACGATGTCAGCGACCCGCGTGTGGCTCGTACCTGCCGTGGTGGGGGCGGCGTCGCTGGCCGGCGCGCTGCGCGGCTTCGCGGGCGCCGGCGAGCTGCTGACCGGCGCCTGCTGGGCCGTGGGCGCGGCGCTG
>JBBQYL010000018.1:0-39230 GCA_038208735.1 Burkholderiales bacterium
AATGTTGTCCGCCGGCCGCCCATGGTTGGAACGACGAACCGGGCGAGTCTCTTTTGTGAGGTCAAGGAGGAGCCGCGCCGAAGGCCGGCGGGGGACACGAACAAAAGAGACTTGCCCGGTGAGTCGTGACTGACCCAGCGCGCCCCGCAAAGCACACCGCACAACCGGCATCGGCAACCGGCAACCGGCAACCGGCAACCAGCAAACCAGCAAACCAGCAACAGATCAGCCGACAGTCACCGTCACGGTCGCCGCAACGCTCGACAGCCCACGCACATCCTTGACCACCACCTTGACCGCATACGTGCCCTTGACCGCCTTCGACCAGGCCAACACGCCGGCGTTGGTCAGCGTCATGCCTGAAGGCGCGCCCGTCATCACGTAGACGATGGCGTCGCCGTCCACGTCGCTGCCCTTCAGCGAGACGCTGAACGACGCGCCGGCCTTTACCGAGATGGCCGAGGACGCCAGCGTCGGCGCGTGGTTCACCGACACGACGCTCAGCGTGTACTTGCCGCTGGCCGTCTTGCCCGCGCTGGTGGTGGCCGTGGCCGTGAAGGCATAGGTGCCGGCCTTCGGCGCGGACCAGGTCACGACGCCCGTGGTGCTCACGGCCAGGCCGCTCGGCGCGCCGGCCAGCGTGTACTTCGTGGTGACGCCCGACGGCGCGGTGATGCCCAGCGACCGCGAGAACGCGGTGCCCGTCTGCGCGGAGAACGCGCCACCGGGAACGACCGGCGTGGTCGACGCGGTGCTGCCGGACGACGTGGAGTCGGTGACGAGCGTGTTCAGCAGCGCGCTGGCGTTGGGCGTGCCCCAGCCCGTGGCGATGTCGTAGCCCGCCGCGGTGGCGCAGCTGGCGCAGGCGCCGTTGTTGCCGTCGACGACGTCGGCGAAGTCGGCCGCGTAGGTGCTGGCCGAGCCGGCGATGGTCTTGTACAGCGTGGTGTGGAAGTCGCCCAGCAGCGCCTTCGAGGCGGCCACGCGGCGAGCGTTGGCCACGGCCACCAGGCCGGCCCATTGCGGCGCGCCGATGCTGGTGCCGCCGTAGGCGTTCCACGACGTGGTGGTGGCGCCCTGCGCGGTCAGCGCCACGTACTGGCCGGTGTTGGGGTTGGCGTTGAACGCGACGTCGGAGGTGGCGCGCATGGTGGCGCCGCCCGTGCCCGGGATCACCAGGCTCGATTGCCACGTGGGCAACGTCTCGACGGTGCTCACCGCGCCACCCGAGCTCGACCAGGCCGCTTCGTAGCGCGTGCCCGAACCGATCCACTGCAGGCTGGTGCCGCCGACGGCCAGCACGGTGGGCGAGACGGCGGGCCACAAGGCCTGCGAGCCGTCGTCGCCGGCGGACGCCACGTAGGTCATGCCCGTGGTGGTGAACGTGGCGTCGTTGGACTTGACCCAGCTGCCTTCGGGGGCGCCGAAGCTCATCGAGACGACGCCCGCGCCCATCTTGTTGGCCATTGCCACGCCACCCAGCAGGTTGTCGCTGTTGGCGGCGGTCACTTCGATCAGGACGATGCGCGCGAGCGGCGCGATCGCGTGCGCCCACTGCACGTCGAGCGCGCTCTCGGCCACCCAGCCGTCATCGTACGCAGGGGCGGCGTTGCTCAGCGCGCCGTTGGCGTCGAGATGGGCCACCGAGAACGTGCAGGTGGCGCTCGCCTTGGCCAGCGGCAGCGTGGACGTCGCGGTCAGCGCGACGTTGGCGCAGGCCGGGAGGCCGAACTTGGTGGAGAACTTCGTGAGGTCCGCGAACGCGTTCGGGTTGTCGTAGGCGTCGACGACGTAGATGGTCTGGCCCGCGCCGAACGTGGCGGCGTCGGTGGCCGACAGCGTGGCGCCGGCGGCCGGCAGCACCGGCAGGCCGTAGGCGGCGCGGATCTGCGCGGGCGTGTAGACGGCGGCGCTGATGGCGGTGGCGGCAGGCCGGGTGCTGGCCGACTGGGCGCGGGCGCGTTGCAGCGTGGACAGGCGCTGCGCCAGCGTGGCGGGCGTCAGGCGCGCGGTGGACATGCCGGCCATGTCGGCGGCTATCGTGAAGCTGCGCGGGGCCAGGTTGGCCGAGGCGCTGCGGCCGCCGGCGTCGACGTCGGCGGGCTCCTCGAGTTGGGCCGCGGCCATGTGGAAGGTGGGGGTCGCCTCGACGCCGGCGAACGCTGCCACGGCCGCCGTGGCCACCGGGGCCGACTCCGCTTCCACCTGCGCCTGGGGCGCGTCGGCACCGCCGCCGCAAGCGGTCAGCGCGGCCGCGGCCAGGCACGACAGCAGCGTGCTCAGGCGCGAGAGGGAGATCGTGGCGGGGAAGCGGAGCTGGGACAAGGTCGATCCTTCGGGGCGAAGCGATCGGCAAGTCGGCGTCGAGGGCAGGCAGTCGCGGGCACCGCGGCGGCGCGGTGTCTCGACCGGCACGCCATCACGCCGGATGGCCGGGTGTGGACAAGCAGCGGTCGGGTCACGAAGTGACCTGGCGGCTGCCAGGCGCTGTTGAGGTGGAGGTCGTCGCAAGGGGTCTTGCGGCGGGCCGTCTACTTCAGAGCAGCGAGTGCGGTGAGTCGGGAGATCTGAACGCCTTGTGGGGTGTTCTCGAAGCGAATGGTATCGATTCCCCCACGCCCTGTCCGTGTCTCCCCACAGCGAATCCACGTCGGGGGTCGAAAAGATCACGGCCCGCCGGACACCCCCGTCCCCGCCGTGAATTCCTCCACGAACGAGCCATCGAGAACTCCCTGCAGCGCGAATCCGCACCCTACGTGGGCGATCCCCGAACGGATGCATGCCAGCGCCACGCAAGCGGTTAACCAATCGTTTGCATCCGGAAGCATTTCACTTGTCGTAACTCACCTGCCGGCACGACGAGCAGAACGCATCCCGCGCTGCTCGACAGTGATCCGCACAAGCTTTCATCACAAGCCCCTCCCAGGAGTAGAGACATGCGACAAGACCGACCCCATCCGTTCCGCGCCGCGCCCGTCGTGGCCGCCACCTTGCTCGCCCTGAGCGGGGGCGCGTTCGCCTCCAGCCACCGCGAAGCGCCGTTCATCTCGACCTCGCCCAAGGTCGACGCGTCCGACTTTTACATGTTCAACAGCTACGAGGCCGGCCGCGCCGGCTACGTCACGCTGGTGGCCAACTACCAGCCGTTGCAGGACGGGTTCGACGGCCCCAACTACCACGCGATGGACGCCAACGCGCTGTACGAGATCCACATCGACAACGTGGGCGACGCGCACGAACACCTGACGTTCCAGTTCCGCTTCCAGAACAACTTCAATGCGCTGACCCAGACCGTCGGCGGCACCGCCGTCGACCAGGCCCCGCTGCAGAACGGCGCTGTCAGCGTGCCGCACGACTCGCACCTGCAGGTCAACGAGACCTACACGCTGACGATGGTGACCGGCGACCGCCGCACCGGCACGGTCGCCCCCATCCTCAACGCGGCCAACGGCTCGGCCACCTTCGACAAGCCGGTGGACAACATCGGCGAGAAGACGATCGCCGACTACCCGGCCTACGCCGCTGCGCACGTCTACTCGATCACGATCCCGGGCTGCTCGATGCCAGGCAAGGTGTTCGTCGGCCAGCGCCAGGACTCGTTCGCGGTCAACCTCGGCGTGATCTTCGACATGGTCGACGCGCCCCTGAGCGTGATCGACACGGCCGGCAACTACGGCGCCACGCCGCACGGCTCGCTGTACTACAAGAACGTCACCGCGCTCGAACTCGAAGTCCCCGCCAGCTGCCTCGGCGCCACCACCGCAGCCCCGGTCATCGGCGGCTGGACGACGGCCTCGCTGCGCCAGACGCGTGTGCTCGACCCGACGCCGAAGTCCGGCTACCAGACCACCGACCGCAACGGCGGCGCCTGGACGCAGGTTTCGCGCCTGGGCATGCCGCTGGTCAACGAACTGATCATCGGCATGAAGGACAAGGACCTGTTCAACAGCTCCAAGCCCAGCGGTGACACGCAATTCGCGACCTACGTCACCAACCCGTCGTATCCGAAGCTGCTCGAGACCTACCTGGCCGCTCCGGGCGCGTCGCCGACGAACATCCCGCGCAACGACCTGGTCACGACGTTCCTGACCGGCATCGCGGGCGTCAATCAGCTCGCGATGATCACGCCGTCGGAAATGCTGCGCCTGAACACGGGGATCGCAGCCGTGCCGTTCGCGCAGCAGAACCGCCTGGGCATCGTCGGTAACATCCTGGCCGGTGGCACGGACAACGCCGGCTACCCGAACGGCCGTCGCCCGAAGGACGACGTCGTCGACATCACGCTGATCGCCGCGATGGGCGGTCTGTGCGTGGCCAACGGCACGGGCAACACGCTGAGCTTCGGCGCAGCATGCAATCCGTCGGCCGTGCCGCTGGCAACGAACAATGCGGTCTTCGGTCTCAACGACACCGTCGACCAGGCCGCACAACCGTTCCTGGCCGGCTTCCCGTACCTGAACACGCCGATTCCGGGCACCGGCGCGCGCTCGGAACCCACGGCGCCGTCGAACGCCCCGGCCGCCGCCAAGCGCGGCAACGGCTCGAAGTAAGCACCCGAGGTAAATGACATGACCCCCTCCACTTGCCCACCGCCGGAAGGCGGATCCTCGGCAGGCCGCACGGCCTCGCTGGTCGGTATCACCGCGCTGGCCAGCCTGTTCCTCGCCGCGTGCGGCGGCGACAGCGAATCACTGGTGCCTCCGCCGCCGCCGCCCGCGGCGATCACGCAGGTGCCGGCATCGGCTGCAGCCAGCGACGCCTCTCTCGAAGCGTTCGCGTTCAACCTCCCGAAGACGGAGAACACCGAGCCACTGTCGCTGGATCTGGTGCCGACGTTCCCGACGAGCGAGAGCGAAGAACCCATCGCGACCCCGTGATGAACCGCGCCACCGCTCCGCTCCTCGCACTGGCGTTGATGCTGGCCGCGGTGGTGCCCTCCTGGGCGGCCGAGGAATCGGCCCTTCAATTCCCGAAGCAGGACGACGCGATCGTCGAACACCTGCCAACCCACGTGGGCGACGTGGCCCAACGCCGCGCCGCCATTGCGGCCGAGCGCGCCCAGCGCGCCCAGCTGCAGGAACATCCCAACGAACTTGGCCTCGCCCTGAAAGCCGCGAACGACGCGCTCGCGCGCGGCCGGCTGCGCGGCGACCCGCGCGAGCTGGGCGTGGCCCAGGCCGCGCTCGCGCCCTGGTGGGGCCATGCCGATGCGCCGCCCGAAGTGCGGCTGATCCAGGCCACCACGCTGCAGAGTCAGCATTTCTTCCAGGACGCGCTCAGGGAGCTCGACGCCGTCCTCGCGCTGTCCACCGGGGTATCTCTACCGGTCCGTGCGCAGGCCGAGCTGACGCGCGCCGGCGTGCAGCAGGTACTGGGTCACTTCGCCGAAGCCGAGGCCGGTTGCCGCCGCCTGGCCGGCGCCGACTTCATGGAACTCGGCTCGGGCGTTCGCCTGAACGGCATGGCTTGCCTGGCCGAGCTCTCCAGCCTTCGAGGTCACGCGGACACCGCTGCCGCGACGCTCGCGCGTCTCGCGGGCGCGCCCGACCCGAGCAGTGCCATCGCCGTCGCGGGCAACCCCGCGCCAGGCTGGCTCGACCTGATGCGCGCCGAGCTCGCGCAGCGGCGCGCCGATCCCGCCGCGGGGGCGTTGTTCGAAGCGGCGCTGAAAGCCAACGCCGACGTCTACACGCAGTGCGCGTACGCGGACTGGTTGCTCGACCAACACCGTCCGGCCGAGGTCCTCGCACTGCTCAAGGGCAACGAGGCCGCCGATCCGGTGCTGCTGCGCGTGGCGCTGGCCGACAAGGCCCTGCACGGCAGGAACGATCCGATCACGCGCGACGCCGCGACGATGCTTGGCGAGCGCTACGACGCAGCACTGCTGCGCGGCGACAAGAGCCATGGCCGCGAGCAGTCTCGCTACGAGCTGGAGCTGCGCGGCGACACGCGTTCCGCGCTCGGCTACGCCAAATCGAACTGGCTCGTGCAACATGAGCCGGCCGACGAGGTCGTGCTCGCGCGGGCGGCCCATGCAGCGCACCGAGACGACGCGGCCGAGCCGCTGTGGCAGTTCCTCCGCGAGACCGGCGGCCGCGATGCGCGCCTGTCGGTCGGCGGCGTGGCGGCGGCGCCCTTCCTCCCGGCCGCGTTCGGCACGGCTTCGGCGGCGCCGCTCTCGCCGCTGGGCGCCTTGATGGCCGCCCGCCGTGCGGCCTCGGGCGCTTCGCCCGCCGCGCCCGCCCCGACGCAGACCACCGCCCGGAGCGACCAATGACCCGTTCGAGCTTCGCCATCGCCCTGGCCTTCGCGGGCCTGCTGGCCGCGCCGCTCGCGCAGGCCCACAAGGCCAGCGATGCGTACGTGACGCTGCACGTGGACGGCGCCACCGTCGACGCACGCATCGACATCGCGCTGCGCGACCTCGACCGCGATCTCGACCTCGATGCCAACGCCGACGACCAGCTCAGCTGGAAGGAGGTGCGCACGCGCTGGGCCGACATCGCGGCGCTGGCGCGCAACGACATCCGCCTGAGCGCCGACGGCACGCGCTGCACGCCCGACGCGGCGGCCACGTCGGTCACCGACGCCAACACGCCCGCGCTGACAGAGCACAGTGACGGCATGTACGCCGTGCTGCGCACGCAGTGGCATTGCGCGGCACCGGTGCAGGCGCTGAGCGTCGGGTACGAGTTGTTCGCGAAGACGGATCCGACGCACCGCGGCATCGCGCGCGTGTCGCGCACGGGCGACGCCGCGGACGCGCCGGCGCCGCAGCTCGCGGTGCTGAGCCCGGGCAACGGCTGGCATCGCTTCAAGCTGACGCCGTTGCCCGCCACGACGATGACGACGACGTCGCTGATCGAGACGCCCGCCCCCGTGGCGTTGCTCGCCGGATCGCCCACGGCGGTGCCTTCTCTACGGGCGGACGCCGATAGCGCGACCGTCGACGACGCTCCCACGTCCTCGTTCCTCGGCTTCGTGCGCGAGGGCGTGCACCACATCCTCATCGGCTACGACCATATCCTGTTCCTGCTGTCGCTGCTGTTGCCCGCGGTGTGGATCCGCAGCGCCGTCACCGATCCGCGCACGGGCGTCAGTCGCACGCGCTGGATCCCTTCGAACAACCTCAAGCTGGCGCTGACCAACGTGCTGAAGGTCGTGACCGCGTTCACCGTGGCGCACTCCATCACGCTGGCGCTGTCGGTGCTGAACATCGTGAACCCGCCGTCGCGCTGGGTGGAGTCCATCATCGCGGCGAGCGTGGTGTTGGCCGCGCTGAACAACATCTGGCCGCTGATCAGCGAGGCGCGCTGGAAGCTCACCTTCGTGTTCGGACTGGTGCACGGCTTCGGCTTCGCGTCCGCGCTGAAGGACGCCGGGCTGGCCAAGGGCGCGCTGGTGGGGCCGCTGGTGGGCTTCAACGTGGGCGTGGAGATCGGCCAGCTGTGCATCGTGGCGGTGGTGCTGCCGCTGGCCTGGTCGCTGCGCGGCACGCGCACCTACCGCGGCGCGTTCGCGGGCGGCTCGCTGGCGATCGCCGGCGTGGCCGGGCTGTGGCTGGTGCAGCGCGCGTTCGACCTGAGCCTGATCGCGGGGTAGGATCGTCGGCATGTACACCCTGTTCGGATTCAAGGGCTCGGGCTCCGCGTCGGTCGAATGCGCGCTCGAGATGACCGGCGCGCCCTGGCGCATCGTGGAGACGGCGTCGTGGGAGCACAACGACGCGCTCGCCGAGCTGGAGCGCGTGAATCCGCTCAAGCAGATCCCCACGCTGCAGCTGCCCGACGGCAGCGTGCTGAGCGAGAGCGGCGCCATCCTGATGCACCTGGGCTTCGCGTTTGCGAACTCGGGCCTGCTGCCGGATGACCCCGGCGCGCGCGACCAGGCGCTGCGCGGGCTGGTCTACATCGCGGCGAACTGCTACTCGTGCATCACGGTGATCGACTATCCCGAACGGTTCACCACGCAGACCGACGAGGCCGCGCGCGCGGCCGTCCGCGAGGGTGCAACGCAGCGGCTGCACAAGCACTGGGACATCTTCGCCGACCTGTACCCGGTGGCCGACCACGGCTTCATCGCCGGCGACCAGCCGGGCGCGCTGGACCTGATGGCCGCCGTCGTGTCGAAGTGGTCGGGCACGCGCAAGCACGTGAAGACGTCGCGACCCGCGTTCTCGGCGCTGCTGGAGCGCATCGATTCGCATTCGGCGGTGGCGCCGGTGTTCGGCCGGCACTGGCAGGCCCTGGCGGAGATGCCGACGGGCGCTTGAGCAGGATCAGGCCAGCAGGCCCATCTCGACGCCAGGCGTGAGATTCATGCGGCTGGCAAGACCAGCGCGCAGCTCGAGGACGGTGCGCGCCTCGGGGCAACTGGACATGCGCCACGGCTTCAGGCCGGGCACCACCTTGGTGACCACGCCGTCGGCGCTGAGGAACACGACGTCCACCGGCTGGGCGAAGCCGAAGGTGTTGATGGAGCCGCAGCGCTTGACCCACACGCCGCACGACTTCTTCAGCTCGCGGGCGCCGGCCAGGCCAAGGAAGCGGCTGGCCCATTGACCGGTCGTGCGCACGGGAACGCGGTTGCGCGTGCCGGGTACCTTGAGATCGATCGTTTGTGACATGACCGTAGCTTACCTGCCGAGCGTGCGGAAAATCACGTCGCCTCGGGTAAACCACGCCTCCCGAGACACACCGTTACGTGTGCGCAGTGACAAGGTGCGTCGGGCGAAGACAAGCGGTAAGGTTTGGGCCGGAACGGCGCATGGATGCACCTAATCGCGTTCCCAGAAGACGCCGTCCTCGGTGATCATGGCGTCGAGCGGCATGTCGTGCGGCTCGGCCTCCAGCCAGGGCACGTACCCGTGGCCGTATCCGAGGCCGACCGTGAACGGGCGTGGCTTCAGCGCGGCCAGCGTGCGGTCGTAGAACCCGCCGCCGTAGCCCAGGCGCACGCCGCTGTCGCCGAAGCCCACGCAGGGCACCAGCAACAGCTCGGGCTCGAACTTGTCGGTGCCCTTGGGCTTGGGGATGCCGTAGGCGTCTTCTTCCATGGGGCAGCCCGGATACCAGACATGGAAGTCGAGCTGTTTGGTCTCGCGGTCGATCACCGGCAGGCCGATGAGTCGGTAGGGCTCGCCCTCCGTCCAGCGGAACAGCGCGGGCATGGCGTCGAACTCGCCCTTGATGGGCCAGTAGGCGCCGATGGAGGTTTCCGGCCGGGTGACCAGCCACACGCGCAGCACCTCCTGCAGATGCACCGAGCGCTGGTGGCGATCGGTCATCGCGAGGCGCTCGGCCTTCAGCTGGCGGCGCAGCGTGGGCTTGTCGCGGGCGGGCTCGAGCGAGAACTTCCAGGGCGGCGTGGTCATGGAGGGATTGTGGAGGGCGCCCGAGCTTCGTGCAAATGGCCGTGTCGATGCACAGGCAGGCACCCGACGCGAACTGACCCTAAACTGCACGGATGAGCGATAAGGGGTTCGTGAGCCATTGCCTGGAACTGCTGTCCCCGCTGGGCGGCACGTCGTCGCGCCGGATGTTCGGCGGGCATGCGCTGTACATCGACGGCCTGTGCATGGCGCTGATCATCCAGGACACGCTGTACCTGAAGGTGGACGACACGAACCGCGCCCAGTTCGAGCGCGCCGGTTGCCGGCCGTTCACCTACGCCGGCAAGAACGACGAGGTCCACGCGATGAGCTACTGGACGGCGCCGGAGGAGGCGATGGAGTCCCCCGCCGAGATGCTGCCCTGGGCGCGCCGCGGCCTGGCCGCCGCCGTCACGGCACGGGCGAAGGCGCCCCCGGCCCGGAAGAAACCCGCGGCGAAGAAGGCGGTGGCCACGAAGGCGCCGGCCGCGAAGGTCCGCGCGACCAAGACCGCCGCGAAGAAGGCGGTCGCGCGCAAGGCGGCCAAGCCATGAACATGGCTCGCCAGCGCCCGCTGGTCCTCGACCACCTGCGCAGCTTCGAGGCCGTGGCCCGGCGCGCCGGCTTCGGCGCGGCCGCCGAGGAGCTGCACGTCACGCAGTCGGCCGTCAGCCGCCAGATCAAGAGCCTGGAGGACGAGCTGGGCGCGCCGCTGTTCACGCGCGGCACGCGGCGCGTGGAGCTCACCCAGGCCGGGCAGCTGCTGCTGCGCGCGATCACGCCGGCGCTGGGCCGCATCGACAGCGCCGTGCGCCAGATCCGCCAGCTGCGCGGCCGGGCGCAGGTCAGCCTGTCCACGTTCCCGTCGTTCGCCTCGCTGTGGCTGCTGCCGCGCCTGCCCACGTTCGAGAAGGGCCAGCCGGCCATCGACATTCGCATCTCCGCCACCGACCGGCTGGTGGAGCTGGACGATCCCGACCACGACCTGGTGCTGCGCCAGTGCCGCCCCGAGGACGCCCCGGCCGGCGCCATCCGCATGTTCGGCGAGGTGTGCACGCCGGTGATCGGCGCGAGCCTGGCCGACGCCATCGCGCGCGGCGCGGCGCCACCGCTGACGGCGCCGCCCGACCTGGTGGGCTTCACGCTCATCGAGATGGACGACGACCGCCCCAGCAGCGACGTGCTGGGCTGGCCCTACTGGCTGCAGCAGCGCGGGCTGTCGCAACTCGAGCCGCGCCGCTGGATCAGCGTGAACTTCACGCACCAGCAGGTGCAGACGGCGCTGGCCGGCCAGGGCGTGGCGCTCGCCCGGTTGCCCTTGATCCACGACGCCCTGGAGCGCGGCGACCTGATCGAGCCGTTCGGCCGCGAAGGCCGCATGACCTCGCCGTGGGCGTATTGGCAGATCGCGCTGAGCAGCGCGCGGCCGCGGCCGGAACTGGAGAGCTTCAGCGGCTGGTTGCAGCAGGCCGCGCTGGAAACGCGGCGGGCGATCGGCGAGGAGAGCTGAGGGAAGGTGTCTGACGCGAGGTGTCTGGCATCTCCTCGCGCCGCGCAGCGGCGTGAGGCGATGCCAGAAACCTCAGGTGAGCAGTGCCAGCGCCATCTCGATCTGCTCGGTGGGGCCGCGCTTGAAGCCCGAGCGCGTGAAGCGCTGCAGCCGGCCGATGGCCAGCGCGGTCAGCGCCGAGGCGCGGCCGTTGGCGTCCACCGTGGGGGTCTGCGATCCGGCGCGTTCGGCGGCGGCGCGCAGCGACTGGCGCAGCTGGGACTCCACCTTGTCGAAGAACTGGTTCATGCGCGTGGACAGGCGCTCGTTCTCGAACACCAGCGCGTCGCCCACCATCACGCGGGCCATGCCCGGGTTCTTCTCGCCGAACTGCAGCAGCATGAAGACGATGCGGCGGGCCTGCAGCGCGGGATCGACGTCGCGTTCGGTGATCTGGTTGATCAGCGTGAAGATGCTCTGCTCGATGAACTCGATGAGCCCTTCGAACATCTGCGCCTTGCTGGCGAAGTGGCGGTACAGCGCCGCCTCGCTCACCGACAGCTTGGCGGCGAGCGCGGCGGTAGTGACGCGGTCGGCGCCGGGCTCTTCGAGCATGGCGGCCAGGGTCTGCAGGATCTGCACGCGCCGCTCGCCGGGCTTGGGCCGCTTGCGCGCGGGGGCCGCGACCTCGCCCGCGTTGGCGGACTCCGGGGCCACGTCGGCGCTCGCCTCGGGGGCGTCGTCCTCGTCGTTCAAGTCCCGACCTGCTTGCGGTGATGGCATCGTGATCTCGGGCGCCGAGGCGCCGGAACCGGCAACGGCAGAAAACTGGGTGGGAAGGCGTGGCATCGCTGTCAGCAGCCTGGAATGGCGCGGGGCGTGAGGCCATTTTTGCACATCACTGCCGCGCTGCTGCCTGCAGGTAAACACCAAGCAAAGATTCCGTGAAGCCCCGCACGGTCGGGCTTTGCACGGAGGTGGGCACCGACTGCCCCAGTCGGGTGCCGCGTGCCCCGGACTGGCCGCCGGGGCGCCGGCAATCAGCCCAGCGAGCCCAGCGAACGCAGGGACCGCACGATGCGCACGCCGCTCGGATGGACGGTCCAGCGCCCCACCCGCGGCCCGGCGTGCGCCCCGCGGCGCGCGAAGCGCTGCATCCAGACCGGCGTCATGCCCACTCGGCGCGCCGCCAGCACGTTGTCCAGCGAGTCCTCCACCAACACGCAGCGCGACGGATGCACGCCCAGCCGGGCCGCCACCTGGCGCAGCATGCGGCGATCGGGCTTGGGCCGCCAGTGGCCGAACATGCGCATGTCCTCGATGGACAGCACCGCGTCGAACAGCTGCACGATGCCCAGCGCCCCCAGCACGCGCATCGCGTACGCGCGCGGCGCGTTCGTGAGCACGATGCGGCGCCCGCGCAGGCGCGCGATGGCGGCCAGGTCGTGGCGATGGCCGGTGACGCGCTGCTCGAGGCCGGGAAAGCGATGCGTCTCGCGCAGGAAATGCGCGGGGCTGACGTCATGATGACGCACCAGGCCCAGCATCGTGGAACCGTAGCGGCGCCAGTAGCGGTCGCGCAGGTCGTCGGCCTCGGCGGGGCCGACGCCCAGCGTGTCGACCACGTAGCCCCGCATGGTGTCGTTCATCTGCGCGAACACCCACGCGCCGGCGTCGTGCAGCGTGTTGTCGAGGTCGAACAGCCACACCTTCTCGCTCATGCCGTGCCTTCGTGCGACATGTCGCGTTGGAGTCCCCAGATGCCCGCCATCAACAACAGCGCGCCCGCCCACTGCGCAGGTTGAAGACGTTCGCCGAGAAAGGCCGCGGCCAGCAGCACCGCCGTCAACGGCTCCACCAGCGTGGCCACGGTGAGCGCCGTGGGACTGAGGCGCGCCGCGCCCCAGCTGAACGCCAGCAGCGCCAGCGCCGCGGTGACCATGCCCAGGTACAACAGCCAGGCCTCGGGCGTGGCCTCGCGGGGAAGTTGCAGCGGCCAGACGAGGCCCGACAGGCCCATCACCGCGGTGGCCGCGAGCGTGAGCGCGGTGGTGGCCGTGCCGGCGCCCCATTGGCGCGAGATGGCCGGGCTCACCAGCGTGAAGCCGGCGTACAGCAGCGCCGAGCCCACCGACGCGGCGACGCCCCACACCCAGTCGTCGACCGTCGCGCCGGGTCGCGCGCCACCTTCGGTGCCGCCGCCGACGATCAGCAGGACGGTGCCGGCCAGCGACGCGGCCAGGATCGCCAGCAGCACCAGGCTTGCGCGCTGGCGACCGCGGGCGAGCGCCCACGAGGTGACGAACACCGGCGGCAGGCACAGCGCGATCAACGTGGGAATGGCCGCGCCGATGTGGGCGATGCCGATGAACCACAGCAGCACGTACGCCGCCATCACGGCGCCCGCGGCCAGCAGCGGCGCGCCCTCGCGCAACAGGCGGCGCCACGGCATGGAACGCCCGAACACGAGCAGCAGCGAGGCCGCGCCCAGCACGAAGCGCCAGAACGAGATGCTTTGCGGGTGGTAGCCGTGGCGCGCCACGAGCAGGTTCACCACCAGCGAGCCGGTGCCCCACAGGAACGCGGCGCCGCAGGCGGCGCCGAGCCTCGGCGCCAGGCCGTGGCCTGCGCGAGGACGCTGTCCCGTTCCGATCAACGCGCGCGGATCATGGTGCCGTAGGCCTGATCCGTGAGGATTTCCAGCAGCATCGCGTGCGGCACGCGCCCGTCGATGATGTGCACGGCGTTGACGCCCGAGCGCGCGGCGTCGAGCGCCGACGCGATCTTGGGCAGCATGCCCCCCGAGATGGTGCCGTCGGCGAACAGTTCGTCGATCTGGCGCGCGCTGAGGTCGGTGAGCAGCTTGCCCTGCTTGTCGAGCACGCCCGGCGTGTTGGTGAGCAGCACCAGCTTCTCGGCGCCCAGCACCTCGGCCAACTTGCCGGCCACCACGTCGGCGTTGATGTTGTAGCTGACGTTGCCCTCGCCGAAGCCGATGGGGCTGATGACGGGGATGAACTGGTCGTCCTGCAGCGCCTTGACCACCGCCGGGTCGATGGAGACGATGTCGCCCACCTGGCCGACGTCGTGTTCGATGCTGGGGTCGTCCTTGTCCTTCATCTTGAGCTTGCGCGCGCGGATCATGCCGCCGTCGAACCCCGTGAGGCCCACGGCCTTGCCGCCGGCGGAATTGATGAGGCCCACGATGTCCTGCTGCACCTCGCCGCCCAGCACCCATTCGACAACGTCCATCGTCTCCTTGTCGGTGACGCGCATGCCCTGGATGAAGGTGCCCTTCTTGCCCAGCTTGGACAGCGCAGTGTCGATCTGCGGGCCGCCGCCGTGCACCACCACCGGGTTCAGGCCCACCAGCTTGAGCAGCACCACGTCCTCGGCGAAATCCTGCTGCAGCGCCGGATCCGTCATGGCGTTGCCGCCATACTTGATGATGATGGTCTTGCCGTGGAACTTGCGGATGTAGGGCAACGCCTGCGACAGGATCTCGGCCTTGTCGCGGGGGGCGATGTGCGAGAGATCGACCGACGCGGGCGTCGAGTCGGCGGCAGAGGTGTGCGTGGGCGTGGGCGTGGTCATGGAGCCGATTCTATTGACCTTGCGCGACCGGCGCGTGTCGGCGAGACGCCCCTATCGCGCGTTAGGGAGATACCAAGGACAATGGAATCATGAAACGCCTCCTCGTCACCGCCGCCCTGCTGGCCGTCTCGGCCCTCGCCTCCGCCCAGGCCCTCGTGTCCGGCGAGGTGAAGAAGATCGACAAGCCGGCCGGCCGGATCACGCTCAAGCACGCCGAGATCAAGCTGTACGACATGCCCGGCATGACCGGCGCCTACAAGGTGCAGGATCCGTCCATGCTCGACAAGGTGCAGGTGGGCGATCACGTCCAGTTCAGCCTGGATCGCGTCAATTCCGTCTACACGATCACCAAGATCGACGTGCAGAAATAGAGCCCCACGGTCGCTGGCGCTCCCTGCCCCCGAGGGGCCGGCCGCGAGCAGCCCGGCAAAGCCGGATCCACCGCTCCCTTGAACTTCTTGGCCTGAGTGACAGCGGCAGCGCCGGCAACGTCGTGCTGCCGCGGCCTCAGAAGTGAATGCCCCGCATCATCTGCTGCATCGCCACGGCTTCGGCGGACAGCTTGGGCTTGCCACTCTTGTCGCCGCTGGCCGCCGACGAGTCGGGGAACATGCGGAACGTGGTGTTGCTCACGATCTGCGCCACGCGCGGCACGAAGGCGTGCGGCACCTCGCCGAACACGCCCAGGCGTGTGGCGATGCGCACCGGCTTCTCCACGCAGGCCTGCGCGATCATGTCGGCCGCCTCTTCGGGCGAGAGCGTGGGCACGTTGGCGTAGATCTTGGTGGGCGCGATCATCGGCGTGCGCACCAGCGGCATGTTGATGGTGGTGAACGTGACGCCCACGTCGGCGAATTCGCTCGACGCGCAGCGCGTCCAAGCATCCAGCGCGGCCTTGCTGGCCACGTAGGCCGAGAAGCGCGGCGCGTTGGTGAGCACGCCGATGGAGCTGATGTTGACGACGTGTCCTTTCTTCTTGGCCACCATGCCCGGCAGAACGCCCATCGTCACGCGGATGCACCCGAAGCAGTTCAGCTGCATGGTGCGCTCGAAGTCGTGGAAGCGGTCGTAGCTGGTTTCGATGGCGCGGCGGATGGAGCGGCCGGCGCTGTTGATGAGGAAGTCGACGCCGCCCAGCGTGTCGTTGAGCCAGCCGATGAAGGCCTGCGTGGGCGCGTCGTCGGAGATGTCGACCGCGTAGGCGTGCACCTGGGCATCGGCGCGGCCGCCGTTCTTCGCGAACGCCAGGATCTGCTTCTTCGCCTCGGCGAGCTTGCAGGCCGCGGCCAGGCCGATGCCCGACGAGCCGCCGGTGACCAGCACCACCTTGCCCGCCACCGTGCCCTTGAGGCTGTGGTCGATCTTCAGCGCCGGGTCGAGGTGGCGCTCCCAGTAGTCCCACAGGCGCCACGCGTAGTCCTTCAGCGGCGGGCACGCGATGGACGAGCCCTTGAGCGCCCTCTGCGTGTCGCGGTCGTCGAAGCGCGTGGGGTAGTTGACGAAGGTGAGGATGTCTTCCGGCAGGCCCAGGTCCTTCATCACCGCGGCGCGCACGCGGCGCACCGGCGCCAACGCCATCAGGCTCTTCTTGACGCCGCGCGGGATGAAGCCCAGCAGCGCCGCGTTGACGAACACGTTCATCTTCGGCGCGTGCCGGTGCGATTAGGTTTCGCCCTCCATTGGCGCGTCCTATATTCCGGTCTCGACCCGAGTGGTCACCCCCTCCAGGCAACAAAGGATCACGACATGGTCAAGAAGCTCTCCAGGATCGCCGCCAAGCAGGCCGCCTCCCCCGCCGGCCTGCTCGACAGCCAGCTCGCCAGCTCCGTCAAGGACTCCGCCCAGCAGATCTGGCTGGCCGGCATGGGCGCGTTCGCCAAGGCCCAGGCCGAAGGCGGCAAGGTGTTCGACGCGCTGGTCAAGGAAGGCGTGAGCCTGCAGCGCAAGACGCAGTCCGTGGCCGAGGAGAAGCTGGGCGACGTCACCGGCAAGATGAGCTCGATGGCCTCGGAAGTCACCAGCAAGGCCGGCGCCTCGTGGGACAAGCTCGAGAACATCTTCGAGGAGCGCACCGCCAAGGCCCTCGGCAAGCTGGGCGTGCCCACCGCCCGGGACGTGGCCGAACTGACGGCGCGCGTCGAGGCGCTGAGCGCCGCGGTGGCCAGGCTGTCGAAGTCGCCCAAGGCCGCGGCCGCGGCTGCGGTTGCGGCTGCCCCCGCGCCCGTCAAGACCGCCGCCGCCAAGGCGCCGGTGAAGAAGGCCGCCGCGAAGGCGCCCGCCAAGCAGCCAGTCGTCAAGCGCGCGCCGGCAAAGAAGGCTACGGCAGCCTGAGTCAGCCTGCCGGCGCGATGCCGGTGAAGAAGTCCACCAGGCTGCGTGGTGCGCCGTCGCCCAGGCACAGGTCGATCATGCGGATCGCCTCCGCGGCTTCGGCCGCACTGCGCGGGAAGAGCTCGGCCTCGTAGGCTGAGAGCGCCGTTTCCAGGTCATGCGGATGCGCGGCGATGGCCTGCGCCAGCTGCGCGCCGTCGAACATCGCGAGGTTGGCGCCCTCGCCGGACGGCGCCATCAGGTGCGCCGCGTCGCCGAGCAGGGTGACGCCGGGCACGCGGGGCCAGCGATGGTCCACAGGCAGCGCGTGAAGCGGACGCGGCACCGGCGCCGTCTCGCCGTCCGTGATGAGCGCGATGAGCGCCGGCGCCCAGCCCGCGAACTCCGCGGCGACGCGGCCCACCGCGGCCGCCCGGTCGGCGAAGTCGATGCGGGCGATCCACTCGAGCGGCCTGTTCAGCGCCACGTAGGTGTGCAGCACGCCGCCGGGCTCGCGGTGCGCGAAGAGGCCGCGGCCCGGCATCATCGCGAACAGCGCCCCGCCGCCCACCGCCTGCGCGCTGGCCGGATGGCGGACGTCGGCATCGTGGAGGTGGGTCTCGACGTAGGTGGTGCCGATATAGGACGGCATGGCCGACGAGACCAGCGGGCGAACCTTCGACCGCGCGCCGTCGGCGCCCACCAGCAGGTCGGTGGTCGTGCTGGCGCCGTTTGCGAATTCGACGCGGTGGCGACCCGCGCCAAGCGGTTCCGCCGCGACCACCTTGTGGCCCCACTGCACGGTGCCTGCCGGCAAGGACTCCAGCAGGATGCGCCGCAGCTCGCCTCGCACGACCTCGGGACGACCGCCCGTGCCGTCGTCCTCGTCGGCCATCAGCAACGTGCCATCGCTGGCCAGGACGCGCGACGCCTGTCCGCCCGGGTGGATCAGCGCGCGGAATTCGTCGAAGAGGCCGGCGACCCGGAGCGCCACCTGGCCGTTGTTCTCGTGGATGTCCAGCATGCCGCCTTGCGTGCGCGCCTGCGGCGAGGCCTCGGCCTCGAAGACGGTCGCGGCGATGCCGTGCACGTGGAGGACGCGGGCCAGCACCAGGCCGCCGAGGCCGGCGCCGATGATCGCGATGGGGGTTTTGTGGAACGTCATTCCATCATCTTGGAACACCGTTCCATCTATGTCAAGATACGCCATGCCCAAGCCTTCACGCACCGCCTCTCGCCGCGGGGATGCGCTCTCGCGAGATCGCATCGTCGACGCGGCCATCGAGCTGCTGGACAAAGGCGGCGAGGACGCCCTCACCTTCCGCGCGCTGTCCGAGGCACTGGGCACCGGCCCGGGCGCGATCTACTGGCACATCGCCGACAAGAGCGACCTGATGACGGCCGCATGCGACGCGGTGGTCGTGCGCACGCTGGACGCCTGCGCGCGCGAGACCACTCCGAAGGCGACGATCCGCGCCGTCGCGCTGGGCCTGTTCGATGCGATGGACGCGCACGCGTGGGTGGGTTCGGCGCTGATGCGCGCGGCAGCGCGGCTTCCCGCGATGCGGTTGATCGAACGCATCGGCCAGCAAGTGCGTGCGTCGGGCGTTGCCGAAGGCGCGCAGTGGGCCACAGTTTCGGCGCTGCTGCACTACATCGTGGGCGTGGGTGGCCAGAACGCGGCCAACGCACGCCACGCGCAGGCGAACGGGCTCGTGCGCGATGATTTCCTGGCGTCGGTGGCCAGCACGTGGGAGCAACTGCCCCCGCAGGACTGGCCCTTCGTGCACGCGATGGCCGGCCATTTCGCCGCGCACGACGACCGGGCCGACTTCCTCACGGGCATCGATCTGTTGCTGCGCGGCATGGGGTCTGGCTCCCGCCAGCCGTCATCCACCCGAAGGCTGACAGCGCCAAGGGCGGGTGCCTGACCCCTTCCGGCTCACCCCAGGTACCGCTTCTCCAGATGCGCCTTGAAGTACGCCGGATTCAGCGTCTCGCCCGAGGCGCGCAGCGACAGCTCGTCGGTGTTCCAGCGGCTGGCCTGCGTCCAGATGTTGTCGCGCAGCCAGTCGAACACCGGCGAGAGATTGCCCGCGCAGATCTGGGCGTCGAGGTCGGGCATCTGGCGGCGCATGGTGGCGAACCATTGCGATGCGTACATGGCGCCCAGCGAATCGCAGGGGAAGTAGCCGAACAGCCCCTCGGGCCAGTGCACGTCCTGCATCGGGCCGTCGCGAAAATTGCCGCGCGTGTCGACGCCCAGCAGCTTCATCATGTGCTCGTCCCACAGCGCGGGGATGTCGTCGACCTGGACGTTGCCCTCGATGAGGCCGCGCTCGATCTCGTAGCGCATGATGACGTGGGCGGGGTACGTGACCTCGTCGGCATCGACGCGGATGTAGCCGGGCTGCACGCGCGTGAGCAGGCGCTGCAGGTTGTCGGTGGCCAGCGCCGGCTGGTCGCCGAAGGCGCCGCGGATGAGCGGCGCGATGTGCGCGACGAAGCCGGGGTGGCAGCCCACCTGCATCTCGAACGACAGGCTCTGGCTTTCGTGGATGCCCATGGAGCGCGCCTCGGCCACGGGCTGGCCCAGCAGCTCGCGCGGCAGGTTCTGCTCGTAGCGGCCGTGGCCCGTCTCGTGCACGGTGCCCATGAGGCTCTGCACGAACTCGTCGTCGCGAAAGCGCGTGGTCAGGCGCACGTCCTCGGGCACGCCGCCGGAGAACGGATGCGAGCTGACGTCCAGCCGTCCGCCGTCGAAGTCGAACTGCAGCACGCGCATGACCTGCTCGCACAGCCCCCGCTGCGCCGCGCGGTCGAACGGGCCCTGGGGCACGAGCGTGCGTTCGTCGGCCTGCTTGTGCGCGATGCGCGAGATGAGGCCCGGCAGCCATTCCTTGACGTCGCCGAAGATGCGGTCGATGGTGGCCCCGCGCATGCCGGGCTCGTAGCGGTCGATGAGCGCATCGTAGGGCGACAGGCCGCTCATGTCGGCGAGGAAGCGCGCCTCCTCGCGGCCCACCTCCAGCACGGTCTTGAGGTTGACGGCGAAGCCGGCCCAGTCGTTGTCCTTGCGCTGCGTGCGCCAAGCGTATTCACAGCGCGAAGTGGCCAGCGCCCGGCGCTCCACCAGCTCGGCCGGCAACGCGTTGGCGCGGAACCAGTCGCGCTCGATCTCGCGCAGGTTGGCGCGCTGGGCGTCGTCCAGCGATTCGTCCTTGGCGCGCGCCAGGTGGTTGTTCAGCGCCGGATCGGTGCGCATGCCGTGCGTGAGCATTGCGATCTCGGCCAGCGCCTGTCCGCGCGCGGTGTTGCCCTTGGGGGGCATGTTGGCGGCCTGGTCCCAGCTGGCCATGCTTTGCAGGTGGCCCAGGCGGTAGAGGCGTTGCCAGGTGGCGGTGAGGGCGTCGTAGGAAGGCGTCGCGGTGGTGGTCATGGTTGTCCCCTGAAGTCGTTGTTCCGGTCGTTCCATCGTGTGCAACGCCGGCCCGGGCATTGTCGCCGGGCAGCCCATGATGACCCGCCCCGCGTCTGGCCGTGCTCCCCCGAAAGGGGCGGAAATCAACCGAAATGCGCGTGCCACCACGGTTGAAGGTGCGGCCACAGCCCCACAAGCAGCGTGGTGTAGGCCAGGTAGCGCAGGAACTTGCCGATGGCCATGTAGCCCACGCAGGGCCAGAACGGCAGGCCGAGCCAGCCGGCCACGGCGCAAAGCGGGTCGCCCACCACCGGCAGCCAGCTGAGGAGGCAGGCGCGCGTGCCGTAGCGCTCCAGCAGCGCGCGGGCCCGCCGGCTGGCCGGCCCGGGCGGCTTCTTGTGCGCCAGGCTCTCGTAGGCCCGCTCGGCGCCGTAGCCGGTGGCCCAGCTGATGGCGCCGCCGATGGTGTTGCCCAGCGTCGCCACGACGATGGCCCACCACATCAGCGACGGGTTCATAAGAACCAGTCCCGCGAGCGCGGGCTCGGAGCCCAGCGGCAGCAGCGTGGCCGAGACCAGCGCCACGACGAACAGCGTCAGCAGCCCATACTGCGGCAGCGACAGCCAGGCGACGACGCCCGCGAACCAGTGATCCATGCGCCGCATTGTGCGCGAGCCTGTCGCGGCGTGCGGTTTCGCACACGGACGCGTCGCCGGCGCGACGCGCGCGGGGGTCGCCGTCCGGCTATACTTCTGCCTCGTTTTGCAGCACCCATGCCGTGCCCGACCTCGCTCGACAGCAGGCACGCTGCCCCACCTCCTCCCCGGATCCCACCCCATGCACATTGGCGCGATCGAGCTGCCGAATGCCCTGTTCGTCGCCCCCATGGCCGGGGTGACCGATCGGCCGTTCCGCATGCTTTGCAAGCGCCTGGGGGCGGGCTACGCGGTCAGCGAGATGGTCACGTCGCGCAAGGATCTCTGGCACACGCTGAAGACCTCGCGCCGCGCCAACCACGACGGCGAGACCGCGCCCATCTCGGTGCAGATCGCCGGCACCGACGCGCAGATGATGGCCGACGCCGCGCGCTACAACATCGATCGCGGGGCGGCCATCATCGACATCAACATGGGCTGCCCGGCCAAGAAGGTGTGCAACAAGTGGGCCGGCTCGGCGCTGATGCAGGACGAGCCGCTGGCCCTCGAGATCGTCGAGGCCGTGGTGGCCGCCTGCGCGCCCGCCAACGTGCCCGTCACGCTGAAGATGCGCACCGGCTGGTGCGACACCGAGCGCAACGCGCTGCGCATCGCGCGCGCCGCCGAGAGCGCCGGCGTGGCCATGGTCACGGTGCACGGCCGCACCCGCGAGCAGGGCTACAAGGGCCTGGCCGAGTACGACACCATCGCCGCGGTGAAGGCCGCGCTGCGCATTCCCGTGGTGGCCAACGGCGACGTCGATTCCCCCGAGAAGGCGCTCGCCGTGCTCAAGGCCACCGGCGCCGACGCGCTGATGGTGGGCCGCGCGGCGCAGGGGCGTCCGTGGATCTTCCGCGAGATCGCGCACTACCTGGCGACGGGCGAACTGCTCGCGCCGCCGGCCACGCGCGACGTCGCGCGCTGGCTCACCGAACATCTGCACGACCACTACGGCCTCTATGGCGAGGAAGTGGGCGTGCGGACGGCCCGCAAGCACATCGGCTGGGCCGTCCACGCGCTACCGGGAGGGCCGGAGTTCCGCGCGGTGATGAACACGCACGCCGACTGCAAGACGCAGATGGCGGGCGTCACCGACTACTTCGACCAGCTTGCCGATCGCCACATCCTGTGGCCGGCGGCCAATGAAGCGCTGCTACAACAAGAAGCCTGAAGAGCATGAGCAAGAAACAGATCGAAGCCTGCGTCCGAGAGACGCTGGAACAGTACTTCAAGGACCTGCACGGCGTCGAGCCGCACTCGATGCACGAGATGTTCATGAACACCGTCGAGAAGCCGCTGCTCGACGTGGTGCTGCGCCACGCCGACGGCAACCAGAGCAAGGCCGCCGAGTGGCTGGGCATCAACCGCAACACGCTGCGCCGCAAGCTGCTCGAGCACAAGCTCGTCGACCAATAAGATTCCATTTCAGAGACCGCACCATGTCCCTCACCGCCCTGCTCTCCGTTTCCGACAAGACCGGCATCGTCGACTTCGCCCGCACGCTGCATGACAGCGGCGTCAAGCTGCTGTCCACCGGCGGCACCGCCAGGCTGCTGGCCGAGAACGGCCTGCCCGTGACCGAGGTCTCGGAGATCACCGGCTTTCCCGAGATGCTCGACGGCCGCGTGAAGACGCTGCATCCGCGCGTGCACGGCGGCCTGCTGGCGCGCCGCGACGTGCCCGAGCACATGGCCGCGCTCAAGGAGCACGGCATCGGCACCATCGACCTGCTCATCATCAACCTGTACCCGTTCGCCAAGGCCACCGCCAACCCGAACTGCACGCTGGAAGACGCGATCGAGAACATCGACATCGGCGGCCCCGCCATGCTGCGCGCCGCGGCCAAGAACTGGCAGGACGTGGCCGTGGTCATCGACCCGAGCGACTACCCGCAGGTCATCGCCGAACTGAAGTCGGCAGAGGGCTTGCAGAAGAAGACCAAGTTCGCGCTCGCCAAGAAGGTGTTCGCGCACACCGCCGCCTACGACGGCATGATCACCAACTACCTCACCGCGCTGGAAGACGGCGCCGAGGGCCACGGCGCGGCCGTGCCCAAGCGCGGCGACTACCCCGCCACGTTGACGCTGCAGCTCACCAAGGTGCAGGACATGCGCTATGGCGAGAACCCGCACCAGGGCGCCGCGTTCTACCGCGACGCGCAGCCCGCGCCCGGCACGCTGGCCGGCTGGCACCAGCTGCAGGGCAAGGAACTCTCGTTCAACAACATCGCCGACTCCGACGCGGCGTGGGAATGCGTCAAGACCTTCGACGTGCCCGCGTGCGTGATCGTCAAGCACGCCAACCCGTGCGGCGTGGCCATCGGCGCCAGCGCGGCCGAGGCGTATTCCAAGGCCTTCAAGACCGACCCGACGTCGGCCTTCGGCGGCATCATCGCCTTCAACCGCACGCTGGACGGCGCGGCGGCCGAGGCCATCGTGCGCCAGTTCGTGGAGGTGGTGATCGCGCCGTCGGTGACGCCGGAAGCGCGCACGATCTTCGCCGCGAAGCAGAACGTGCGGGTGCTCGAGGTCGCGCTGCCTGACGGTGCGTCCACGATGAACGCGATGGACTTCAAGCGCGTCGGCGGCGGCGTGCTGGTGCAGTCCGCCGACTCGCGCAACGTGCTGCCGCACGAACTGCGCGTCGTCACGAAGGCCATCCCCACCGCCGAACAGATGGTCGACCTGCTGTTCGCGTGGAAGGTGGCCAAGTTCGTCAAGAGCAACGCCATCGTGTTCTGCGCCAACGGCATGACCATGGGCGTGGGCGCGGGCCAGATGAGCCGCATCGACTCGGCCCTCATCGCCGGCATCAAGGCCGACAACGCCGGCCTCACGCTCAAGGGCACGGCCGTGGCCAGCGACGCGTTCTTCCCGTTCCGCGACGGCCTCGACGTCGTCTGCGACGCCGGCGCCACCTCCGTCATCCAGCCGGGCGGCTCGATGCGCGACGAGGAGGTGATCAACGCGGCCGACGAGCGCGGCATCGCGATGTTGCTCACGGGCACGCGTCACTTCAGGCATTGAGCCCCCACGGTCGCTGGCGCTCCCTGCCCCCCCGAGGGGGCGCTCCGCGAGCGGCCCGGCGAAGCCGGATCCGCCGCTCCCTCGACTCTCTCCTGCGACGTGCGAGCGGCAGCGCCGGCGAGCAACGACCCCATCGGCGCGGCCACTACACTGAGCTCATGAACAGAGCCGACGCAATGGGCTTCGTGCTGGCGGCCGTCGCGCGGCTGATCACCGGCGCGCAAGGCCACTGGAAGGGCGTGCCGCCGAAGGCGGAACAGCGCATCTATTTCGCCAACCATCAAAGCCACCTCGACTGGGTGCTCGTCTGGGCCACGTTGCCCGCCGACCTGCGCGTGCAGACCCGCCCCATCGCCGCCGCCGACTACTGGACGAAGACGCCGCTGAAGCACTGGATCACGCGCGAGGTGTTCCGCGCCGTCTACGTCGACCGCGAGCGCAAGGAGGGCGGCCCCGACCCGCTGGCGCCGCTGATCGCCGCGCTCGACCAAGGCGATTCGCTGGTGATCTTTCCCGAGGGCACGCGCAGCAACAAGGGCCTGCCGCAGGAGTTCAAGAGCGGCCTCTTCCGGCTGGCCAGGCAGTTCCCCGCGGTGCAGCTGATCCCCTGCTGGATCGACAACGTGCAGCGCGTGATGCCCAAGGGCGAAGTGGTGCCCGTGCCCATCCTGTGCACCGTCACCTTCGGTGCGCCGTGCAACCTGGGCGAGGAGGAGGCCAAGGCGGACTTCCTCGCGCGGGCGCGTGACGCGGTCATCGCGCTGAAGCCGGGCGGCGTCGCATGAAGTACCTGCAATCCCTCTCGGCCACGCAGCAGGTCGGCCTGCTGTTCCTGATCCTGTTCGGCGGGCTGCTGCTCGTGTCGGCCGGCGCCGTGTTCATCGCGATGCGCGACGAGTCGCCGCAGAACGACCACGGCCTCACGAAGTTCACCGCCGACCTGCGCGCCACGTGGGCGGGTGCCGCCATCTTCTGGCTCGCGTGGGTGTCGGGCGCGTTGGGTGCCACGGTCCTGTTCGCGGTGATCTCGTTCCTCGCGCTGCGCGAGTTCGTCACGATGATGCAGACCCGGCGTGCCGACCACCGCAGCCTGATGCTGGCCTTCTTCGTGGTGCTGCCGGTGCAGTACGTGCTGGCCGGCGCGCGCAGCTTCGACCTGTTCACGGTGTTCATCCCGGTCTACGTGTTCCTGGCCATCCCCGTGCTGAGCGCGCTGGGAGGCGATCCGCTGCGCTTCCTGGAGCGCAACGCCAAGATCCAGTGGGGCGTGATGGTGTGCGTGTTCGGCCTGTCGCATGCGCCGGCGCTGCTGCTGCTGGACTTCCCGAACGTGCACGACCGCGGGCCGTTCCTGGTGTTCTTCCTGGTCATCGTCACCGTCACCGCGCAGATGCTCGAGACCTTCATCAGCTCGCGGATGCGGCGCCGTCCGGTGGCCCGCATGATCGACCGCACCTTCGGCCTGCGCGCGTGGGCGCTGGCCTGCCTGGGCTCCGCGGTCATGGGCGGCCTGCTGTTCTGGATCACGCCGTTCAAGCTGCCGCAGGCGATGGTGATGGCGCTGATCGCCGGCGCCGCCGGCACGCTGGGCGAGTTCGTGATGACGGCGCTCAAGCGCGACGCCGGCGTCAACTACTGGGGCAACACGGGCCAGGTGACGGGCGCCGTCGGCCTGCTCGACCGCGTGGCGCCGCTGTGCTTCGCCGCGCCGGTGTTCTTCCACTCGGTGCGCTGGTATTTCCAGCTGAAGAGCTGACCATGATCCGCATCCTCGGCATCGACCCCGGCCTGCGCACCACCGGCTTCGGCGTGATCGAGTCCGACGGGCCGAAGCTGCACTACGTGGCCAGCGGCACGATCTCCACCACGCAACTGGCCGTGGGCGACCTGCCGGGCCGCATCAAGGTGCTGTTCGAGGGCGTTCGCGAGGTGGTGCAGCGCTACCAGCCGCAGCAGGCGTCGATGGAGATCGTGTTCGTCAACGTCAATCCGCAGAGCACGCTGCTGCTTGGGCAGGCCCGCGGCGCGGCGATGGCGGCGCTGGTGTCGGCCGACCTGCCCGTGTCCGAATACACCGCGGTGCAGATGAAGAAGGGCGTGGTGGGCCACGGCCAGGCCAAGAAGGAGCAGGTGCAGGAGATGGTGGCGCGCCTGCTGGGCCTGCCCGGCCTGCCCGGCAAGGATGCCGCCGACGCGCTGGGCCTGGCCATCATGCACGCCCACGCCGGCCACACCCTGGCCGCCCTGGCAGCCGCCACCCCCCTGTCACGCAAGCAACACGCCCAATTCCGCGGCGGTCGTACATACTGACGCCCTGAACCCGCTTTCCTGACGAGACCCCATGGCCGACGCTACCCCCTACTTCGGAATCGCTCCCTTCGTCCTGGGCATGAGCCGCGAGATCGTGCGCGGCGCGGCCGGCAAGCCCGACTCGGTGGAGACGTCCAGCGACGACGACGGCAACTCGGTCGAAACCTGGTTCTACCAAGGCGGCGAGATCGAACTCGAATTCGAGGCCGTGGCCGACTCCAAGCTCGAGTCGATCACCGCCTGGTCGGCCGACATCACCGTCAACGGCGTCGCCATCATCGGCTGCGACCTCGCCGACCTGCCGCGCCTGGCCCGTGAAGCCGACATCCACGACCTCGAGCTCACCGACGACTTCGCCGAATCAGGCAAATGCTTCCAGAGCGAGCAACACGGCTTGATGCTGTGGGTCGCCAAGGGCAAGGTCGTCAACCTGACGATCTTCCCGCGCTTCGACGACAGCGGCGAGGAGCCGCAGTGGCCTGAATAGGGGCCAGGCCCCTTCGCTCAGGAGGTCGGCGTCGCCGGCTCGGTCCACCCCCCACCCAGCGCTCTATACACCGCGATCCGGTTCTGCAGCAGCGCCAGCTTCACCTGCACCAGCGCCTGCTGCGACACGAACAGCGAGCGCTGGGCGTCGAGCTGGTCGAGCGAGCTGGCCACGCCATTGGTGTACAGCAGGTTGGACAGCTTGAAGCGCTCGGCCTCGGCGTCGGTCTCGGCCTGTTGCGACGCGAGCTGGTCGACCAGCGTGGCGCGGCCGGCCAGGGCGTCGGCCACGTCGCGGAAGGCGCTCTGCACGGCCTTCTCGTACTGCGCCGTCGCGATGTCGCGCTGGCCTTCGCTCACGCGCAGGTTGTTGCGGGTACGCCCCGCGTCGAACAGCGGCAGCGTCACCTGGGGGATGAAGCTCCAGGCGCTGTGGTCGAACAGGCCGTTGAGCGACGTGCTGGCCGTGCCGAAGCTTCCCGTCAGCGAGATCGTGGGGAAGAACGCGGCGCGCGCGGCACCGATGTTGGCGTTGGAGGCGATCAGCTGCTGCTCGGCCTGGCGCACGTCCGGACGCGACAGCAACACGTCGGACGGCAGGCCGGCGGGCACGTCGGGCAGCGCCATGTCGGCCCAGGCCGTGGCGGCGGGCAGCTGCGCGGGCAGCGGGCCGCCGATCAGCAGCTCGAGCGCGTTCTGGTCGAGCGCGCGCTGGCGTTGCGCGGCCACGAAGGCCACGCGCGCGGTCTCCACCAGCGACTTGTTCAGCTGCAGGTCGATGCTGGAGGTGACGCCGTTGTCGTAGCGCAGCTGCACCAGCTTGAGCGTGTCGGCGCGGCCGGCCAGCGTCTGCGCGGCGACGTCGAGCAACGCCTGGTCGCCGGCCATCGCGTAGTAGGCGTTGGCCACCGAAGCGATCAGCGAGATCTGCGCTGCCTTGCGCGCCTCCTCGGTGGCCGAGAGCTGCGCCAGCGCCGAGTCGGTGAGCGAACGCACGCGGCCCCACAGGTCGAGCTCGTAGCCGGCCACGGCCAGGCCCACGGTGTTGATCGTCTGGATGCCGGTCTCGCGGGTGCGCGTGCCCTGCAGGTTGACGGTGGGGAACTCGTTGGCGCGGCTCAAGCCCACCTGGGCGCGCGCCACCTCGATGTTGAGCATCGACACGCGCAGGTCGCGGTTGTTGACCAGGGCAGCGGAGATCAGCTGATCCAGCCGCGCGTCCTTGAAGTACGCCTGCCAGGGCTGCGCCGCCGGCGTCAAGCCGGTGGACGGCGCGGCGGCCGAGGCGGCGGCGGCCGGGAACGCCGCGGCCACGGGCGCCGCGGGGCGCTCGTAGTGCGGGGCCAGGGTGTTGCAGGCCGCGAGCGCGAAGGCGGACGCGGCCAGCGCCACCGGGCGCAGGATCGAGGAAACGAGACTCTTCACGAATGATTTCCGGAGGTTGTTGTCGCGCATGTCGGTCAGTCCTTGAACGAGCGCGAGTGCACCTTGTCGAACTCCTGCTGGCGCTTGCTGCTCTTGAAGAACGAGCGCACCAGCACGAAGAACACCGGCACGAACACGACGCCGATGAGCGTGGCCGTGGCCATGCCGCCCATCACGCCAGTGCCGATGGCGCGCTGGCTGGCCGAGCCCGCGCCGCTGGAGATGGCCAGCGGCAACACGCCCAGCATGAAGGCCAGCGAGGTCATGATGATGGGACGGAAGCGCAGCCGGATGGACTCCATCGCCGCCTCCATCGCCGACTTGCCCTGGGCCTGGAGGTCCTTCGCGAACTCGATGATCAGCACCGCGTTCTTGGCCGACAGGCCGATGATGGTGATCAGGCCCACCTTGAAGTACACGTCGTTGGAGAACCCGCGCGACCACGCGCCCAGCAGCGCGCCCAGCACGCCAACGGGCACCACCAGCAGCACGGCCATCGGAATGGACCAGCTCTCGTAGAGCGCGGCCAGGCACAGGAACACGGCCAGCAGCGAGAAGCCGAGCAGGATCGGCGCGGTGGAGCCCGAGAGCTTCTCCTCGCGCGACTGCCCCGTCCATTCGTAGCCGAAGCCCGCCGGCAGTTGCGCCGCCAGCTTCTCCATCTCGTCCATCGCCTCGCCCGTGCTGTGGCCGGCCGACGCGTCGCCGGCGATGCGCATCGACGGATAGCCGTTGTAGCGCACGCTCTGCACCGGGCCGGTGACCCAGCGCACGCTGGCGAAGGCCGACAGCGGCACCGGTTGGCCGGCGGCGTTGATCGCGTTCAGGCGCAGCAGGTCTTCGGGCTGCATGCGCGCCTGCTGGTCGGCCTGCACCACCACGCGCTGCAGGCGGCCGGCGTTGGGGAAGTCGTTGATGTAGCTCGAGCCGAAGCCGGTGGAGATGGCGGCGTTGATGGCGGCGAAGCCCACGCCCTGGCTGGCGGCCTTCTCGCGGTCGATGGTCACCTCCAGCTGCGAGGCGTCCTCCAGGCCGTCGGGACGGATGCCGGCGAGGATCGGATCCTTGCCCGCCATGCCCAGCAACTGGTTGCGCGCGGCGAGCAGCGCGTCGTGGCCCGCGCCCGCGCGATCCTGCAGGCGGAAGCTGAAGCCCGAGGCCGTGCCCAGCTCGGGGATGGGCGGCGGGCTGAGCGGGAAGATGAACGCGTCACGCACGCTGGACAGCGCGCCGAAGGCACGGCCGGCCAGCGCCTGCGCGGAGTGTGCGGCGCCCTTGCGATCGTCCCAGCTCTTCAGCGGCACGAAGGCGAGCGCGGCGTTCTGGCCCGAGCCCGAGAAGCTGAAGCCCAGCACGCTCACCATGTCCGCCACCTCGGGCTGCTTGAGCATGTAGCCTTCCACCTGCTTCATCACCTCCAGCGTGCGGTTGCGCGTGGCACCCGGCGGCAACTGCACGTTGACGATCAGGTAGCCCTGGTCTTCGCCAGGCAGGAACGAGGCCGGCAGCTTGGAGAAGAACAGCACCACGCCGCCCACGATGACCGCGAACAGCATCAGCATGACGCGCCGGCCCATGCGGCTCAGCGCGCGGACGATCAGGCCTTCGTAGCCGTGCGCCACCTTGTCGAAGTTGCGGTTGAACAGCCCGAAGAAGCCGCGCTTGGCGTGGTGATGTCCGGCTTCGACCGGCCGCAGCAGCACGCCGCAAAGCGCCGGCGTGAGCGACAGCGCCATGAAGGCGGAGAAGCCGATCGACGCCACCATGACGGTGGAGAACTGGCGGTAGATGTTGCCCACGGCGCCGGCGAAGAACGCCAGCGGCACGAAGACGGAGATCAGCACCACGGTGACGCCGACGATGGCGCCCTGGATCTGGCTCATCGCCTTGCGCGTGGCCTCCAGCGGCGGCAGGCCCTCGCTGCTCATGATGCGCTCGACGTTCTCCACCACCACGATCGCATCGTCCACCACGATGCCGATGACCAGCACCATGCCGAACATCGTGAGCACGTTGATGGAGTAGCCCAGCGCCAGCAGCACGCCGAACGTGCCCAGCAGCGCCACCGGCACCACGATGGTGGGGATCAGCGTGTAGCGCCAGTCCTGCAGGAACACGAACATCACCACGAACACGAGGGCGACGGCCTCCAGCAGGGTCTCGATGACGCCGCGGATGGAGATCTTGATGAAGCGCGAGCTGTCGTACGGGATGCTGTACTTCACGCCTTGCGGGAAGTACTTGGACAGCGCGGCCATGCGCGTCTTGATGGCCTCGGCCGTCTCCAGCGCGTTGCCCGAGGGCGCCAGCTGGACGCCGATGCCGGTGGACGGCTCGCCGTTCAGGCGGGCCGACGTGGCGTAGGTCTGCGCGCCCAGCTCCAGGCGAGCGACGTCGTGCAGGCGCACCGACGAACCGTCGGGATTGGCGCGCAGCAGGATCGCGCCGAACTGCTCGATGCTGGTCAGCTGGCCTTGCACCACCACGGTGGCGGTGACGCCCTGCTCCAGCACGTTGGGGATGTCGCCGATGCTGCCGGCCGACACCTGTGCGTTCTGCCCGGCGATCGCGTTGTTGACGTCGGTCATCGAGAGCTTGTAGCCCACGAGCTTGGCCGGATCCACCCACACGCGCATCGCGCGCTCGGTGCCGAACAGCTGCGCCTGGCCCACCCCGGGGATCCGCTGGATTTCGGGCAGCACGTTGCGCGACGCGTAGTCGCCCAGCGCGATCGGGTCGTACGCCGGGTTGTCGGACGACAGGATCGTGAACAGCAGGAAGTTGGAGCGCGCCTTGTCCACGCGCACGCCCTGCTGCGTGACGGCCGCGGGCAGCCGCGGGGCCGCGCGCGACAGGCGGTTCTGCACGTCCACCTGCGCCAGGTCGGGGTTGGTGCCCGGCTCGTAGCTGATGGTGATGGTGCCGGTGCCGTTGGACTGGCTGACCGACTCCATGTAGATCATGCCGGGCGAGCCGTTCAACTCCTGCTCGACGACGCTCACCACGGCCTCGTCCATGGTCTTGGCCGACGCCCCCGGATAGGTGGCGGTCAGCACGATGGTGGGCGGTGCGACGGGCGGGTACTGCGCGATCGGCAACTGCGTGATGGCCACGCCGCCGAACACGAGGATGAACAACGCGATGACGATCGCGAAGATCGGACGCTCGATGAAGAACTTCGACATGGACGGCGCTCGATCAGCGGCTGGCTGCAGATGCGGGGGCCGGCGCGGCGGCGGGGGCGCTCGCGCTCCAGGCCACCGGCTTGACCGTGCCGCCCGGACGGATCCTCTGGAACCCGTCGACGATCACCTGCTCGCCCGGCTTCAGGCCGTCGAGCACGATCCAGTTGCTGTTCTGCGAGCCGCCCAGCTTGACCACGCGCGCCGCGGGCTTGCCGTCGGCGCCCACCACCATGACCGTGTCGTTCTGCGTGGTGCGCTGCACCGCCTGCTGCGGCAGCAGCACGGCCGAATCGACCTGCTGCTGCGCGATGCTGCCGCGCACGTACATGCCGGGCATCAGCGCGCCGTCGGGGTTGGCCACCTTGGCGCGCACGTTCACCTGGCCCGACGTGGGGTCGACGGTGAGGTCGGAGAACAGCAGCTTGCCGGTCTGCGGCAGGATGCTGCCGTCGTCCAGCGCGATGCTGACGGGAATGGTCAGGCCCAGCGACTTCGACTTGCCGCTGGCGAACGCGTTGCGCAGCTTCGTGATGTCGCTCACCGGCTGCGTGAAGTTGACATAGACCTGGTCCACCTGCTGGATGAGCGCCATCTGGGTGGCCTCGGTGGCCGACACCAGCGCGCCCTCGGTGACCAGCGCCTGGCCGATGCGGCCACTGATGGGGGCGGTGACGGTGGCGTAGTCGAGGTTGAGCTGCGCCGTCTGCACCGCGGCCTTGGCGGCGGCCACGTCGGCGCCGGCCTGCGCGGCCGACGACGTGGCGTTGACGAAGTCCTGCTGGCTGATGGCGTTGGCCTCGCGCAGCGGCTTGTAGCGGTTGAGCAGGCCGGTGGTCTGCTGCTCGTTGGCCTGGGCCTTGGCGAGCGACGCCTTGGCGCTGTCGATAGCCGCCTTGTAGGGTGCCGGATCGATCTGGTACAGCACGTCGCCGGCCTTGACGTCGCTGCCTTCGATGAACAGGCGCTTCTGCACGATGCCGGTCACGCGCGCGCGCACCTGCGCCACGCGAGCCGCCTCCACGCGGCCGGGCAGCTCGGTGGGCACGTCGAGCGTGCGCTGGGCCACGGTGACCACGCCCACTTCGGGCGCCGGCGGCGGCCCGGACGGCGGGGCCTTGTCGCCGCAGGCCGCGAGCGCCAGGAGGCAGGACAGGGCGGCGATGGAGGCAGGGGTCGGGCGCGAGGCGCGGGCGGCCAGGAAATAAAGCATGCGGCTTTTCTCTTCGAAGCTGTAGGTGGGCGGGACGTCCGCCGGGGTAGATCGGGTGGCTGCCGGCCTCACGGGCACGCTGGCGCGACCATGATCCTGGACCACCAAAAATGATAAGCTGGTTTACGTTGTCGCGTGCTGCAATCGGGTTGGGCCGCGCACCCGCCGGGTCAGAGGCGTTTGAACAGGCCCAGCGCCGTGCGCCAGGCCCGGAACCGGCCGCCGCGCAGCCAGGCCTCCAGGCGCGCGCGCATCGGCGCCTCCACCCGCTCGCTGGCGTCCAGCACCTCTTGCCACCGGCCCTCGCGGCGCAGTTCCACCGCCCGCTTGGGGCCGGGAATGGCAGCCCGGCCCGCCACGCCGATGCGCTCGGCGCAGATGGCCCGCAGCGCGCCCGACAGCGTGGCGTAGCCGGTGGTATGAGTGGTTGAGGCGTCGCCGTCGGCCGTGCGCGAGAACGTGATCCGGGCGAACGCCCGCCGGTCGACCACCAGGTAGCCGGCGTCCACCCGCACGGGCGGGTCGACGTGCTGGCGCGCATCGACCACGTGCGGAAGGTTGACCGCGCGCAGGCCGGTGGCCTCGACGCAGGACTGCAGGCAGCGACGGACGATGAGGGAACGCAGGGACATGGGCGCCAGGAAGGCGGAGCTCGGCAGGCGCCCATTCTCGCCTGCGGCCCGGCGCGCGCCGCGGCTGTCGCGTGTTGTTACCAGGCGGGCGCCAGTTCGGCGAATCCGGCCGGGGCCAGGCGCTCGTCGTCGAACGTCACCGTTTCGTAGGCCGACGGGTCGGCCAGCAGCTCGCGCAGCAGCATGTTGTTCATCGCGTGGCCGCTCTTGTAGGCGGTGTAGCTGGCCAGCAGCGGATGGCCCACCACGAACAGGTCGCCGATGGCGTCGAGGATCTTGTGCTTGACGAACTCGTCGTCGTAGCGGAGGCCGTCGGCGTTGAGCACGCGCGACTCGTCGACGACGATCGCGTTGTCCATGCTGCCGCCCATGGTGAGGCCGCGCGAGCGCATCAGGTCGAGATCCTTCGTGAAGCCGAAGGTGCGGGCGCGGGAGATGTCGGTCTTGTACTTGCCGCCGCCCATGTCGAAACTCACCTGCTGGCCGGTGGCGTCGACCGCGGGATGGTTGAACTCGATCTCGAACGTGAGCTTGTAGCCGTGGTACGGCTCGAGCCGCGCCCACGCCAGCGACGCGCCCTCGCCGCGGCGCACCTCCACCGGCTTGAGCACCTTCACGAACTTCTTGGGCGCGTCCTGCAACGCGATGCCCGCGCTCTGAAGCAGGAACACGAAGCTGGCCGACGAGCCGTCGAGGATGGGCACCTCGTCGGCGGTGATGTCGACGATGAGGTTGTCCACGCCCAGGCCCGCGCAGGCCGACATCAGGTGCTCGATGGTCTGCACTTTCGGGCCGCCCGGGTCGCCGCCGGGCGAGATGGTGGAGGCCATGCGCGTGTCGGACACCGAGGCGGTGTTGACCGGGATGTCGACCGGCTGCGGCAGGTCGACGCGGCGGAACACGATGCCGGTGTCGGGCGCCGCGGGACGCAGCGTCATCTCCACCTTCTGACCGCTGTGCAGGCCCACGCCGACGGCGCGGGTGATGGACTTGAGCGTGCGTTGCTGGAGCATGCCGCGATTGTAGGCACTCCACCCGGCACGGCGACGACGGGGGAAATGATTCTGGCCATCGCGGCCATGCAGGAAAACGATCGGCCGGAGGGACCTCACGACTTCGACGAACGCGCCCACACCCGGGCGCTGAACGCGAAGTTGGCCACCTGGCCGGTGCAGGTGACGGCGCGGCCCAGCGCGGCGATACGCGACACCACGTCGGCCGCGAACTCCTCGTTGTCGAAGTCGGCGAGAACCACGCCCATGCCGTCCTGGATGTCCAGCGTGCGCACCAGCAACGCGGCCAGCGCTTCCGGGTCGTGGGTGCAGGGCCGGGTGTTGGCCTCGCACTGTCCGGCCCGGCCCTGCGCCGTGATGAGGATGCTGTCCTTGCCAGCCGCCGGAGCGGGCGCCGGCTCGCCGGTGCGGCGCGACACCGAGATCAGCTTGGCGCGGCGAAACTTCGCCCAGTGGGTGGCGTTGGCGGCCTTCTCCTCGTCGCCGGTCAGCGAGAGCACATACGTCGTCATGGCGTTCTTTCCAGGGGAGTCGGGTGGCGGCGCGGGTCAGTTCGTCGCGCAGGCGCGGCCGCGGGCGGCGATGGAGGCGCCGGCGGCGCGCAGCAGCTCAAAGGCGATCGCCGGGAAGGACGCGGTCAGCTCCTTTTGCCGCGGCAGCGAGAGCTCGAGCACCAGCGATTCCTCCACCGTGCGCACGTCCAGGTCGCCGGCCAGGTCGGAGAACAGGCCGTCCTCGCCGAGCATCGCGCCGGGCAGCAGCGCCGTGCGGCCGTGCGCCGACGCCTGCCACAGGCTGCCCTCCACCACGAAGCGCAGCGTGCGGTCGACGTGGCCCGGGATCGTCACGCGATAGCCGGCCGGCAGGCGGCGGGCCACGCAGAAGCTGGAGAAGACGCGCCAGTCGGCGGCCGTCAGCGCCGGGCAGGACGCGCGCCGGGAAGGCGACTTGCGCGCCGCCGCCGCGAAGCGCAGCCCGTGGCAGTCCGCCGTGGCGGGCACCTGGTCGCGGCACAGGTCCATGCCGGCGGGAAACGGCAGCGGCTTGCCGACGAAGGCCATCATCCGGTCGATGGACGGCGAGAACTGGAGGCGAGTGTCGGTGGGCGTGTGGAACATGGAGGCACCTGGGAGGAGTGGAGCGGGTGGCCGGCGGGTCGGCATGGAACGCATGTTCGGCCGGCAGCCGGTGCTCGTCCATTACGAGGCATGACGCAGGCGAGGGGCCTGGCCCCGGCACCGCTCGACACCCCGGGGAACTACACTGCGTCGCGCGTCGGCGAGTTCGCCGGCGCTGAAAGCCGCCTCAAATGGGTACCTTGTTGGATCCCTGCACCGGCGACCGCGTGGTGCTTCGCGCCGAGCACGTGTTCGGCCGCAATGCGCTGCGCGCCGACACGGTGCTCGAAGACCCCGAGATCTCGCTGATGCACGCGGTGATCCGCTGGCGCGACGGGCGCTGGATGCTCACCGACCACAGCCGCAACGGCACCTTCGTCGACGGCCGCGCGCTGGTGCCCGGCGAGCCCTTCCCGCTCGAGGCGGGCGCCGAGGTGCGGCTGGGCCGCGGCGACGTGGCGTGGCGCGTGCGGGACGTCGCCGAGCCCGTCGACAGCCTGGTGCCGCCCGACCCGACGCAGCCCGTGATCGCGCTGGCCTCGCACAACCTGCTTCCCAGCAGCGAGACCCCGGAGCTGTGCATCTACCAGGCGCGCCCCGGCCTGTGGATGCTGGAACAGAACGGCGAGACGCGCGCATTGAAGGACGGCGACCGCCTTCAGGTGGGCAGCGCCGGCCTGCACCGCTACGTGGCGGCCGCGCCGATGGACGATACCCAGGTGGCCGAGATCGCCCGCGAGCCCGAGGCGCCGTGGCTGGTGCTGCGACTGAGCCTGGACGAGGAACACGCCAGCCTGGAGGTGAAGGACGGCGCCGGCCGAACCGACCTCGGCGAGCGCACCCACCACTACTGCCTGGCCACCCTGGCGCGCCGGCGCCTGGCCGACCAGGAGCGCGGCATCGAGCCGGGCGCGCAGGGCTGGGTGGGCAGCGCCGAGCTCTCGCGCATGCTGGGCCTGGACACGGCGCACCTCAACATCCAGATCTTCCGGGCACGCGAACAGCTGATGACCGTTCTGCCCGGCGTGTCCGCGCTGTCGCGCCTGATAGAGCGCCGCCGCGGCGAGTTGCGCCTCGGCGAGCTGCCATTCGAGATCTACCGCGGCGACCGCATGGAGTGCCGCTACCGGCCCGGTCAGCTTCGCTGACGCGACTCGCCGTCGGGCTCGGGCGTGTAGAGGGCCGAGGCGTCCACCAGCCGCGCCTTGCCACGCGCCTCGCTCACCACCACGCCGGCCGGCGGCTCCGCGGGCCGGGCCCGCATCCGCTCCTCGACCAGGCACGCCAGCGTCTGCGTCACGCCGACAGGGAACGCGGCGTCGCGCACCACCGTGTTGACCACCGTGGCCAGCGGCGACTCGGCGGCCTGGCGCGCCGCGGCACGCAGCGCGTCGCGCATCTGCTGGGCGGATTCGAAGCGATCGTCGGGTCGCTTGGCCAGGGCCCTGGCCACCACGTCGTCGAACGCCGGACCCACCACCCCGGACTCGCTCAGCGACGGCGGCTCCTCGTTCAGGATCTGGTGCATCACCGCCGCCGGCGCGCCGGAGAACGGGCGGCGGCCGCCCAGCAGCATGTACAGCAGCACGCCGCAGGCGAACAGGTCGGCCCGGCCATCGAGCGCGCCGCCCTTGAACTGCTCGGGCGCCATGAACGCGGGCGTTCCGATGATGGTCGACACGCGCGTCAGCCCGAGGTCGCGCAGCCGAGCCACGCCGAAATCGGTGAGCTTCACGCGGCCCGCCGGCGTCAGCAGGATGTTGGCGGGCTTCACGTCGCGGTGGCAGATGCCTTCGCGATGCACGCAGCCCAAGGCGTCGAGCAGTTCGTCCATGATGGCCAGGGCCCGCGGCTGGCCCAGCAGCGGCGTGCGCACAAGGACGTCGTCCAGGTTGGAGCCTTCGACGTACTCCATCGCGATCCAGCTGTGCAGGCCGTCCTCGCCGAATTCGTCGACGGCGACGATGCCCGGGTGGCGCAGGCGCCCGATGGCGCGCGCCTCGTTGCGGAAACGCAGCAGGATCGCGTCGGCATCGCCGTCCGCGTCGCTGCCATCGCGCTTCAAGGTCTTCAGGGCGACCACGCGGCCGATGGCGGGATCGACGCCCTTGTAGACGATGCTGGTCGCCCCGCGTCCGAGTTCGGCGGAGACGTCGTAGCGGCCAATTCGTTGGGGAAGCATGTCGGGATGAAGTATCCGACAGATTGCCGGCGCGTCCATCGGGATACAGCCTGGGGTAGCCGGGGCGGGCTGGTCAGACGTTGTCGCCCGGCGTCTGCTCGACGACGGGACGGTGGATGGCGCTCAGTTGGCGGTCCACCTCGTTGGTCATGTAGCCCAGGAAGGCGATGAGGCCGACATACAGCAGGCCGTATTCCCAGCGCACGCGCGGCGTCACCGCCTCGTAGTACCGCTTGTTGGCCGGATCCTCGGGATTGAAGCGCAGGGCCGCCAGCAGGTGCGGCCCGGCCATGATCGCGATCAGCAGCAGGATCACGCTGAAGTGAAACCACAGCAGCACGCCGATGATGGGCACGCCCAGCAGCCAGATGCGCGGCGACAGGAGGGTGGTGATGCGGCCGCCGTCCAGCGGCGGCAGCGGGATCATGTTGATCAGGTTGATGAAGAAGCCGGTGTAGGCCACCGCCAGCAGCCAGCTGGGGCCGTCGTCGCGGGCGAGGAAGTAGGCCCCGATGGCGGCCACGGTGCCCAGCATCGGGCCGGCCAGGGCCACGTAGGCCTCGGTCTCGGCGTCGTGCGGCATGTCTTCCAGCTTCACCCACGCGAACGCGAACGGGATGAACATCGGCAGGCTGGCCTTGAGCCCGCGCTGCCTCGCCGCGATGTAGTGGCCCATCTCGTGCAGGAACAGCATCGCCACGATGCCCACCGCGTAGCGCCAGCCGAACACCACCGCGTACACGCCGATGGAGATCAGCATGGTGATCAGCGTGCCGCTGAGCTTGCCGAACTTCAGGGCGGCCAGCACGAGGAGGGCGAGACGGGCGAACATCGCAGGTTCTACGCTCCGTGCGGAGATTGCGGCGGCACCGTGCCGGCGTCGCCGAGGTCGAGGTCCACCGCCGGCTCGGCGGCGTGGGCGGCCGGCGGCTCGGCCACCGTGTTGACGAAGCCCGGCTGCGCCGGCGCGGCCGGCGGCGTGGCCCCGGCCTTGGGCGTGCGCTTGAAGAACTTCATCACGCCGCCGCCGAACACGGCCAGGCCGATGACGATCACCTTGGCGAACTTGAGCAGGAACGCGAGCGCCAGCGCGATGAAACCCAGCTTGTGCGCGGCCACGCCCACCACCAGCGCGGCCAGGCCGTACTCGGCCACGTGGTCGGTCTTCGAGTCGAAGTCGGCGTAGCGCTTGCCGGTGTTGTATTCGAGCGCGGCCAGCTGCTGTTCGGCCACCGGCTTCAGGCCCTCGAGCTCGTTCAGCGACGTGACCATGTTCATGCTGAAGTAGCCATCGCGGCCCAGCGCGTAGGTGTTGTAGTTGACGTCCATCGGCGCGTCGGGCTTGGCGCCCAGCTCGCGCGAGGTCAGCGCCCACACCAGGCGCTTCGTGGCGCCGTCGTAGCGCGGGGGCTGCGACCAGCCGACGATCTCCATGCCCGGCTCGCCCAGATTCTCGCGTTCCTTGTTCTGCTCCTCGGTGCCTTCCTTGAAGCTCTTGAGCATCTCGTCGGCGTCCCAGGTCTTGGCGTCGTCGTCCTTGATGTAGCCGGCCTTGTGGAAGCGCACCGGCATGAACCAGTTCACCTTCGGGTCGCGCGGCAGGATCATGCCCGGCATCTCGGGATTGCTGCCCGGGTTGCCGAACAGGTTGAGCAGGCGGTCGGCCTGCGGCTGCGGCACGAACACCTCGCCCGCGCGGACGTGCAGCACGGCCTCGTCGGACAGCGGGACGTCCACCGGGCCCTTCTTGGCGGCCTGGGCAAC
>JBBQYL010000019.1:0-38776 GCA_038208735.1 Burkholderiales bacterium
ATAGTGCGGGTTCCCGTGTGAAAGTAGGACATTGTCAGGCTAATATCAAGTAGACCGCCCGAGCTAGTAATAGCTCGGGCGTTTTGCTTTGTGAAAACGAAAACGCCCGGCTTGCCGGGCGTTTGTCATTGGGAAGGCGAACGCCTTAGCCGCGCAGATCGCCTGCCGGCATCCCGTCCACATGACGCTCCGCCAGCGTCTGCGGCCCGCAGGCCAGCTGGAAGAAGTCATACGAGTCCTCGGCGCCGCGGCCGCGAGGTGGGCGCAGGTATTGAAGATGCATCTCGCGGCGATCGCGCCGCATGGTGGCAAACTGCAATGCGCCGGCCGCGGCCTTGAACGGGGGCGACGCCTGATAGCCCTTCAACAAGGCAGCCTGCGGCCAGGGCGGCGACCGCCAGAAGGCGGCGCGGTCCGACGAAGCCGAATAGTCGTGCCAGGTGAGCATCGAGCTCTCCGCAAGAACGTCCAGGTCATGGCGGAAGCGACCCGCGCCTGGCCATTCGGCGGCGATCGGAATGCACTGGCCCAACGTGACGAGCGCCAGCGTGGTGCCCTTGTTCGTACGGCGGCTGTCGACGACGTCGGCCAGCTTGGGCATGGCCCGCGCCAGTACCGTCGCCGCCATGATGGTGCCCGAGCTGTAGCCGATCACCATGATCTCCTTGAGCGACGCGGCGCCGGGCTGGCGCATGCGCGCCTCGACGGCCTCCACCAGCCGCGCCGCCATTTCGTCGAGCCGCGCCTCGAGCGCCGGCACATCGCCGATGGCCTGTTCGCGCACGAACGCGTACAGACGCAGCAGCCATTCGCAGTCCACCCAGCGCGCCACGAGGCGCCAGGCCAGCACGCCGATCGCGAAACCGACGCCCACGGCGACGACGGCCGATGCCAGGCCGCTGACGACCAGCACGCCACCAATGACCAGCGTGCACGTCGAGATGGTGAGCACGCCGACGGAAAGCGGAAACACCGCCATCCAGAACGCTCCTGGTGCCGCGCGCCAGATGCGCTTCAGCACCCCTGTGGACAGCCCCTTGGCGTAGACGTTCCAGTAGTCGCGCGCCAGGGTCAGCGGCGCACGCCGCCAATGCCGCCGCACGATGTCGTCCCAGCGCATGAAATGCACGCGCGTGCGCATGGTGATCGGCCGGCCGCCCAGCTTGGCCGCCGGCCCGCGCCACAGCGACGTCCAGACCGAGGCCCAGCGTCCGATGCGGTGGCGCTTGCCGAGGGCCAGCGTCTCGTCGTGCGCCGCATTGCGCTGCGAGATGCCGCTCTTGAACAGCCGGTGATAGAACGTCGCGCTCTTTGGGTCGAAGCCGCTGAAGAAGAACACCAGGCGATCGGGCGCATCGGTCTGCAGCCTCGGTTCGACGGCGGGCGCCAGCGGCGGCGCGGGCGCGAGCGTGTCGATGAAATCATCGCCCGGGATCGTCGTGTCGTCTGGGCTGGCCAAGGTGGCTCCCACGCTACTGCGCCTGCGGCCGAACGGCCACACGCCCTTCAAGTTCGATCAGGACGCCGTCGTCCACCAGTCGGCGCACATGGCCGGCCGCCCAATCCGCGGCGCGCGAATCGTCCATGCCGCCACGGCGGGCGACGGTGCGGTAGATGGGCGTGCGGCACATCCACGCCACCAAGTCGGCGAAGCCGGATTCGCGCACCTCGAGCAGGTGGAACATCAGCAGCGCGCGCGCCGCATGCTGCGCGTGGCGCTCGGGCTGGCGCTCGAAGGCGGCGACGCGCTCGCGGCTGGCGGCCAGCGCCTGCGCCACGTCGCCGAACGGGCGGCCATGGCCCGGCAGCACGATGCGAGGCTGCAGCCTCTCGATGAGCGACAGCGTGTCGCGCGTGGGGCCGAAGCCGTCCTGGCCCACGAGCTCCGGAAAGATGATGGCGAGCCGCTGCTCCCACAGCGCGTCTCCGGCGATCAGCGTACGCGTCTGCGGCTCGAACAGCATCACGGCGTCCATGTCGTGGCCCGGCGCCGCGTGGATCTCCCAGGCCGCCTCGCCCAGCGCGATGCGCTCGCCGGGCACCAGGGCGCGGTCGGCGACGAAGCGCGGGCAGGGCTGGTCGGTGAGGCGATAGCTGAGCGCGTCCTCGTCCCATTGCTCGACGGCCGCCAGGTTGTGCACGGGAATCCAGGTCTCCACCCCGCCGCGCGCCTGCAGGGCCGCGTTGCCGCCGCAGTGGTCGGAATGCAGGTGGGTGTTGACGATGCGTCCCAGCGGCTCGCCCGCCAGCGCATGGTCGACCAGCGCGAGCGTCTGTCCGGCGTGCGTGCTGAAGCCGGTGTCTACGACGGTGGCTGGCGTGGCGCCATGGCCGCCGAACACCGCCTGGTTGGCCGAGAGCCAGCCGCGTTCCAGCGCGGCCAGCCCCAGCGAGCGCCGCAGCGCCGACGCCATCGCGCCCGGCTCGCCGGGGGCGGGTGCAGGCATCGCGGCTGGGGTGGGGACTGGAGACGCGATGGCTGGCACGATGCTGGCGGAACCCTTCAGGAGGCAGGAGAGCGCAATTCGCGGCGCAGGATCTTGCCCACGTTCGACTTTGGCAACTCGTCGCGGAACTCGATCGACTTCGGACGCTTGTACGCAGTGAAATTCTCGCGGCAATACGCCGCGATATCTTCCTCCGCCAGCGCCGGATCGCGACGAATGACGAACAACTTCACGGCTTCGCCCGATCGTTCGTCCGGCACGCCGATGGCCGCGCACTCGAGGACGCCCGGGTGGAGATTGACCACCTGTTCGATCTCGTTCGGATACACGTTGAAGCCGGACACCAGGATCATGTCCTTCTTCCGGTCGACGATGCGCACATACCCCTGCTCGTCCATCACCCCGATGTCGCCGGAACGGAAGAAGCCATCGTCGGTCATGACCTTGGCCGTCTCGTCCGGGCGCTTCCAGTAGCCGGCCATCACCTGCGGGCCGCGGATGCAGATCTCACCGGGGGTGCCGAAAGGCACGTCGGCGCCGTCGTCGTCGCGGATGGCGATGTCGGTGGACGGGATCGGCACGCCGATGGTGCCGGTGAACTCGCGCTTGTCGAGGCGGTTGCTGGTGGCCACCGGCGACGTCTCCGACAGCCCGTAGCCTTCGACGACCGGGCAGCCGGTGATCCGAAGCCAGCGTTCGGCGGTGGCCTGCTGCACGGCCATGCCGCCGCCGTTGGAGATGACCAGTTCGGAGAAGTCGAGCTTGGCGAACTCCGGGTCGTTGGCGAGCGCGTTGAACAGCGTGTTGACGGCCGGGAACATGTTGACCTTGTAGGCCTTGAGCGTCTTGATGAAGCCGGGGATGTCGCGCGGATTGGGCACCAGGATGTTCATCGCGCCCAGGCGGGCGCCGAACATGTGGCAGATGGTCAGTGCATAGATGTGATACAGCGGCAGCGCGCAGACGATGGCGAGCGGCTTGTCGCCCAGCCGGTCGAACATCGGCTTGAACCAGGCCTCGCTCTGCAGGATGTTGGCCAGCACGTTGCGGTGCAGCAGGGTGGCGCCCTTGGACACGCCGGTGGTGCCGCCCGTGTACTGCAGGAACGCGATGTCGTCGAGGCCGACGGCCACCGGCTGCAGCGCGCTGCGAGTGCCCTGCGCCACGGCCATGTTGAAGCGCGTGACGCTCTTGCCCTCGCCCTGGGGCAGGCGGAACTCGGGCACCATCTTCTTGATGTGGCGCAGCACGAAGTTGACGAGCCGTCCCTTGGCGAAGCCCAGCATGTCGCCCATCGAGGCGAGCACCACGTGGCGTACGTCGGTCCGGGCGATCACGGCCTCGAGCGTGTGCGCGAAGTTCTCCAGCACGACGATGACCGTCGCGCCTGAGTCGGCCAGCTGGTGCTGGAGTTCGCGCGCCGTGTACAGCGGATTGACGTTGACCACCACGCCGCCCACGCGCAGGATGGCGCCGATCGCCACCAGGTACTGCGGTACGTTGGGCATCATCACGGCCACGCGGTCGCCGCGCTTGAGGCCTTGCGACTGCAGCCACGAGCCCAGCGCCTTCGAGCGCTCGTCGACCTCGCCATACGTGATGCGCACGCCCATGCAGGCCGCGGCGTCGCGCCTCGCGTGCGTGGTCCACGACTCCTCCAGCAGCGGCACGAGCGATGAATAGGTGTCGACCGCCACCTCGCCGGGCACGCCGGGCGGGTAGGCGTTCAGCCAGGGGCGTGGGGTGGCAGCGGCGGAAACGAGAGTGGCAAGGGCATCGGTCATGGAGGAACATTGTGATCCAGCATGCCGGCGCGGCTATCCGGGGAAACCGGCTATGGCAACTGGGTCAGGACGTCGTCCGGCGCCAACGTTCGTGTCACGGCGGAGACAGCGGCGGGATCGAAAAGGCGCTTGGCAAGTGCCGTCTCGCGCGCGTGGATCGTCGCCAGGAACTCCTGCGATCCGCGCATGGCGCCGAACGCCTCGAAGCCGTCCTCCAGGAACGCCTGCAGCGAGCCCATCCCCGCGGCACGCGCCGGCCCGCGCATCGCCTTCAGGCTGGCACGCAGCACGAAGCTGCGCGTGTGCCGGTCGAGCGCCTCGCCCACGCGCATCACCAGCTCGATCTGGCGCGCCCGTGCGGCGATCTCGCCGGTGGCCTGCCAGGCGCGCAGGTAGCTCGAGCGCGCCGGCGTCGCGCCGGCCAGGTGGATCGCCATCGCGGTGTCGAGTCGCTCCGACAGCGCATGCACGGCTGCGAGCGCTTCCACCGTGGCCACCGTGTCGGCCGGAAACAGCCGCACCAGCGCCGGCACGACGCGGCTGAACTGGGCGTCGCGCTGCGTGAAGTCCTGCGGCCCATACAGCTCGTTGAGGAAGAAGTTGGCGGCGCGGCCGTAGCGCGGGTGCGCGAGCAGCTCGGCGTGCGTGCGGGCGAACCGGCGCTGCTGGTACGCCTTCAGCGCCGCCACGGCGTCGGCCAGTCCCGGCGCGGTGGCCCGCCGCCGGCGCTCGATCTCGACGGCGGCCAGGGACTGGACAATGCGGGCGGCGACGTCACTCATGCGGCAAGCGTATCAGCCGTGATCCCACGGTCGGGCTACGGCGTCCGGAACACCGCCGCTCGCCGGGGGCAGCGCTGCGTGATACTCGGTGCATGCTGGCCCGCGTCACTCGACTGCTGTTCGTTGCCTGGTTCGCCCTGTTCGGCACCCTGCTGGCCATTGGGCGCGTGACGGGCTGGACGACCGGCGGCTGGATCGTTCTCTACGCGCTGGTGCTGGGTCATCCGACCCTGCTGGCCATCGAGATGCTGGTGGCGCGCCGCATAGCCAGCGCCAACGGCGCGCCCGCGGCCCGCTGGCGCGACCTCCCGCGCGCGCTTCTGGGCGAATGGATGACCTCCACGGCCATCTTCGGCTGGCGCATGCCCTGGCGCTCCAACGCGATCGAGGATCACTTGCCGCGCGCGTCGCGCGGCCTGCGCGGCGTCGTGTTCATCCACGGCTACCTCTGCAACCGGGGCCTCTGGAACCCATGGATGAAGCGCCTGCTCAAGCTCGACCGCGCGTTCGTCGCGATCAGCCTGGAGCCCGTGTTCACCAGCCTGGACGAGTACATCCCGCTGGTGGAGCGCGCCGTCCATCGCATCGAGGCAGCCACCGGACTCGCGCCGGTGATCGTCGCGCACAGCATGGGGGGCCTGGTGGCGCGCGCCTGGTTGCGCTCGCGCGCGGCGCACCGGCGCAGCGACGGCACCGAGGAAGCCGCGCGCCTGATCACCATCGGCACGCCGCACCGCGGCACCTGGCTGGCGCGGCTGGCCATGGCCGCCAATGCGCGGCAGATGCGCGTGGACAGCGACTGGATGCGTTCGCTCGCATCGCGCGAGCCGCCGACACTGCACGGCATCATCACGAGCTGGTGGAGCGAGAGCGACCAGATCGTCTATCCGCCGCCGACGGCCGTGTTTCCCGGCAGCGAAGCCAAGCAGCTGAGGGGTGTCGGGCACATCGCGCTGACGGGGCGCGAAGAAATCTGGAACGAGATCCGCTGGAGGATCGAGTACTAGTCGGTATCGATATCCAGCAGCAGCGCCCGTGTTGGCTCGATGCTCATGTGAAGCAGCTGCGCGATGTCGCGGATGTCGTCCGGCAGCGCCGGGTTCTCCCATCCGTCCATGGTGTGCCGCGCAAGCCGGATGGCCAGCAACACGTTGCGCACCTGCGAGTTCTCGGCGTGGGTGTCGTCGGTGATGCGGACCAGGATCTCGGGCAGGTGCCACACCTGCATCAGCACGTGCTGGATGTCGTTCAGCTCGGCGTTGAGCACGTCGCGCTGCGCGACGCACGAGCGCAGCGTGGCGTCCGCCTGCTGGCGGCGTTGCAGCTCGAGCGCGAGCTCCGGCGCATGCAGCCACAGCAGCATCTCGGTGAAGTCGTGCAGCTGCGCGGCCTCGTGCAGCACCACGGCGTCGTGGTCGGAGCGGTGGATGGCGAAGCTGGCGGCGAATCGCGCGGCGCGGTCGGCGCGCAGCATCACGTGCTGCAGGCCCGCCAGCGCCTCGGGGTGGCTGCCCAGGTGATCCTCCACCGTGGGCTGCGGCCCGAATGCGCGGAAGAACGGCGTGATGCCCATCAGCACCAGTGCCTCCACCACGGTCTCGGCGTCGGTGAGGCGGCGGTTGGTGCCTTGCGTGGATGCATGGATGAGCAGCTTGAGCGTCATCAGCGGATCGCGGCCGACGAGCTCGGAGATGATGCGCGCGTCGACGTCGTCCTCGATCAGGCGCATGTCCTCGATGGCGGCCGCGGTGCTCGCGAGCACGGGGATCTCGACCTGTCGGAAGTAGCGCACCCAGCCGTCCACGTCGAGCGGCACAAGGAAGGGGTCGGCGGGCAGGGCACTCATGGCGGGAATCTCGGAACCCGGGTGATGGCGTCCCCGCGGTTCGGAGACGTCCAGTTGCTCGGTTATCGGACTCCGGCGCACCGACTTGAGTTCCCGTGGTCGCCACGCGCGGCGACCACGGGACTCGTTCACGACTACAGGCGGCGCACGTCGAGGTAGCCCACGAGCCGGCCGTCCACGTACAACGCGCCTTCGGGCGCGCCGGCCTCGGCGTGGAATTCCACGCTCATGTCGGCCTGGCTGCGGCGTTGGCGGGCGTGCAGCGGTCGAGCGACGTCACGCGCCTGACGGGCGAGCGCGGTGCTGGCGCTGCGCAACAGGTGCGCCACGACGCGGCGCCAGGAATCGCTGAAGGTGGGCCGTCGCGCGAGGCGGTGGCCGGTCAGGACGGGGGTCATGTCGTTCTCCGGAGCGGCGCTTCGGCCGCAAGGCTGGATTCAGAGGCTGGGCGGCTTGCTGCGCACGTCGCGCGGCAGGTCGAGGGTGGAGAGTTCGCGTTGCAGGGCCAGTCGGCCTTCGCGGCGTGCGGTGGCTGCGCGGCCGCCGTGCTGGCCGGCCTGGCGAAAACGCGCGGCAGCGACGAGCGGATTGCGGGGCTTGGAGGCTTTGACGATCAACTTGGTCATGGTCTGCTTTCAAAATGACAGGCCGAAATGGCGAAGGCCCGGGGGGTTGATGCAACCGCCCGGGCCTTCGCGAAGAGGATCTCTCGCGGACTCAGAGCGGAATCGGGAACGGGGTGCCCGGATTGCGACGGGCCAGGAAACGAGCGACGCGGACGCCACGCAGGGCCGGGAAGGCGGCTGCGCAGGCAATGCGGGATCGATTCGAAACTGGACGCATGAAGGCTCGTGAGGGGTGGCGGGGCGGGGCGGGGCGGAGTGTCGCGCGGCGCGGCCGGAGCCCCTGGGACGGACGGCAGCTTTTAAACGCTTGATCCAATGATAAACAAAGATTGATCTTGCACAAGCACTTTATCAATCATTTGATCCGTGCCGCGGGGGACTGTCGCGCAAACGCCGCGCGCCTGGCGATGGCACGGGTCGCCGAGGGCCGACGTGCGCGCGCATTCGCCGTTTTTTAGCGTGAGCAACGCATGTTGCTCACGCTGTCAATCCCTCGTCACCGCTTCTTCTTCAGCGGCGCGATGCCCGTCTGGGCGGATTGCCATAGCGCCATCGGATCGTCGGGCGCGGCCGGCGGGGTGGGCGGCCGGGGAATGACGCCCGGCGCCAGCTTGCGCGGTGCGGGCACCGGCGCGGCGGCGGGCGTCGGCGGTGGCGTGGCCTCGGGCATCAGCACCTCGCCCAGCAGGTCCAGAAGGCGGGTGCGGGCGCGTTGTGGGTGGCGCCGGTAATAGGTGAGCACCAGGCCCGTGATGAAGCGCTCGTCGTCGTCCTGGGGGAGCGGGCTGTCGCCGGTCGTGAGCGGCACGACGGCGGTGGTCGCCGGGGCGCCGCCATGGTCGGTGTCCATCCAGCCGACGGCCTTCTGGCAGTTCTGCTCGAACTGCCGGGCCAGGCGTTCGCCGATCAGTCGCGAACGGCTCTTGATCTGGCTCCAGTAGCTCGGCTGGATCTGCAGCCTTTCGGCGAAACGGCGTTCCAGTCCCCGCAGCGTGGCGGCGTCGGGGTGCTTGATGGTGTTGCGGACGAATTCGTCGAACAGCGCAAGTGCGTTGTCCAGGCGGATAGACGCCACGTCTCGGGGGGCGTGCATGGGGAGTAATGATAAAGGGTCGTGTTCCTGCGTGCTGTCCGCCCGCGCCTTGGCCTTTCCCGACAGCCCCCCGACGGCCTCCCGACGGCCGCCCGGGGCGCTCGGGGTAGGATGGGTCGATGCCCCTGAACCGCCTGCTCCGGCGCCGCTGCGCACGCCTTTCCATCCTGTTGCTGGCGCTGGCCGGCGCGCCCTGGGCGCACGCCACGTCGCCGGTGGCGCACCCGGCGGCGCCCGCCTCGCCCCTGGCCAAGCCCGCCGCGGCCGCCGCATCCAGTGCCGCGGCCCAGGCCGACAACGACGCCGACGACAGCAGCAACCTGTCCGCCTCGGCGCGCCGCCTCTACGACTTCGGGCGTCCGCGCCTGCTGCAGGTGCGCACGCTGCTGCGCGACCAGGACAGCCAGGCCAGCGTGGGCTCCGGCTCGCTGGTGGGCGCCGACGGCCTGATCCTCACCAATTACCACGTGGTAAGCCAGGTGGCGCTCGAGCCGCAGCGCTACCGCCTCAACTACCAGACGGTGGACGGCGCCAAGGGCGCGCTGCAGCTGATCGCGTTCGACGTCGTGCACGACCTCGCGCTGGTCCGCATGGCCACGCCGCCGCCCACGCTGGCCGCGCGCGGCACCTTCGAGTTCCGGCCCGTCGCCACGCCGCTTTCGCAGGGCGAGCGCATCTTCTCGCTGGGCAATCCGCTGGACGTCGGCTTCGCGGTGGTCGAGGGCACGTACAACGGCATGGTGGAGCGCAGCTTCCTGCCGCAGATCCTGTTCTCGGGCTCGCTGAATCCCGGCATGAGCGGCGGCCCGGTGCTCGACGACCGCGGCCACATCGTCGGCGTGAACGTGGCCACGCGACGCGACGGCCAGCAGATCAGCTTCCTGGTGCCGGGCGAGTTCGCGCAGGCGCTCATCGCGCGCGGCGCGCACGCCAAGCCCATCACCACGTCGGTGGAGGCGGAGATGGCGCGCCAGCTGCTGGCGCACCAGCAGGAGCTCACGTCGCGCTTCGTCGCGCTGCCCTGGCGCGAGACCAAGCATGCGCACTACAGCGTGCCGGTGCCGCAGGAAGACTTCATGCGCTGCTGGGGCTCGTCGAATCCGTCGGAGTCCAAGGGCCTGTCGTTCGAGCGCTCCGACTGCCAGATGGACACCGCCATCTTCATCAACGAATCGCTGCGCACCGGCGACCTGGCCGTGCGCCACGAGGTCTACGACGGCAGCAAGCTGGGCGCGCTGCGCTTTGCCGAGGAGGCCGGCCAGAGCTTCCGCAACGAGGGCATGGGCCGGCGCACGCACGACCTCACCGCGCCCAAGTGCCAGGAGGACTTCGTGGAGAACGCGGGCCTGCCCATGCGCACGGTGATGTGCCTGCGCGCCTATCGCCACCTGCCGGGCCTGTACGACGTGGCGGTGCTGTCGCAGTCCGTCGATGCCAGGACGGAAGGCGTGCAGGGCCGCTTCGACGCCCGCGGCGTCAGCTTCGAGAACGCGATGCTTCTTGCCACCCATTACCTCAAGGGATTCGCATGGAAACGCTCGCCCTGATCGAGACGCTCGACCGGGACGGCCAGCCGCGCCAGATCCTGCGCGTCTCGCAGTGGCCGGTGCGCATCGGCCGCGCGATCGACTGCGACCTGGTGCTGGACGACCCGCACGTGGCCGCGCACCACGTCACGCTGGACCTGCGCGAGGACGGACTGCACGTGGTGCCGGCCGCCACCGTCAACGGCGTCCGCCTGGGCCGCGCCAGCGTGGCGCCGGGTTCGACCCCGCTGCTGCCGCCGTCGGGCCAGATGACGCTGGGCGCCACGACGCTTCGCGTGCGCCTTGCCAGCGAGGTGCTTGCGCCGGAGCAGCGCCTGATCGACCTGCATATCTTCGAGCGCCGCCATGCGGTCACGCTGATCGCGCTCATCGTGGTGGCGTCGCTGTGGAAGGCCTTCGACCTGTGGCTGTCCGCCGTGCCGGGCTCACCCGGATCGGCGCTCGCCTGGGGCTATCTGTCGGCGCCTGCCGGCCTGGTCATCTGGTGCGCGGTGTGGGCCATCGGCTCGATGCTGTTCCAGCGCCGGTTCGCGTTCTGGGCGCATCTGCAAGTGGCACTCACGTGGCTGCTGGTGGCCATCCTGGTGGAGGCCGCCACGCGGCAGCTGGCATTCGCCTTCTCGATGCCGTCCTTCGACAAGGCAGGCCGCCTCGTGTTCGTCGGCGCGCTCGCCATGATGATGTGGCGCCACATGGGCCTGCTGCTGCCCGCGCGCCGGCACGCATTCGCGCTGGCCATCGGCAGCGCGGTGGTCGTGGGCGGCGGGCTGCTGCTGATCGACCGCTCGATGCAGCAGGAGCCGCTGGTGGGCGACCTGTACCTGGGCACGATCTCGCTGCCCGGCGTGCGGCTGGCCAAGACGGTGTCGGCCGACCAGTTCGTGAAGTCGGCGGCGCCGCTGCAGCAGACCTTGTCGAAATGGGCGAAGCCCGGCGACGACGACGACGACGCGCCGGGCGGCGAGGAAGAATAGCCAAGGCTGTCATCCTGCGCGCAGTCGCGTCATCCTGCGCGCAGTCGCAGGATCCACGATGGCTCGTTCGGTGGAACCTGCGACTCCGCGCAGGACTGACACGTTGGAACTCAGTCGACATCCACCGGCTGGTGCTCCTTGCGCAACGCGTTCTGCACGCTCATCGGCGCCGGCTCGTAGTGCGAGAACGCCACCGTGTAATGCCCCTCGCCGCTGGTCATCGCGTTCAGCCGCGTGGCGTAGGCGATCAGCTCCGCCGCAGGGGCCTGGCCCCGCACGATCATCGCGCCGCCCAGCTGCGCCTCGGTGCCGCTGACCTGGCCGCGGCGTGAGGCGAGGTCGCCGGTGATGTCGCCCATCGCGCTCGCGGGCGCGACGATCTCGACGTCGACGATGGGCTCCAGCACGATGGGCCGCGCCTCCATGATGGCCACCCACGTGGCCTTGCGGGCCGCGGTGGCGAAGGCGATGTCCTTGCTGTCCACGCTGTGGCTCTTGCCGTCGTGCACGGTGATGCGGATGTCCTCCACGGCGTAGCCCGCGATCACGCCGGCGGCCAACGCCTCGCGCGCCCCCTTTTCCACCGCCTGCATGAACTGGCCGGGGATCGCACCGCTCTTGACGACGTCCGCGAACTCGATGCCCGCGCCGCGCGCCAGCGGCTCCACGCGCAGGAATACCTCGCCGAACTGCCCGGCGCCGCCGGTCTGCTTCTTGTGGCGATGGTGGCCCTCGGCCTTCGCGGTGATGGTCTCGCGGTAGGCGGTGCGCGGCGGGCGCGTCTCCACCTCGAACTTGTGCACGTCGCGCAGCCGCTCCACCAGCATGCGCAGGTGCAGCTCGCCCAGGCCGTTGACCACGGTCTCTCGGGTGGCGGCCACCTGCTCGATGCGCAGGCACGGATCCTCGTCCACCGAGCGCTGCACGAGATCCCACAGCCGCTGCTCGTCGCCGTGGCGCCTGGGCTGGATGGCGATGCCGTGCACCGGCACCGGGAACGTGAGCGGCTTCAGGTGGAGGTGGCTGTCCTCGGCCGCGTCGTGCAGCACCGCGTCGAAGTGCAGCGCGTCCACCTTGGCGATGGCGCAGATGTCGCCGGGCAGGGCGCGCGAGATCTCCACGTGCTCCCCGCCCTGCAGCCGGAACAGGTGGCCCACCTTGAACGGCTTGCGGCCGTCGCCGACGAACAGCTGGCTGTCGCGCGTGAGGGTGCCCTGGTGCACGCGCAGCACGCCCATCTTGCCAACGTACGGGTCGACGGTGACCTTGAACACGTGGGCCAGCACGTGCTTGCCGGCATCGGGCGACGCGTGCACGAGCTTCGCGCCCGCGCCTTCGCCATCGAGGAAGTCGGGCGGGTTGCCCTCGGTCGGGTTGGGCAGCAGCCGCACGATGACGTCCAGCAACTCGGCCACGCCCGCGCCGGTGCGCGCGGAGACGAAGCACACGGGCACGAGGTGCCCCTCGCGCAGCGCCTGCTCCAGCGGCGCGTGCAGCTCGGTAGCCTCGACGTCGCCCTGGTTGAGGTAGCGGTCGACGAACTCGGCATCGACCTCCACCACCTGCTCCACCAACGCCTGGTGCGCGGCCTCGGGCGACGAGAAGTCGGTCTCGCCGCCGCGGTTGAAGAAGCAGTCGACGACGCGCGCGCCGCCTCCGGCGGGCAGGTTCAGCGGCAGGCACTCGCGGCCGAAGACCGCGCGGATCTGCGCGAGGACGGCTTCGCAATCGGCCCCCGGCACATCGATGCGATTGACCACGATCATTCGATCGAGCTTGCGCTCGGCCGCGTGGGCCATCATGCGCTGCGCGGTCGAGTCGACGCCGGTGGTGGCGCTGATGACGATGGCCGCGGTCTCGACGGCCTCGAGCGCGGGCAGCGACTGTCCGACGAACTCGAGCGCCCCGGGCGTATCGATGAGCTGGAGACGGACGCCGTCATGCAGGCAGTTGACGACGGCGGCATGGAGGGAATGACCAACGCGCTTCTCGAGCGGGTCGTGGTCGCTGACCGTGGTGCCGCGCTCGACGCTGCCGGCCGTCTTGATGGCGCCGGCGCGCAGCAGCAGGGCCTCGGTGAGGGTGGTCTTGCCGGTGGCCGAGGCGCCCACCAGTGCCACGTTGCGGATGGCCGCAATATCGGTGGATTCGAAGATCGTCATGGCGCGTGTCTCCACGGGCCGGGACGCCAGGCAGCGACGCGGCGACCCGAACCGCGACACGGCCGGATGGCAGGCCTCGGAGCCTACGCCGCTGCGCGCGGCCGCGCAAGGCTATTGAAACGCCACCTCGGCGAAGCCGCGCAGCTTGCGGCTGTGCAGCTTGTCGACGCCCGAGCCGCGCAGCAGCTCCAGCGCGCGAATGCCGATGCGCAGATGCTGCTCCACGCGCTCGCGGTAGAAGTGGTTGGCCATGCCCGGCAGCTTGATCTCGCCGTGCAGCGGCTTGTCGGACACGCACAGCAAGGTGCCGTACGGCACGCGGAAGCGAAAGCCGTTGGCGGCGATGGCGGCCGATTCCATGTCGAGCGCGATGGCGCGGCTCTGGCTGAAGCGACGCTCCGGACCCGGATGCGGCAGCAGCTCCCAGTTGCGGTTGTCGGTGGAGGCGACGGTGCCGGTGCGCATCACGCGCTTCAGGTCGACGCCGGCCAGCTGCGTGATCTCGGCCACGGCCTGCTCGAGTGCCACCTGCACCTCGGCCAGCGGCGGGATCGGCACCCACAGCGGCAGCTCCTCGTCGAGCACGTGATCCTCGCGCACGTAGCCGTGCGCCAGCACGTAGTCGCCCAGCTGCTGCGTGGTGCGCAGGCCGGCGCAGTGGCCCAGCATGATCCACGCGTGCGGGCGAAGCACGGCGATGTGGTCGCTGATGTTCTTGGCGTTGGACGGGCCCACGCCGATGTTGACCATGGTGATGCCGCCGTTGTCGCCGCGGCGCAGGTGGTAGGCCGGCATCTGCGGCAGGCGCGGCGGCGCGGTGCCGGCCGGGCCCGCGGGCGTGGGCAGGCCGGCGCGCATCGTGACCACGTTGCCGGGCTCGACGAACGCCTCGTAGACAGAGTCGGCGCGCGCCATCTCGCGGTGGCCCAGCGCGATGAACTCGTCGATGTAGAACTGGTAGTTGGTGAACAGGACGAAGTTCTGGAAGTGCTCGGGCGCGGTGCCGGTGTAGTGGCGCAGGCGGTGCAGCGAGTAGTCGACGCGCGGCGCGGTGAACAACGCCAGCGGCAGCGGGTCGGCGGGGCCGGGCTCGTAGGTGCCGTTGGCGATGCCGTCGTCCATCGCGGCGAGGTTGGGCAGGTCGAACAGATCGCGCAGTTGCAGGCGCTGCGTGGCGGTGAGCGTGCCCTCCACGTGGTCGTGCTCGGCGAACGAGAAGTGCAGCGGCATCGGCTCGCGGCTGACGCCCACCTCGATGTGCACGCCATGGTGCTGCCGCAGCAGGCGAAACTGCTCGCGGTAGTAGTCGTTGAACAGCTCGGGGCGCGTCAGCGTGGTCTCGAACGTGCCGGGGCCGGCCACGAATCCGTAGCTGGACACCGAGTCGGCGCGCGCCACGGTGTCGGTGTGCACGCGCACGCTGGGATAGCAGGCGCGCACATGCGACGCCGGCACCTGGCCCGACACGAATTCGTGCAGGTGCTTGCGCAGGTGATCGACCCCGGCCTGGTAGATCTCGATCACGCGGGCCACGGCGGCATCGGGATCGTCGAAGGATTCACGGGGGACGAGCAGCGGTTCGATCATGGCTTCATTGTGGATGAAACGCGTGACCGCGGCGCGTCGCCGGACGGGCGGGCATCGGCACTGCCTACACTGGCGGGTCGAAAGGTGGACAAACAACGTGATCAATGTATTCCGCGGCCGGGCCGACCCTCGAGCGGCCGCCGCTTCCACATCGCATGCGCGCCGGCCGCGCTGGGCGCGCCCCGGCGCCGCCGCTTTGCTTGCGCTGGGCCTGGCGCCGGTGCTGGCCAACGTGCACGGCAAGCCGCCGGCGACCCCTCGGCGCGCGGCGGCCTCTGCCCCGGCCGCGGCCTCCGCGCCCGTCGCCGTCGTCGCCGCCACCTCCGCCTCCGCCGCCGCCGCCGCGACGTCCACCGACCTCGTCCAGTGGTGTGCCCGCCTGGCGCCTGAGGTGCCCGGCGTCGACCTGCCCGGCTGCCGCGCCTCGGGCCTGGTGGCCGGCAATGGCCGTTCGGTGCACGGCGTGCCGCTGTGGTCCAACGACGTGGTGCCCGCCGGCGGCACGCCGCGCTTCAAGGTGCTGCTGCTGGCCGGCATCCACGGCGACGAGCTGGCGTCGGTCACGCTGGCCTTCGACTGGATCGCCCGCTCGCACGGCGTGCAGGCCGGCGCGATGCCGCATCCGTCCCGTACCGCCCGCCCCACCATCGCCGACGTGGCCTGGCTCTTCGTGCCGCTGCTCAATCCCGACGGCCTGCTGCACTCGCCGTCCACGCGCGTCAACGCCCACGGCGTCGACCTGAACCGCAACTTCCCCACCGCCGACTGGCAGCGCGACGCGCAGCCTTACTGGATCAAGCGCACCCGCAAGGATCCGCGCCGCTTCCCGGGCCTGCGGCCGCTGTCGGAGCCGGAATCGCGCTGGCTGCTGGCGCAGATCGACCAGTTCCATCCCGACCTCATCGTGTCGGTGCACGCGCCCTACGGCCTGCTCGATTTCGACGGCCCGCCGCCCGCGCCGCGCCGCCTGGGCAGCCTGCAGCTGGATCCGGTGGGCGTGTATCCCGGCTCGCTGGGCAACTACGGCGGCCTGGTGAAGAACGTGCCGGTGATGACGCTGGAGCTGAAGAACGCGCGCGCCATCTCCCCGGGCGAGCTGTCGGCGATGTGGAGCGACCTGCAGCGCTGGCTCAACGAGCAGATGACCAACCCGGGCGTGCAGGCCAGCGCGCAGCGCAGCCCGGTGCCCGGCACGAAGACGATCGGCACGCTGGGGCGCGTTGACTGAGTGCCCGCTTCGGGGGGTTCCCGGAGATGTGGCTGTCGAGCGACCGCGGCGACGCGAAACCGATGCTGGCGCCGCCGTCCAGGCCGGCGGGTAGGCCTGCCGCCTGCCAGGAGGCCGGGTCGCGCCCCGTGCATCCGTCCGCCGTCGCGGCGAGTCGTCCCTTCAACTGTCGCATCCTCGCCGCCATGACCGAGCCGTCCTCCCCGATCTCGCCCGATTCCTCCCGCCGTCGACGCCCCTGGCGCGTGCTTGCCGCCGCCGGCGCGTTGCTGGCCTTCGTGGGCTCGGCGATGGCCGGCGCGGGATTGGGCGTGATCAACGCCGTCGCGTCGGTTCGTGGCCACCAGGGCCCGGCCAACCTGGCGTACGGCCCGGGCGACCGCCAGCGCTTCGATGTCTATGTGCCCGGCAACTCGCTGGACGAGGCCGACAAGGCCAGCGGTTCGCCGCTGGTCATCTTCATCTACGGCGGCTCGTGGAACATGGGCAGCCGCAGCGACTACCGCTTCGCCGGCGAAGCCCTGGCGGCCCAGGGATTCACGGTGATGGTGGTGGACTACCGGCTGTACCCCGAGGGGCGCTATCCGGACTTCCTCAAGGACTGCGCGCAGGCCGTGGGCTACGGCCTCGGGCACGCGCGCGAAATGGGCGCCGACCCGCGCCGGGTCTTCCTGTACGGCCACAGCGCCGGCGCCTACAACGTGGCCATGCTGGCGCTCGATCCGCGCTGGCTGCGCGCGGTGGGGCATTCGCCCGACGAGCTCGCCGGCTGGGTGGGCCTCGCGGGGCCGTACAACTTCCTGCCGATCGGCGATCCGGGCGTCAGGCTCGTGTTCGACTGGCCCGACACCTTGCCCGACACCCAACCCATCCAGCACGTGGACGACCTGGCCAAGCCGCTGCCCGCCTTCATCGGCGCGGCGGTGCACGACAAGGAGGTCTATCCCGAGCAGAACAGCATTCCGCTGGTGGAACGCATGCAGGCTCGCGGCACGACGGTCACGTTCAAGACCTACGAGCATGTGAACCACGCGTTGCTGCTGGGCGCGCTGCAATGGCCGCTGACGGCGTTCGCGCCGGTGCTGGGCGATACCGCGGCGTTCATCCGCGGGGCCGCGCCGGTGGTCCGGCCCGCGGTCGCCACGGCCCGCTAGTCCGCGCGCACTTCCCGCCATGCGACCCAGATCGCGCCGCACGCCATCAGCATGGCCAGCGGGCTCCAGTCCCATGGCGTGGGCAGCGTGATCGTGGCGCGCGCCGGTGCCGTCGCCATCGCCAGCAACATCAGGAAGTAGCCCCCGATGGCGCCGCCGATGGCCCAGCGCCACTGGCGTGCTCGGCGCGCCTGGCCCTGGCGCTCGGCCACCAGCGCGCGGGCCAGCACGATCGGGGCCACCGGCGCGGGCCGGCGCGGCGCGGCCAGGGCGCGGTTGGCGTGCTCGACGGCCGCCATGGTGCGGGCGACGAAGCCGTCGTCGGCCAGGGGCTCGGCCGCGCCAGCGTGCAGCAGCGCGTTGAGCGAGTCATCGTGGCTGTCGGGTTCGGTCATGCGGCCTCCGAGTTCCAGGCGCCCAACAGCTCGCGAAGACTCTGCTTGGCCCGGTCGAGATGGGACTTCAGGGTGCCCAGCGGCAAGCCGAGCACCTGCGCGGCCTCGGCGTGCGACAGGTCGAGATGGAAGCAGTGCACGACGGCCAGCCGCTGGATCTCGCTGAGCGCCTGCAACGCGCGTTCAACGTCGCGCACCAGGCCCTCGGCAGGCCGCGGGTCGTGCGACGGGCCCGCGTCGGCCTCGGGCTCGCACCACTCCCGCGGCAGCTGCGGGCGGCGCACGTGCTGCAGGAAACGCGTCAGCGCGATGCGGTGCAACCAGGTGGCCAGGCGCGCATCGCCGCGAAACTCGGCCAGGTGCAACCAGGCTTGCACGAAGGTCTCCTGCGCCAGGTCGTCGGCCAACGCGGCGTCGCCGTGCGCCAGGCGACGCAGCTCCAGGCGCACGCGCGACTGGTGCGCGCGCACGAGGCGCGCGAACGCGTGGCGGTCGCCCTGGCGCGCCCGCGCGAGCCAGATCGCCAGTTGCGCTTCGGCGCGTGCGTTCTCGTCGAACAGCATGGGGCCGCGAACCACGTCAACGGGTCATTGAAGATCGATGGCGGACGGCTCGTCCTGCAGGGGACGCTGCGGCTCCAGCCGCAGCGCGATCAGCTGCGCCACCCCGATGCACAGCGGGATCAGGCCGCAGGCCCAGATGCCGCGATCGAAACCGAGCAGCGCTCCCAGGAAGGCGCAGGTGCCCACGCCGGCGCCCACGAGCGTCAACGCCCGCATCAGCGCCGAGCCGGCCCGCTGCGGCGAGCGCAGCATCTCGCGCGGCACCGGCAGGCCCTTCTCGAGCAGGTCGACGATCGTCTTGTGCTTGCGCTCCTGGTACCGAAAGGCGAAGTTGAGCGCGAACACCACGATGAACAGCGGCATCAGGATTGCGGCAAGCGGGATCAGCAGCTGGGGGCTGAGCAGGTGGGAGATGGGATCCATGGGGGCGTCCGGTTGGCGGCGAGGGGGGTGATGTTCCTTGGATGCGCGACGCCCGCGTGGCCTCGCGCCTGGCCTCCCCGACCCAGTCGACGTATTCGCGCTGCTGCGCGGCCGTCAAGACGTCGAAGCGCGTGCGCGTGCGCGCGCCGGCACGGGACTGCAGGGCGGCGGCCAGGTCATCGGGCACGGACGGCGCCTCGCGCGTCACGCGCGGGGCCGGCGGCGTGGCCGCCTTTCCAGAAGCCCAGGCTGCAATGCGCCTTGAACGCCGCCATGCTGGCGAACGGCCGGCCGTCGAGCAGGTAGAACGGATGGCGCCACTTGATGGCCTCGGTCACGTCGGGCAAGGCGGCGTGCATGGCCTCGCGCACGAAGGCCAGGGGTTCCCGGGCGAACGGCGCGGCGTGGGCGATGTAGTCGTCCACGCGGGGCTCGCGCGAGTCGATGGCGGCTTTCTTGGTGGGCATGGCGCGGGGTGGGTCTGGCGAAGGTGCGAGCACTTTAGGACGGGCGCCGGCCCGACGGCAAGAGCGCTGACCCGCGTTCGCTCGCGTCGGGGTACGCGTCTTGCCGCTGAAGCGGCCTGTGCCGAAGCGAGAACGCCATGACCAAGCAGACCGATGATCCCGGCTATCCCCGGCCGCCCTTCGAAAGACAGAGGCAGCCCAGGCCCGGCCTGGCCTGGCGCATGCAGCCGCGGACGGGCCGCTGACATGGCACCCCGTGACCGCCCCGAAGCGACGGCCGTCACCCGCGACGCGTTCGTTCGCGTGCGCGGCGCGCGCGAGCACAACCTGAAGGACGTGGACGTGGCCATCCCGCGCGACGCGCTGGTGGTGTTCACCGGCGTGTCGGGCTCCGGCAAGTCGTCGCTCGCGTTCGGCACCATCTACGCGGAAGCCCAGCGACGCTACTTCGAGTCGGTGGCGCCGTACGCGCGGCGCCTCATCGACCAGGTGGGCGTGCCCGACGTCGACGAGATCTCCGGCCTCCCGCCCGCCGTGGCGCTGCAGCAGTCGCGCGGCACGCCGGGCGCGCGTTCGTCGGTGGGCAGCGTGTCGCAGCTGTCCAGCCTCGTGCGCATGCTCTATTCGCGCGCCGGCACCTACCCGCCGCGCCAGCCCATGCTCTACGCGGAAGATTTCTCGCCCAACACCGCCCAGGGCGCCTGTCCCAACTGCCATGGCCTGGGCCGCGTGTTCGAGGTCACCGAGCAGACGATGGTGCCCGACCCGTCGCTGTCGATCCGCGAGCGTGCCATCGCCTCGTGGCCCCCGGCCTGGCACGGCCAGAACCTGCGCGACATCCTTGTCACGCTGGGTCATGACGTCGACCGCCCGTGGCAGGACCTGCCGAAGAAGGATCGCGACTGGATCCTGTTCACCGACGAGCAGCCCACCGTGCCCGTGTACGCCGGCTTCACGCCCGCCGAGACCAAGGCCGCGCTCAAGTCGAAGATGGAGCCCAGCTACCAGGGCACGTTCATGGGCGCGCGCAAGTACGTGCTGCACACGTTCGCCACCACGCAGAGCGCGCTGATGAAGAAGCGCGTGTCGCGCTACATGATCGGCGGGCTGTGTGCCGTGTGCGAGGGCAAGCGGCTCAAGCGCGAGGCGTTGTCGGTGACGTTCGCCGGGGCCGACATCGGCACGCTGGGGCAGATGTCGCTCGACCAGGTGGCCGAGCTGCTGGCCCCGGCGGCCGGGGGGCGCTTCGACCTCGCGCGTGACGCGTCGGCGCCCACGCGCGCGCAGTCCCGCGCGGACACGGCGCGTCGCGTGGCCGCGGGCGGCTCCGCGCATGCGGCCGCGCCCGACGTGCGCCGCACGCCCGACCTGTCCGAGGAGAAGCGCATCGCGGCCCAGCGCATCGCGCAGGACCTTCGCGCGCGCATCGCCACGCTGCAGTCACTGGGCCTGGGCTACCTGTCGATGGAGCGCAGCACGCCCACGTTGTCGCCGGGCGAGTTGCAGCGACTGCGCCTGGCCACGCAGATCCGCTCGAATCTCTTCGGCGTGATCTACGTGCTGGACGAGCCCACGGCCGGCCTGCATCCGGCCGATGGCGAGGCCCTGCTCGACGCGCTGGCGCAGCTGAAGGCGCAAGGCAACTCGCTGTTCATCGTCGAGCACGACCTGGAGGTGATGCGACGCGCCGACTGGCTGGTGGACGTGGGCCCCGACGCCGGCGAGAAGGGCGGCGAGGTCCTGTACAGCGGGCCACCGGACGGACTGCGCGACGTGGCCGCCTCGCGCACCGCGCGCTACCTGTTCGCCGAGCCCGCGCCGCGCGCCCGACCGCCGCGCCAGCCCACGCGCTGGCTCGAGCTGCGCGGCCTTGTGCGCAACAACCTGCACGACCTCGACGCGCGCTTCCCGCTGGGCCTGTTCACGGCCGTCACCGGGGTGTCGGGCTCGGGCAAGTCGAGCCTGGTGAGCCAGGCGCTGGTCGAGCTGGTCTGTGCGCACCTGGGCCACGAACCGGAGCACGCCGAGGACGAGGCCGACGAGACGGCGCCCGAGGTGGTGATGCCCACGCGTGGCCGGCTGCATGCGGGCGCCGACGCGATCCGGCGCCTGGTGCGCGTCGACCAGCGGCCCATCGGCCGCACGCCGCGTTCGAACCTCGCCACGTACACAGGGCTGTTCGACGCGGTGCGCAAGCTCTACGCCGCCACGCCCGCCGCGCGCCGTCGTCACTACGATGCGGGCCGGTTCTCGTTCAACGTGGCCAAGGGCCGCTGCGAGACTTGCGAGGGCGAGGGCTTCGTCAGCGTGGAGCTGCTGTTCATGCCCAGCGTCTACGCGCCGTGCCCCACGTGCCACGGCGCGCGCTACAACGAGGACACGCTCAAGGTCACCTGGAACGACCGCCACATCGCCGACGTGCTGGCGATGACCGTCGACGACGCCTTGGCCTTCTTCGCCGACGAGCCCGCCGTCCGCAAGCCGTTGGCGCTGCTGCGCGACATCGGACTCGGCTACCTGAGGCTGGGCCAGCCGGCCACCGAGCTCTCGGGCGGCGAGGCGCAGCGCATCAAGCTGGCCACCGAGCTGCAGCGGCCGCAGCGCGGCGACACGCTGTACGTGCTCGACGAGCCCAGCACGGGACTGCACCCGTCCGACGTCGACCGGCTGATGGCACAACTGCAGGGCCTGGTCGACGCGGGCAACACCGTCGTCGTGGTGGAGCACGAGATGCGCCTCGTCGCGGCCAGCGACTGGGTGATCGACATGGGGCCGGGCGCCGGCGAGGAGGGCGGCGCGATCGTGGCGTGCGGCACGCCCGAGAAGGTGTCGAGCGTCGCGACGAGCCGAACCGCGCCGTATCTGCGTGCGAGCCTGGGCGGGTCGGCGGGCTGATTCAGAGCGTGACCGTGATCCAGCCGGGGGGCACGGCCTCGTCCGACGGAGCGGTATCCCACGTGTGCGCGATCGTGGAATCGCCCAGTGTTGCATGTCGGGACTCGCTGCCGTCGATGCTGAACAGGCGCCGTGGACACTGCAGCTGCCAGTGCGAGGAGTCCGGCTCCGCGGCGCCAGGTTGCACCAACCAGTGGATCACGGTCGACCGTCCCGCGCGTCGGCTTGTCAGCGTTGCCACGATATGGGCCAGCGCGACGGGGCGGGGAGCGCTCGTGTTCGACAGCTCCATCACCAGCGCACCGGTGCTGCGCCGGTACACGCCTGACCGCGGGATTTCGGCGCCGTGGGCCCAGCAGAAGGCCGCCGGCACCGACTCTCCGGGCCCGGCGACGGCGTCGGGAAGCACGCTGCCTGCGACCATCAGCGCCTCGAGGATGGTTCGCGGCCGGGCGATCTCGGGCGGACGGGATCGCGCGCGGTAGAAAATGACCTGGACGCCCGCAGGCACGACGAACCGCTCTTCGCGCTGCCGGCAGCCGACGCCGGAGACCACGTAGCTTTTCGTCATTGCGCGCATTGTTCCCGAACTCGGCACGCAAGAGGCGCCGATCGCAAAAATCGAGTCGGTGGCGAGGCGTTCACCGGTCGACACGCAGCCCCGGCCACACGCGCCCTCCGCCCACCGGATAGCAGAGGGACCCTGCCGGCGGCGCCTGCGGGCTGCTGCCGGTGAACGCGCCGAACGCGGGCAGCACCAGCAGGCCGTCGAGGGCACAGAAGCACGCCAGACGCTGGTGATCGCGGGCGGGCCCGCGCAGCGTCACCGCCGGATGCCAGTGCCCGGCCAGCACGACCGCGCCCGCCACGCGCTGCGGATGATGGCAGCCGACCAACGCCACGGTGCCCGGCACGGCCCAGGGCTCGTCGACGACCTCGAAATCCAGCGACGGCGGCGGGTCGCCCGCGTGCGAGTCGTGGTTGCCACGCACGAGCACGCAGTGCTGCGCCGCGTGGTTGGCGCGCCAGTCGTGCAGCGGCGCCATGGCGGATGCGCGCTGCGCATGGCGCGAGTGCAGCAGGTCGCCCAGGAACACGATGCGCCGGGCGTCATGCGCGCGCACCAACGCCGAGAGGCGCGCGAGGTTGTCCTGCGTCGTGCCCGAAGGCACCGGCAGGCCGCGGGCGCGGAACGTGGCCGATTTGCCCAGGTGCAGGTCGGCGATGAACAGCGTGCGCGACGTGGCGTGCCACGCGGCGGATTCGGGCAGCAGCCACAGGGCATCCGAGCCCAGCGACAGCAGCTGGGCGCCGGTCATGCGCCCTGCCTCGCGCGGCGCGGCCGGCGCGGCGTGCGCGGCGTTCGGCGCGCCGGCGTGTCGCGATCCAGCGCGATCGCATCCTGCGCCGTGTCCTGCAACGGCGCCCGCGCGAACACGGTCGTCGCGTCCTCGCCCGCCGTGCCCACCGCGCTGCCACCCGCTCGGCCTTCCAGGTCGTACACCATGCGCGCGATGCGGTCCGACAACGACTCGTTGGACAGCTTCTCGCGGAACCGCTCCACCATCAGCGGGAACGCCAGCGGCGACGGCCGCGCGAGCGACACGACGGCCAGGCGCTGCCCGTGCATGCGCCCCAGCGCCGCGGCCAGCAGGTGCACGTCCAGCTCCTGGCTCAGCAGCTCGCTCTCGGCCTGCGCCAGCAGCCGGTTGTCCGGGTCGTACTTCTGGAGCACGTCGAAGTACAGGCCGGCCGAGGCCTGCAGCTGTCGATTGGACTGGCGCTCGCCGGGGTGCGACTGGAAGATCAGCCCGGCGATGCGCGCGATCTCGCGGAAGCGGCGTCGCGAGAGCTCGGTCGCGTTGAGGCTGGCCAGCACCTCCGCCAGAAGCGCGCCAGGCTGCTCCGGCGTTGCAAGCAGCGCGGGCAGCCGCTCCGCCCACGCGATCTCGCGGGCGCTGAGCAGCTCCAGGCCGTAGTCGTTGATGGCGATGGAGAACGTGGCCTGCTCGGGCTGCGCGGCGCGCCAGGCCAGCAGGCTCGCCAGGCCCAGGTGCACCTGCCGGCCCGCGAACGGATACAGGAACAGGTGCCAGCCCTCGCGGCTCTTCCACGTCTCGGCCACCAGCGTCGCCGGCGTGGGCAGCGCCGACCACGCGCGCTGGATCTCCAGCAGCGGCTGCACGCAGCGCATCTCGGGGCTGTCGAACACACCATGGTCGGCCGCGTCCAGCTCGCGCAGCACGGCGTCGGCGAGGGTGTTCGACAAGGGCATGCGGCCGCCGTTCCAGCGCGGCACCGCGGCCCGGCCCGCGGTGGCCTTGCGCACGTACGCGGTCATCTGGTGGATGCGCACGAGCTCCAGCAGCCGGCCGCCGAACAGGAAGCAGTCGCCCGGCTTCATGCGCGCGATGAAGCTCTCCTCGACACTGCCCAGCGCCCCGCCGGTCACGTACTGCACGTTGATGCTGGCATCACTGACGATGGTGCCGATGTTGACGCGGTGACGGCGCGCCAGGCGCGCGTCGGGCACGCGCCAGACGCCCAGCTCGTCGGGCGCCACGCGCTGGAAGTCGGGATACGAGGCCAGCGACGGGCCGCCCTGGCGCACGAAGTCCAGGCACCACTGCCAGTTGGCGTCGCCCAGGTCGCGGTAGGCCGCCGTGGTGCGCACCTCGGCCAGCAGGTCGTCGGGCACGAAGCCGCCGCCCAGCGCGATCGTCACCAGGTGCTGCACCAGCACGTCCAACGGCTCGTGCGGCGTCTGGCGCGACTCCACCTGGCCGGCCTGCGCCGCGTGGCGCGCCGCGGCCGCCTCCACCAGCTCGAGGCTGTGCGTGGGCACGAGCGTCACCCGCGACGGCCGCCCCGGCGCGTGGCCCGAGCGCCCGGCGCGCTGCAGCAGGCGCGCGATGCCCTTGGCCGAGCCGATCTGCAGCACGCGATCCACCGGCAGGAAGTCGACGCCCAGGTCGAGGCTGGACGTGCACACCACCGCGCGCAGCGTGCCGGCCTTGAGCCCGGCCTCCACCCATTCGCGGACCTCCTTCGCGAGCGAACCGTGGTGCAGCGCGACCACGCCGGCCCAGTCGGGGCGCGCGTCCAGCAGCGCCTGGTACCAGCGCTCGGCCTGCGAGCGCGTGTTGGTGAAAACCAGCGTCGTGCCGCTCTTCTCGATCGCCTGCACCACCTGCGGCAGCATGCGCAGGCCCATGTGTCCGCCCCACGAGAAGCGCTCGGCGCGCTCGGGCAGCAAGGTATCGATGACGATGGTCTTGGCCACGTCCCCGCGCACGAGCGCGGGCGCGTCCGGCGCGGGCGCACCCACCAGCGTGGCGAGCGCCTGGTCGAGGTTGCCCAGCGTGGCCGACAGCGCCCAGCACATCAGGCCGGGACGGCGCCGGCGCAACCGGGCCAGCGCCAGCTGCACCTGCACGCCGCGCTTGTTGCCCAGCAGCTCGTGCCATTCGTCCACGACCACCAGCTGCACGTGCGCCAAAGTGTCCTGCGCGTCGGCGCGCGCCAGCTGCAGCGTCAGGCTCTCGGGCGTGGTCACGAGCACGGTGGGCAGGCGCTTGTCCTGGGCGGCGCGCTCGCCCGACGTCGTGTCGCCGCTGCGCAGGCCGATGGTCCACGTGGGCGCGAGCTCGGCCATCGGGTCGCGCAGCGCGCGCGTGGTGTCGGCGGCCAGCGCGCGCATCGGCGTGATCCACAGCACCGTCAACGGCGGGGCGAGCGGCTTCTTCGCGTTGGCACGCGCCGGCGGCGTCTCCACGCCCAAGGCCTGCAACGCGCCCAGCCAGGCGGCGAGCGTCTTGCCGGTGCCCGTGTTGGCGTGCAGCAGGCCGCTGCGGCCTTGCTTCATCGCGCGCCACACGTCGCGCTGGAACGCGAACGCCTTCCAGCCGCGCCCCGCGAGCCAGCGTTGCACGGCCGCGCCGGACGCGGGCTTGGCGGGCATCAGTCGGGCCGCCTCAGCGCATGCGCCTCGGCGATGAACTCGCGCAGCGTAGCCAGCGAGTCGGCCTCGTCGACGGGCTTGTCCCAGCGCAGCCGCAGCATGCGTGGGAAGCGCACGGCAATGCCCGACTTGTGCCGCGGCGACGCCTGGATGCCTTCGAAGCCGAGCTCGACCACCAGCGTGGGCGTGACGCTGCGCACCGGGCCGAACTTCTCGGTGGTGGTCTGGCGGATGCGCTGGTCGACCTGGCGCATCTCCTCGTCGGTGAGGCCAGAATACGCCTTGGCGAACGGCACGAGCTTGCGCGGGTTGGCGTCGTCACCGGCCTCGCCATCCCACACCGCGAAGGTGTAGTCCGTGTACAGGTTGGCGCGCCGACCGTGGCCGGTCTGCGCATAGATCAGCACCGCGTCGACGCTGTACGGGTCGATCTTCCACTTCCACCAGGTGCCCACGTCCTTGGTGCGGCCGGCGCCGTAGCGGCCCTCGCGCTGCTTGAGCATGAAGCCCTCGACGCCGCGGGCGCGCGATTCCTCGCGCAGCGTGGCCAGGGCCGCCCAGTCGGGCGCGTCCACCAGCGGCGAGATCTGCAGGGCGGAGGCGCCGGCGTCCGCCACCACCTGCTCCAGCCGCTGTCGACGGCGCCATTGCGGCCAGCCGCGCACGTCCTCGCCGTCCGCTTCCAGCAGGTCGTAGGCGAGGAAGGCCACGGGCAGGTCGGCCAGGATCTTCTTCGTCACCGTCTTGCGGCCGATGCGCCTCTGCAGTTCGGCGAAGGGCTGCACGCGGCCGTCGCGCCACACCACGATCTCGCCGTCGAGCACGGTGTGGTCGGGCAGCTGCGCGTGCATCGCGTCGAGCTCGGGAAAGCGGCCGTTGAGCAGATCCTCTCCGCGCGACCACAGCCACGACGACGTGCCGCGGCGGATGAACTGCGCGCGGATGCCGTCCCACTTCCATTCCACCTGCCAGTCGGCGCGGTCGCCCAGCGCCTCCGCCGGCTGCTGCCAAGGATGGGCCAGGAAGAACGGATAGGGCTGGCCCGACTCGGCCTGCGCAGGCTGATGCGCGGGGTCGACAAGCAGCGCGTAGCGCGCCGCGTCGGGCGCGTGGTGCTTGTCGGTGTAGCCCATCAGGCGCTGCGCGAGCAGCTTCGCATCGATGCCCGTGGCCTCGGCCAGCGCGCGCAGCACCAGGTTGCGCGCCACGCCCACGCGGAAGCTGCCGCCGATCAGCTTGGTGAGCAGGAAACGGCCCGGGGTATCAAGCTCGTTCCAGTAGCCCGTCAACGCGGCCGCGACGGACTCGGGCGACTGGCCGCGCAGTGCGAGCAGGCGCTCCTCGATCCACACGTGCAGCGGCAGCTCCACGGTGGCCGGCGCGGGCGGCAGCACGTGGGCGATGGTCTCGGCCAGGTCGCCGACGACGTCGTAGCTCTCGTCGAACAGCCACTCGGGGATGCCGGCGAGCTCGCGCGCCGTGGCGCGCAGCAGGCCGGTGGGCACGGTCTGGCGCGGCTTGCCGCCGGCCAGGAAGTAGAGCGCCCAGGCCGCGTCCGCGGGCTGGGCGCGCTGGAAGTAGGCCAGCAGCGCGTGCGTCTTCTTCTTCGTGGACGTGGTCGAGTCCAGCGCCAGGAACAGGGCGGAGAACTCTTTCATAACGACGCCTCCGACGCCGCGTCCTCGGTTTCCTTCACGTCCTCGTCGTCGCCATACTCGGTCTTGAACGCGCCCGACTCCAGCCCCTGCTCGGCCAGGTAGCGCACCAGGGGCTCCACGTAGCCGTGCGTCACGATGACGCGCCGCGCGCGGCTGGCCTCGATGGCCTCCAGCAGTCCGGGCCAGTCGGCGTGGTCGGACAGGATGAAGCCGCGGTCGACGTTGCGCCGGCGGCGCGCGCCGCGCAGCAGCATCCAGCCGGAGGCGAACGCGTCGCTGTAGTCGCCGAAGCGCTTCGTCCACGCGCTGCCCTGCGCCGAGGGCGGGGCCACGACCAGGCAGCGGCGCAGCTCCGCGGGCGTCGCCTCCAGCACGCTCTTGGTGACCGGCAGCGGCACGCCCGATCGCAGGTACGCCTCGTCCATCGCCGCGACAGCCCCATGCGCGACGATGGTGCCGATGGCCGGGTCGAGCCCCGACAGCACCCGCTGCGCCTTGCCGAACGAGTAGGCGTAGACGATGGACGCGCGGCCGGCCGCGGCGTTGTCCGCCCACCAGGCGTTGAGGCCGTCGAAGATCTCCTGCTGCGGCGCCCAGCGGAACACCGGCAGGCCGAACGTGGACTCGGTGATGAAGACGTCGCAACGCACCGGCTCGAAGGGCGCGCAGGTGGTGTCCGGGCCGGTCTTGTAGTCGCCCGACACCACCCAGACCTGGCCGCCATGCTCCAGCCGGACCTGCGCCGATCCGAGCACGTGGCCTGCGGGATGGAACGAGATCGTCACGCCCCGGTGCGTGATGCGCTCGCCGTAGGGCAGGCCCTGCAGATCGACCGCGCCCACCCGCTTGGTGACCACGTGCCGGCCGGCCTCGGCGGTGAGGTAGCGTCCGTGGCCCATGCGCAGGTGGTCGCCGTGGGCATGCGTGATCAGCGCGTGCGGCACGGGCTGCCAAGGGTCGATGTAGAAGTCGCCCGGCGGGCAGTAGAGGCCTTCGGGACGGGCGACGACGAGGTCTTTGGGTTGCGGATCCAAGAGGTGGCCGGCGAGGTGGCGAGTGGCTTGTCGAGCAATCGCCGTTCCCGCTGCTTGACGGGGACGGTTTGCTCTCCGCGTATGCAATGCCGCAAAGCGTATTTCACGCGGCAGGAGTGGAGGCCTAACCTGCAACGTGGCGTCCATAGTCCTATTTCAGGAGCCACCGATGTCCGCCCTCCTCGCCGACACGCAAGAAGACATTCTTCTCGAGAACGCCATCCGCCAGGCCCGCGCCGACGGCCTGCCCTTCGCCGGCAGCGTGCCTCCCATCGAGGCCTGGGCGCTGGTCGAATCCGGCCGCGCCGTGATCGTGGACGTGCGCTCGGGCGAGGAGCGCAGGTTCGTCGGCTACGTGCCCGAAAGCCTGCACGTACCCTGGGCCACCGGCACCGCGCTCACGCGCAATCCCCGGTTCCTGCGCGAGCTGGAGGCCAAGGTGGGCAAGAACGACGTGCTGCTGTTCCTGTGCCGCAGCGGCAAGCGCTCGGCGATCGCCGCCGAGACCGCCACGAAGATCGGCTTCACGGCGGTCTTCAATGTCGGCGAGGGCTTCGAGGGCGACCTCGACGGAGATCGTCGGCGCGGCACGGTGGGCGGCTGGCGCCTGAGGGGGTTGAAGTGGGTGCAGGACTGAGCGTCGCGGCCACCCCCGGCCGGCTCGACCTGCGCCAGGAGAGCGAGGACTACTTCGTCGGCCACACGCTCGATACCGCGCTGCACGCCCTGTTGGCGCAGGTCGGGCTGGAGCTGCGTTACCACGCGCGTTTCGCGGGCGACGCCGTGCAGCCCTTCGACGAGCACGCGCTGGAGATCGTGCGCGAGTTCGGCGCCGCGCTGCCAGGCATCCGCGAACTCCTGGACAGCGACGTGTTGGCCGCCTACCAGGGCGACCCGGCCGCGCGCAGCGTCGACGAGGTGCTGGTGTGCTATCCGGGCCTGCATGCCGTCATCCATCACCGGCTTGCGCATCGCCTGCACGAGCTGGGCGTGCCGCTGATCGCGCGCATCGTGGCCGAGCTGGCGCATGGCGCGACGGGCATCGACATCCATCCCGGCGCACGCATCGGCTCGCGTTTCTTCATCGATCACGGCACCGGTGTCGTCATCGGCGAGACGGCCGTCATCGGCAACAACGTGCGCATCTACCAGGCCGTCACGCTCGGCGCCAAGCGCTTCGAGACCGTTGCCGAAGGCGCGCTGCACAAGGGCGGCGCGCGCCATCCGATCGTCGAGGACGACGTGGTGATCTACGCCGGCGCCACCGTATTGGGTCGGGTCACCATCGGCCGCGGTGCGTCGATCGGCGGCAACGTATGGCTTACGCGCAGCGTGCCTCCGGGCAGCCGCATCGCGCAGGCGAACGCGCGCGACGATCGCGCGGACACCTTAGGCGCTTGACGGGGGCGCCTGGTGGCGTGGATCGGTGAGCTCAGGCGATTCGCGGGTTGAGGGTTGAGGGTTGAGGGTTGCGAGGCGCGCCTGATCAGTCACGACTCACCGGGCAAGTCTCTTTTGTTCGTGTCCCCCGTCGACCTGCGGCCTCCTCCTCCTGACCTCACAAAAGAGACTCGCCCGGTTCGTCGTTCCAACAGTGCATGTGGTCCGCTGGCAAGCCGGGCGCGGAACGGCGAGGCGGGGGAGTCGTGACTGACCCAGCGCCCCGCCACGCCTTTGAGCCAAGTACAAGGGCCTGGCCCCTTTCCGTCAGCCCTTCGCCACGTGCCAGACGTTGCCCTTGCCGTCACCCGTGGCGTCACCAGCCTTCGCATCCTTCACGAGGGTGTATAGCGCTGCCTGCCCTCAATTTGGCTGTTCTCGCCATGGCAGACTGAAACCCCTTTTGCGAAATTGTCTTGTGGGCGCAAAAAGGTGAGGCGCGGCAACTGAGTCGTTTATTCGCGTCAATGAGTCGCGAGTGGCGCTAACTTCGGCGCCCTACGCCGATTCCGGTTGCATCCGCCACCAGGCAGACCGATTGAATATATAGTGGTACTAAAGTGGTTCGAGTGGATCGAGCTGCGCCCGAATACCGCCGCCAGGACGCCCATGCTTCTCTCCGCTCCATCGCCTGTCTGGCGCCTCTTGCTCGCGCTGGCCGCTTCGAGTGCGTTCCTGGCATCGCCGGCATGCGCCGCCAATCCGGGGACAGCGCCCGCAGCGGCGGCCTCCGCGCCCTACGCGCTGTTCGGCGGCAAGCCGCTCGAGTTCGAGCGCAGCGGCGGCAAGATTGTCGGCGTCTATACGCCCAACTGGCAGCCCGCCGCGCTGGTGGACGCGCTGCACGGCGACAGCGTGACGCACATCGTCTACGCATTCCTGCACGTGTGCGGCCCGGGCCAGCTGCCCGAGGACGCGCCCAAGTGCGTCGGCAAGGGCGACTTCCAGCTGGCCACCTCGCCCATCGACGACACGTTCGACGCTGCCTTCGCGCGGCTGAAGGCGCGCGCGCCGCACGTCAAGGTGGTGGCCTCGGTGGGCGGGTGGGGCGGTTCCGATCCGTTCTTCCACATCGCCGACGCCGCCGCGCCGCGCGCCACGTTCGCGAAGTCGGCGGCCGACTTCCTGCGCGCGCACCCGGCCTTCGACGGCATCGACATCGACTGGGAGCATCCCACCAACAATGGCGCGGCCAACGGGGTGCAACTGGGCGCGCCGGCCGACGGCCAGGGGTATGCGGACCTGATGGCGGCGCTGCGCTCGTCGCTCGACACGCTCACCGCCGAGAACGGCCACAAGTACCTGGTGACGGCGGCGATCAACACCGACCGCGCGCTGGTGGGCAAGGTGAACTACCGCGACGCCGCGAAGTCACTCGACTACATCTTCATGATGACCTACGACTTCTACGGCAGCTGGACGCCAGGCACCGGCAACCATGCGGCGCTGCTTGCGAGCGCGCCCGACGCGGGCGATGGCCTGGATGTCGCCGTGAAGACGATGACCGCCGCCGGGGTGCCTGCCGCCAAGCTGGTGGCCGGCGTGGCGATGTATGGCCGCGGCTTCACGGGCGTCGCGGCGCCGGCCGCGGGGCATGGCTTCAGCGGCCTGCCGCACACCGGCACGTATCCCGCGCCCGAAGGCGCCAGCGACTACCGCGAGCTCGCCGCGCTCTACCTCGACCGCAACGGCCGCGGCCGCCACGGCTACCAGGCGATCCTGGATCCGCACACGCAGTCGTGGAACCTGTACAACGCCCACAGCGCGCTGTTCATGGGCTATGACGATCCGCGCGCGGTGCTGGCCAAGGGCGCGTTCGTGCGCCAGGCCGGCCTGGCCGGCGTGTTCGCGTGGGAGCTGTCGCAGGACAATGGCGACATCCTCAACGCGATGAACGCCGGCGTCGGCAACGCGCTTCTTCAGCCCTGAAACAACGGCGCCAGCTCGCGCCGCGCGGCATCGACGAACGCCCGCGTGCGCGCCGGCAACAGCCGGGCGTTCGGATAGACGACGCTCACCGGCTGGCGCGGCGGTTCGAAGGGCGCCAGTACCACGCGCAGGCGGCGCGCCTGCACCGCGTCCTGCACCTGGTACGAGAAGAACTGCCCGAAGCCGGCGCCCTGCTCGCACGCGAGCAGCGCCGCGCCGGCGTGGTTGAAGTCCAGCGGGCCGTCCACCGGCACGTGCAGCTTGCGGCCGCCGTCCTGGAACGCCCAGCCCGCTCGCACCGGCGTGGCCAGGCGAATGCAAGGGCGCGAGCGCAGCTCGGACGGATGCGCCGGCACGCCCGTGCGGCGCAGGAAGGCCGGGCTCGCCACCACCACGTGGCGCACCTCGCCGAGCCGAAGCGCGACCAGCGACGAGTCCTCCAGCGCGCCGATGCGGATGCCCACGTCCATGCCCTCGTCGACCAGGTCGACGAAGCGATCGTGCAGTTGCAAGCTGCAGCGGATGCGCGGATTGGCGGCCACGAAGCGCGTGACGAAGTCGGCCACCACGCGCTGGCCCAGCAGCACCGGCGCGGTGACGGTGAGCTGGCCGCGCGGCGCCTGCACCTCGTCGGCCAGGCTGGCGTCGGCCTCGGCCACGGCCGCGAGGATGTCGCGGCTGCGCACCAGGTATTGAAGGCCCTCCTGCGTGAGCGCGATGCGCCGCGTGGTGCGCTGGAACAGGCGCGCGCCGAGGTCGGCCTCCAGCGCGGCCAGGCTGCGCACCACCGCCGGGAGCGACATGCCCAGCGCCGCGGCGGCCGCGGTCAGGCTGCCGTCGTCGGCGATCTGCACGAAGGTCTTCATCGCGCGTAGCTTGTCCATGCCGGCATATTAATCCGCCCGACGCAACAAACAACTCCGCCGGGCGATGTTTACTGCTTCCGGCGGAGGCGCGATGATGCGGCCTCGATTCCAACGGAGGCCCCATGGCCGGAACCCAACACCTGTGGCTGTTCATCGCCTCGGGACTGCTGCTCAACATCACGCCCGGGCCCGACTCGCTGTTCATCATGGCGCGCAGCGCCACGCAGGGCTGGCGTGCCGGCTTCGTGGCGTGCTGGGGCATCGGCAGCGGCGTGTTCGTGCACGTGTTCGCGGCGGCACTGGGGTTGTCGGCGCTGCTGGCCACCTCGGCCACCGCGTTCACCGTCGTCAAGATCGTGGGTGCGGGCTACCTCGTGTGGATCGGCATCGGCATGCTGCGCGTGCACGCCGGCGCCGATGCGTCGCTCACCGCGGAGGCGACCGCCCCGCGCGTGAACCGCTATCGCGACATCTTCCGCCAGGGTTTCCTCACCAACGCGCTCAACCCGAAGGTGGCGCTGTTCTTCCTGGCGTTCGTGCCGCAGTTCATCGCGCCCGACGCGCACTCCAAGCCGTTGGCGTTCATCGTGCTGGGCGTGATCTTCGACGTCAACGGCATGCTGTGGTGCCACTCGCTGGCGCTGTTCACGGCGTTCGCCAGCAGCCGGCTGAAGGTGGGCGCCTCGGTGGGCCTGTGGCTCAACCGCACGCTGGGCGCGCTGTTCGTCGCCCTCGGCGCCAGGCTGGCGCTGGCCTCGCGCTGAGTCGGCCATGGCCCACCTGCACACCGCCCTGATCCGCTGGCGCCTGGGCGACGCCGACTTCCTGGACCGGCGCTACAGCCGCGCCCATACCTGGACGTTCGACGGCGGCGTGGTGCTGCCCGCGTCCTCCTCGCCGCACGTGGTGCCGCCGCCGCTATCCGATGCGAGTGCCGTCGATCCGGAGGAGGCCTTCGTCGCATCACTCTCCAGCTGCCACATGCTGTGGTTCCTGGACATCGCGTCCCGCGACGGCTACGCGGTGGAGAGCTACGACGACGCGGCCGACGGCCGCATGGGCCGCGACGCGGCCGGCAAGCGGGTGGTGGACGTCGTCACGCTGCGTCCGCGCACGCGATTCGCGGGCGCTCGCGTGCCCGACGCGGCCGCGCTGGCGGCGCTGCACCACCAGGCGCACGAGGCGTGCTTCCTGGCCAATTCCGTGCGCTGCGAGATCCGCTGCGAGCCGGAACAGGGGTCTGGCTCCGAAGGTGCCTGACCCCTTGGGTTCAACCGATGCGCTTGTCGGTCGTCGCGTCGAACAGGTGCACGCTTTCCGGCGTCCACCTGACGTGCACCGCGTCGCCGATCTTGGCCGCCATGTAGCCCGGCACGCGCAGCGTGAGCAGGCCGACCGAGGTCTCGACCGTGGCGTAGGTCTCCGGGCCGGTGGGCTCGGTGAAGCGCAGCGTGCCCGGCACGCCGTCGTCGGCGAAGCGCACGGCCTCGGGACGCAAGCCGTACGTGAGCGTGCCCGCGGAGCTGGCCGCCAGCGCCTCGCGCTGGGTGGACGTCAGCTCGAGCTCGACGCCGTTGGCCGACGCGCCGGTGCCCGAGCGCACGGCGGGGATCATGTTCATCGACGGCGAGCCGATGAACTGGGCCACGTAGCGCGTGGCCGGGCGCGAATAGATGTCGTCGGGCGTGCCCAGCTGGAGCACGCGGCCATCCTTCATCACGGCGATGCGGTCGCCCAGCGTCATGGCCTCGATCTGGTCGTGCGTGACGTAGACCGTGGTGGTCTTGGTGCGTTGATGCAGGAGCTTGATCTCGGCACGCAGCTCGACACGCAGCTTGGCATCGAGGTTGGACAGCGGTTCGTCGAACAGGAACAGCTTGGGATTGCGGGCGAGCGCACGGCCCATGGCCACGCGCTGGCGCTGCCCGCCCGAGAGCTGGCCCGGCTTGCGATCGAGCAGGGGCTCGATCTGCAGCAGCTTGGCCACACGCTTGATCGCCTCTTCGCGCTCGGCCTTGGGCACCTTGCGCATCTCGAGGCCGAACGCGATGTTCTGGGCCACGTTCATGTTCGGGTAGAGCGCGTAGCTCTGGAACACCATCGCGATGTCGCGATCCTTGGGGGCCAGCCACGTGACATCGCGGTCACCGATGTGGATCGTGCCGTCGGACGGGGTGTCCAGGCCCGCGATCATGTTGAGCAGCGTCGACTTGCCGCAGCCCGACGATCCCACCAGGATCAGGAATTCCCCGGCTTCAACTTCGATGTCGATTCCCTTGAGGATCTCGACATTGCCGAAAGTCTTCCGTACGTTGCTGATCGTCAGCGCACCCATCTCATCATCCCTTCACCGCGCCGGCCGTCAGGCCACGCACGAAATACTTGCCAGCAACAACGTAGACGAACAGGGTCGGCAGCGCGGCGATCAACGCCGCGGCCATGTCCACGTTGTATTCCTTGACCGAACTGGTCGTGTTCGCGAGATTGTTCAGGCCGACGGTGATCGGCTTGGAATCCGCGCCCGAGAAGACCACCCCGTACAGGAAGTCGTTCCAGATGTTCGTGAACTGCCAGATGAGCGTCACCACCAGGATCGGGGTGGACAGCGGCAGCACCACGCGCCACAGGATGCGCCAGAAGCCCGCGCCGTCCAGCATGGCGGCCTTGATCAGCTCGTCGGGCAGGCTCACGTAGTAGTTGCGGAAGAACAGCGTGGTGGACGGGATGCCCGCCAGCACGTGCATCACGATCAGGCCCACGATGGAGCTGGCGATGCCGAAGTAGCCCAGGATCTGGCTCATCGGCAGCAGCACCACCTGCATGGGCATGAACACCCCGAACAGCAGCATGGCGAACATCACCTCGCTGCCGCGGAAGCGCCACTTGGACAGCACGTAGCCGTTGACGCAACCGATGGTCGTGGAGATGGCCACGGCGGGCACCACCATGTAGACGCTGTTCAGGAAGTACGGCTTCAGGCCGCCGCAGTCGGTGCCGGTACAGGCCTGGTCCCAGGCCTTGTGCCACGATCCGAAGTTCAGGCTGGTGGGCAGCGACAGCAGGCTGCCGCCGCGGATCTGGTCCATGTCCTTCAGGGACGTGACGACCATCACGTAGAGGGGCGTGAGGAACCAGATCGCGAAGAGGATCAGCGCCGTCCAGAGGATGGCTCGATGCCAGGTCAATGCGCGTGGCGACATGGATGTCACTTCTTGGTCCTCAATTCCGAATACAGGTAGGGCACGACGATGGCCGCCACCATGCACAGCATGATGGTGGCGCTGGCGGCGCCGAGCGCCACCTGGCCGCGCGAGAACGACATCGCGTACATGAACGTGGCGGGCAGGTCGGTGGAGTAGCCCGGGCCGCCGGAGGTGAGCGCGATCACCAGGTCGAAGCTCTTGATCGACAGGTGGCTCACCACCATCAGCGTGGAGAAGAACACCGGCCGCAGCGACGGCACGACGATGCGCCAGTAGATGCGCGGCAGGCTCGCGCCATCGATCTGGGCGGCCTTGATGATGGAGTCGTCGATGCCGCGCAGTCCGGCCAGGAACAGGGCCATCACGAAGCCCGAGGCCTGCCAGATGCCGGCGATGACGACGCAGTAGATGGCGTGGTCGGGATCCACCAGCCAGTCGAACTGGAAGTTGGGAAAGCCCCAGCTCTGCACCAGGTGCTCGATGCCCAGGCCGGGATTCAGGATCCACTTCCAGGCGGTGCCCGTGACGATGAACGAGATCGCCATCGGGTAGAGATAGACGGTGCGCAGCACGCCTTCGGCGCGTATCTTCTGGTCGAGCAGGATGGCCAGCACGAGGCCGAGCAGCATCGCGCCGCCGATGAACAGCACGCCGAAGATCAGCATGTTCTTCAACGCCACGTGGAAGCGGTCGTTGTCGAACAGGTCGGCGTAGTTGGAGAACCCGACGTAGTCGTAGTTCGGCAGCATGTGCGACGCGGACAGCGACAGGTAGCCGTTCCACGCGATCAGGCCGTAGATGAAGAAGAACGACAGCAGGAAGCTGGGCGCGACCACCAGCTTGGGCAGCCAGGAGGCACTGGGAACTTTGGGGCGGAGCATGAAGCGGCGAGGCTTTCTAGACGCGGGCAACGACGCGTGGGAGCATAAGCACAAAAAGCGCCACGCGCGCTTGAACGCGCGTGGCGAATGCCCATTGGAGGAGAAAAAGCTAGATCGTCGGAAGGACGATCACTTCGTCTTGGAGGCCTTCAGGATCTCGGCCTGGGCGTCCTTGGACGTTTCCTTGTCGTCGTTCCAGAACTTGCTGACGGCGTCCTTGATGGCGCCTTCGGCGGCCGGCGGCACGGCCATGCCGTGGGCGATCGACGGCAGCAGCGTGTTGGCCTTGGACGAAGCCACGAAGTCCTTGTTCGATTCCTTGGCGCAGTCATCGAACTTGGTGAGCGGCACGTCCAGGCGAACCGGGATCGAGCCCTTGTCCAGGTTGAACAGTTCCTGGAACTGCGGCGACATGATGGCCTTGGCCAGGTCCTTCTGCGCCGGCACGTTGGCGGTGTTCTTCAGCTGGAACATGGCGAACGAGTCGATGTTGAAGGTGTAGTCCTTGGCCGAGCTCGGCGCCGGCGAGCAGATGAAGTCCGTGCCCGGCTTCTTGCCCGCGGCCAGGAACTCGCCCTTGGCCCAGTCACCCATCAGTTGCATGCCGGCTTCGCCCTTGATGACCATGGCGGTGGCCAGGTTCCAGTCGCGGCCCGGGGAGTTCTTGTCGGTGTAGCCGTGGATCTTCTTGAACGTGTCCAGCACCTTGATCATGGTGGGGCTGTTGATTGCGGCCGGATCGAGCTTGACGAGCGCGTTGCGGTAGAAGTCGGCGCCGCCGACGCCGAGTGCGACGTCTTCGAACACGGTGAAGTCCTGCCAGTTCTGGCCGCCGTGGGCCAGGGGGATGATGCCCGCGGCCTTCAGCTTGTCGCCGGCGACGAAGAATTCGTCCCAGGTCGTCGGAACCTTGGCGCCGGCCTTCTTGAACGCTTCCGGGTTGGCCCACAGCCAGTTCACGCGGTGCACGTTGACCGGTGCGGCGATGTAGTGGCCCTTGTACTTCATGATGTTGGCGACGACCGGGGGCAGGACGGCGTCCCACTTCTCGGCCTTGGCCACGTCGTCGATGTTGGCGAGCACGCCTTCAGCGGCCCACTCTTGCAGGGCCGGGCCCTTGATCTGCGCGGCGGCCGGGGCGTTGCCCGAGATCACGCGCGACTTCAGGACGGTCATGGCGGAATCGCCGCCGCCGCCGGCGACCGCGAAGTCCTTCCACGTGTGGCCTTCGGCTTCCATCATCTTCTTCAGTTCGCCGGCGGCCTTGGCTTCGCCACCCGACGTCCACCAGTGCAGGACTTCGAGTTCGTCGGCTTGGGCAGCGTTGGCGCCGAGGATGGCGGCGACGGCGATGACGGTCAGGCGCGGCAGGGCGCTGAATTTCTTGGACATGTGTTTGTCTCCGTACGGATTCGTGGTTGCAGGTTGCAATGGTGCGCCGCGACCTGGGCGGTCGCGGCGGGGATTACACGAGGATCAGAACCAGATCTCGACCTGGGCACCGTAGGACACGGCGCTGGTCTTGTTGGTCGGGAAACCGTAGTTGTTGGCCGTGTCGGCGGCCGCGGCCTTGTTGTAGTCGGCGTAGGTCGCGTACAGGCGCAGTTCCGGGCGCTTCCAGAAGTCGGGACCGGTGGACAGCGCCGGGCCGATGGTGACCTTGGTGACGTTCTCGCTCTTGCCGCCGTCAGGCTTCAGGCTGGAGTAGCCGATTTCCGTCAGCCACTTCAGGTTCTTGGTCAGGCCGTAGGAGCCGCGGCCGCCCACCGTCCAGAAGTTGTTGGACACGGAGCCGCTGTTGTCCGGCGCCTTGTTGTGCTCGTACATGGCG